>JAIMKT010000003.1:0-24801 GCA_020692245.1 Microcoleus sp. GA_180221_E-2-1-MAG-45_12
TCGCCAGTAAAATCCTCCAACAATTACAGCACCATCCCCAAGCCCCAAAGTTAGCCGCCCTGCCTCTGGTGGGTGAAGGTAGAGCTTATCTGGCTATTGGGATTCCCCTTGCTGGACAGACCCAAACCATGCCCTCTGGGGGGTTTATCTACATGGATGGCAGACAGTTATGGCGAGACCTGCGGGGGGGCTTACTACAACTTTTGTGGCGACAATGGCGATCGATTCGGAGTTGGCGCAAATCTGGGGGAGTGATTTTGGCGATCGGGGATATTGTCCCGTTGCTTCTCGCTTGGTTAAGTGGGGCAGAATACTATTTTGTAGGTACTGCCAAATCTGAATACTATCTCCGGGATGAAGCGGGGCAACTGCCGGGTAGACCATGGTGGGATGGTTGGTCTGGTTCTGTCTATTTACCTTGGGAGCGATGGCTCATGACTCGTCGGCGTTGCCGGGGCGTATTTCCCAGAGACTCTCTAACTACCCAGCTTTTAGCTCATCAGAGGATCAAAGCTTTTGATCTGGGTAACCCCATGATGGATAATTTGGAAGAACCAGAGTTTACCCTAGAAGAATCTAATCTAGAATCTAACTCAGAGTTATCAACAAATTCTCTTCCAGACTCTCCCTTAACCCCAGAATTACAAACAAATGTCGATCGAGCCTTGACAATCTTGTTTATGCCCGGTTCCCGTCCCCCGGAAGCCTACGAAAATTGGAAATTATTAGTGAAAGCGATGGATAGTTGCCGCCAACAATTTCCCCATCAACCCTTAGTTTTTCTGGCGGCGATCGTCCCTAGTCTCGACCTCGAAATTCTCCAGCAACCCCTCAGCAGTTGGGGATGGCAACCCTGCACTCTGCCTACTACCTGTGGCTTAACCCCAGAACAACAGAGTCTCAGTTTTCGCTACAGCCAAACAAACTTGATTCTGACTCAGAATGGATTTCGGGAATGCCTTTTTGGAGCAGATTTTGCGGTAGCCATGGCAGGCACAGCCACAGAACAATTTGTCGGCTTGGGGAAACCAGCGATCGCCATCCCCGGAAAAGGGCCTCAATATACCTATGCCTTTGCGGAGGCTCAAACCCGTCTCTTGGGGGCTTCTCTCACTCTCGTCAAACAACCGGAACAGGTAGGGGTAAATATCTATAAAATTCTTCAGGATGCCGATCGACTCCAGATCATCAGTGAAAATGGTCGTCGTCGCCTTGGGAAACCCGGAGCCGGAGCAAGAATTGCCCAATTTCTGATGGAAGATTTATCAACAAGATCAAGCGGTGGGTAAAACTATGGGCGAAACTATGGCTTGGCTAGAAATCCGCCTTGATACGACCCCGGAGGCGATCGATTGGGTTTGTACTCTCCTTGCTGCCGATATTGATCCCCAAAATATCCAGATCACTAATTATCTACCACCTGATCCAGAGTTTAAATCAGAGCCAGATCCAGAATCTTGGGATTTCACCATGCTCCTCTATATTCCCCACGATGATCGGAGCCGGACAAAACTAGATCACCTAGAGCAAATTCTCTCACCTCTGTACCGCACGGGGTTAACCAGTGAAATGCAGGTCTCGATCGTCCCGAGCAAACCCCAACTTTTCAGCCATTTTCAGCAACCCGTGGGCAGTAAATTTTTAGTTTCTGTCGGCACTACATCCCTAGATCAATCCCAAGTATCTAATCAGCAATTATCTTTGAATAAATCTCAAAAATCTCTACCTATTCCCATATATCTAAATCCTAGCCTTGCCTTTGGTAGCGGTCTCCATCCAGCCACGATCGTGAGCTTACAGATGCTGGAGCGGTATGTGTTGCCGGGGATGCGGGTGCTTGATCTGGGTTCTGGTTCCGGGATTTTGAGTGTAGCGAGTGCCAAATTGGGGGCGCAGGTGTTGGCGTTGGATAATGACCCGATCGCAGTCCGGGCTACCCAAGAAGCGATCGAGTTAAATCAAGTCCAATCCCAAGTGATTGCTCAAGCTGGCAGTTTGGGTAAAGGAAATAATCTCGGACATTGGCTAGGGGATAAGGGGGGAGAGGTTGCCCAAGTTGAGGTTCAGGGAAAGTTTGATTTAATTATGGCAAATATTTTTGCTCGGATCCATTGCACCCTTGCCCCAGATTATTACCAAGCCCTATCTCAAGTCACTCAAGACACTCAAGGTAATTTAACGCAGGAACTCGAACCTCAACAACAAAATTCTGGTCAGGGATTGTTAATCATGGCGGGTTTCACCGATGACCAAGAAGAAGATGTGAGAGTGGCTTGTCAACAAGAAGGGTTTGAATTTCTCGATCGCCTGTGTCAAAATCAGGGTGATAATCAGTGGGTTGCCCTAGCCTACAGGACAGTGAACAGTTATCAGTTTCATGCTAAATTCCTCAAAATCCATTCCCCAGCAGTTCCTAGTCTTTATGCTTCCCTTTGGGGTGGCTCTGTCCGTGGCAGCGCTGTTGATTGCGATCGTGGGAGGTTCCCCGACAGAAGTTGCTGTTAGTCTATTTCGAGGAGCCTTTGGTACTGCCGATCAAACTGCACGGGTCTTGGCTACCCTCGCCTCCCTTCTCCTTGCCTCTAGTGGTCTAGTTTTTGCCTTCACTGCGGGGATTTATAACCTAGGGATTGAAGGACAAATTACCCTGGGTGGGATTGCTGCCACCTTAGCCCTCAGAATATTTCAGGATGTTCTCCCCGCCCCTTTCGCGATCGCCCTAGGATTACTAGCTGGTATTGCTGGCGGTATGGCGTGGGGATTATTTGCTGGGGTCTTAAATGTGTTCGGCAAGGTGAATGAAATTTTTGCTGGGTTGGGGTTAAATTTTGTGGCGCAGGGTTTGGCTCTCTACCTCATTTTTGGCCCTTGGAAACGGGAAGGGGTGGCTTCCATGAGTGGGACGGAGCTATTACCAGAGTCTCTCTGGTTGCCGACTTGGGGAAATACAGAATTGAGTCCTGTGGCACTAGGTTTAGGAATTCTCGGCTTAGTTATCACTTTAGTAGTGATCCAAGGAACCTATTTTGGGTTGGAGTTACGAGCGGTGGGGCAGAATCTCCGGGCGGCTTTTGTGTTGGGGATTCCTGCCGTGCAGAAGTTGTTGAGTGCTTTTGCCCTCTGTGGAGCTTTGGCGGGGTTAACGGGGGCTGTGCAGGTTTTGGCAGTATTTCATCGCCTGATCCCTAATATTTCCAGTGGTTTAGGCTTCATTGGTCTATTAATTGTCATGCTAGTGGGTAATAGCATCTGGGCAATTTTCCCCGTAGCTCTCTTTTTCAGCGCTCTCAATGTGGGCAGTCTCCAGTTACCCCTAGAACTAAATTTAGAGTCTTCCCTAGCAGGCGTAATTCAAGGCATTTTAGTATTATTTGTCCTGTTAGCAAGGGGCTTCAAAACGAGCAAGGCTTAATATTCAAGAACTTATGAAACTGAGGACGATCGATCTATTTGCAGGTATTGGTGGGATTCGCTTAGGTTTTGAGGTATTGGGTTGTGAAAATGTGTTTACCTCAGAATGCGATCGAGATGCTCAGAAAATGTATGCAGCTAACTTTGGGGAAATTCCGGCGGGTGATATTACCCAAATCTCCCCAGAAACCATTCCCGACCATGATATTTTATTGGCGGGTTTCCCTTGTCAACCTTTTTCAGTAATTGGCTCTAGGCAGGGCTTTGCTGATACCAGAGGGACATTATTTTTTAACATTGAAGAAATTCTCAAAACTAAGCAACCCTACGCTTTTTTATTAGAAAATGTCAAACAATTGTATACCCACGATCGAGGCAGAACCCTAGCTATAATTCTCGACAAATTAAAAACTTTAGGCTATTTTGTCCATCATACAATCCTAAATGCTCTAGATTTTAATCTGCCCCAAAAAAGAGAACGAATTATAATAGTCGGCTTTCGAGAAAATATTAGATTTAACTTTCCTCAACCCCAGAAATTATCGAAAACTCTTCAGGAAATATTAGAGCCAGACCTGGAAATTGATCCCAAACTTTTCGCTTCTCCAGCTATTATCAATAAACGCCAAAACAAATTAAAAACTCAGCCTTTCTATCCCTCAATTTGGCATGAAAACAAAAGCGGAAATATCTCCGTTCTGCCCTTCTCCTGTGCCTTGCGATCGAGTGCTTCCTACAATTATTTACTTGTTAATGGTCAACGCCGCTTATCCCCACGAGAAATGCTCCGATTACAGGGTTTTCCAGAAAATTTTCAGATAGTGGGAACCTACGGAGCCATGCGAAAACTCACCGGAAATAGTGTGGCAGTGCCAGCGATCGAGGCGGTTGCCAAGGAAATGTTATTATCAATTAATTTAGGACACGCAAAATAAGTTTGTAAGATGGGCATTGCCCACCCTACTAGGAATTTAATCTAATTGACCCGCAGTAAAAATTTCATCGGCGGTAATTTCTAGGGATGGAAAAGTAGGAGAAATAAGATACTCGCTCCGGCGGAATTGCTGCCCTTGATAGGTTTGATTAACTAGCTGATAAATTGTAATTGTCGGTTGCTTTGGTGAACCAATATAACGCTTTCCTCCCAAGCCCAAATAATCGACTATCCAATATTCAGAAATACCTAAAGCCTCATATTCCTCAACCTTCCGGGCATAGTCATTTTGCCAATTACCACTGACCACCTCAACGACTAACTTCACCGAGCTGCCCAAGGTAATTACTGGTTCTTGCCGCCAGAGGGGTTCTTGGGCTAAAACGGTTTGGTCGAGAATTACCACATCTGGACGGAGGGCGGAACTGTTTCCCAGGGGTTTAATTAAGCATTTCATCGGTATCAACCAAGGTAAATGCCCTCGATCGATCTCTACATTTAACTTCCGATTGATTAAACCACTTACTTGTTCATGGAGTCCTGTGGGTTCCAAATTAATTAACTCTCCATCAATTAACTCATAGCGATCGTCCTCTAGATAACTAGCTAAAAATGCTTCAAAACTTAATTTTTCTGTATAAGTAATAGTTGAAATCATTAAATTTTCTCTAATCTTCTAATCTCTGGTTTACAGCAAGTTTAGTTCTGTTTAGTCACTCTTAGGCTACTCTATTAATCTCCAAGTCTTTCTGAAAAAAAGAGGTTTCAGAGAATTATCCTACAGCATATCTAAGTATAAATCTTTGTATAGACTTTATGATTTGACCTTATAATTTTAATGATATGATCAATTTCCTGAACTTTACTCTTATTCTGTAGATAGAAACTTAATTCTATACTGAGTTTTACATAAGAAAATCTTCAAAAATATTAAAAATTCCTAGCCGAGAAATTATGACTGTAAGAGTGCGTATCGCCCCTAGCCCCACAGGAAACCTGCATATTGGGACTGCCAGAACTGCCGTGTTTAACTGGTTGTTTGCCCGCCATCATGGGGGAAAATTTATTCTGCGAATCGAAGATACCGACGTGGAGCGATCGAAGCCAGAATATACCGAGAATATCCTCGAAGGTTTGCAGTGGCTGGGGTTAACTTGGGATGAGGGGCCCTTCTTCCAGACAAAGCGCCTAGATTGGTATCGCCAAGCCACCCAAGAATTACTAGATAAGGGGTTAGCCTATCGTTGCTATGTTTCCAGCGAAGAATTGGAAGCCATGCGGGAAACCCAGAAAGCGAGAAAAGAAGCTCCCCGCTATGATAATCGCCACCGGAACTTAACTCCCGAACAGCAAGCCGCCTACGAAGCCGAGGGCAGACAACCCGTGATCCGGTTCAAGATTGAGGACGATCGAGAGATTACTTGGCAGGATATGGTGCGGGGGCAGGTGAGCTGGAAAGGTGCAGACTTGGGCGGTGATATGGTGATTGCCAGAGCCTCCCAAGAAATTGCCATCGGGCAGCCCCTCTATAATTTGGCGGTGGTTGTGGACGACATTGACATGAAAATTACCCACGTCATCCGGGGTGAAGATCACATTGCCAACACAGCAAAACAAATCTTGCTCTACGAAGCCCTTGAAGCCACTGTTCCCACCTTTGCCCATACCCCTTTGATTCTCAGCCCAGAGGGACGCAAACTCTCGAAACGGGACGGAGTAACAGCGATCGCCGACTTCAAGAAAATGGGTTTTACAGCCCCCGCCTTGGCTAACTACATGACCCTTTTAGGCTGGTCGCATCCAGAAACCAGTAAGGAAATTTTCACCCTAGAGGAAGCCGCTAAGGATTTTAGTTTCGATCGAGTCAACCGAGCCGGAGCCAAATTTGATTGGGCAAAACTAGATTGGATTAATAGCCAATATCTCCATCCCATGCCTGCTCCAGAGTTGCTAGAGTTACTTGTTCCCCACTGGCAAGCTGCTGGCTATGAATTTGATCTAGAGAGCGATCGAGCTTGGCTAGAACCCTTAACTACTCTCCTTGCCGAAAGCCTCACCCGCCTAGAGGATGCAGTCCCCATGAGCAAAGCCTTTTTTGCTACTACGGTAGAATTGTCCCCCGAAGCCGCTGCCCACCTAGAACAACCGGGAGCCAAGGATGCGATCGGGCTAATTCTCCCCCATCTCGACCAACCCCTAGAAGCAACTACTGCCAGTGAGTTGATCCAAACAACCACTAAGGAACTCAAGGTGAAAAAACCAGTCGTCATGAAAGCCCTCCGAGCTGCCCTCACTGGGGAACTCCACGGCACGGACTTGGTGCAAACTTGGGTGATCCTCCATCAACGGGGCTTAGATAAACCAAGACTGGAATCAGTGAACAGTGAGCAGTGAACAGTTATCAGTTGACAGGGAACAGTTGTAGGGGTGCAAGGCTTTGCGCCCTCAAGATATACTTTAGCCACCTTAGATAACTTTTATAAACAAGTAAAGCCATAAAATCGGATTTGGTATTATTAGGGAAAATTTGAGTTGAAACTTATATGATTTCTAGGTTGAAGCTGAGAAAATTAGACAAGGTGAGGCAAAAGACGGCTCGCGCTCTTGGGGGAGTGGGGATAGGTTTGGGAGTTAGTTTGGGCTTAGGTTTAATCGGGGGATCGATCGCCCGCAGCCAAGCCCCACCAATTTTTGAGAACATCACCCTCAATCCCGGTTTTCGTCCAGATCCCCAGTCCCTACGAGGGATTAGCGGGGGAGAAATTTCTGCGAGAGTAACGGCTGACCGCATTGAAACTGCCACTGGGCCTTGTGTGGGGTTTATCGATCGACAACCAGATCACGTTTTGACCTTGACAGAATTTTTTGATTACCTGAGTATGGAAGTAGAGAGTTCTGGAGATACAACTTTGGTAGTTAGTGGGCCAGGCGGCACTTGGTGTAATGACGACCTGCAAGGCAAAAATCCCGCCATTATTGGTCGGTGGTTAGCGGGTAATTATCAAATCTGGGTGGGTTCCTACGAGCGGAATAAATTTCATCCCTACGTGTTGCGCCTCTCAGAAACCAGAGCTACTAGATAGAACTATTAGATAGAGCTGCCAGACAACGTTATTTTCGATAACTTAGATCTCAACTATGCAATAACTATGAGTACAGTATATGAATTTGTTGCCAAGGGTGGGCCGACGATGATCCCGATCGTGGGGTTGTCGATCGCTACTCTGTACTGTGCTTTGGAAAGAGCTTGGTATTGGATCCAACTCCTCCGCCATGAAGATCAGATCGTGCGAGAAATTTTGGAAGTAGCTAGTTATGATCTCCCAAGGGCAGCGACTATTGCAGAAAAGCATCAACATTTACCCATCGGCAGGTTTTTATTTGCCCCCCTCCGGCTCCAGCAGCCCAGCCCAGAAACTTTTCGCTTAGCCCTAGAAGCAGCAGGCGATCGAGAATTTATCCAAATGCAAAGGGGAGATAAACTCCTAGAAACAGTAGTGGCGATCGCTCCCCTCTTAGGTTTGCTCGGCACTGTTACAGGGCTAATTATCACCTTCCAAAATCTGAATGTCGGCGGGGGTGGCAGTAATATTGATACGACCAAAGCTGCCTCCGGGATTGCCGAAGCCTTAATTACTACTGCCGGAGGGATGATTGTGGCGATCATTGCCCTGACTTTTCTCCGACTGTTTGTTTCGTTCCAAGCAACTCAAATAGAGTATTTTTCCGCTGTAGGCAGTGAACTAGAATTAATTTATCGCCAATCCAATGAAGCAGTGATCACATCGCCGATCGCTCTCCTGCCGGAATCCTCCCTCTCTCCCTAACTACCATGCGTTTTAAGTCTCAACGAAAATTGGCAGCAATGCCCGAAGTTAATTTAGTGCCGATGATGGATGTGATCATGACCATCCTCACTTTTTTTATTATTGTATCCATGACCTTGAGAAATGGTCAGAGTGTCCTAGACGTGAATTTGCCTCAGGCAGGAGCGGGAGTAACCCAAGAAGAAAATATTGAGCCGCTGATTATAGAATTAAACGCTCAAGGGCAGATGAGTGTGGCAGGGCAAGCTATAGAAGTAATGGAGTGGGAGCCAAGGATGCGATCGTACCTAGAAACCAATCCCCAAGGGTCAGTATTACTGATGGCAGATCAAACTTTACCCTATGGTGAGATTGTAGAGATTTTAGGGAGAATGAAACAGATTGGGGGCGATCGAGTCTCTCTGGCGATCGAGTCTCCTTAACAATCAATTCCTGAACAATTAACCTGAATCACTAGAAAAGTAGAGGGGGCGATCGAACCCTCTTTTATTTCCCAACTTAATGCTAATAAAATGCAACTAGACTTAACCTCCTTTAGGATTTTCGAGTCTAGTCCATCGCTAATTATTTTCTTTAAGAGATCAGAGATTAAATGTACCTATAGGCAAAACTCTTATTTAGCAAGGTTTGCAAGCATTTGTCTACAATTCACCAAGGATTATATTTTCAATTACTTGACAATAACTATCATTAGCTTTAAATTAATTTAAGAGTTAGTAGCAATTACTGCACTTCATTGCCAAGTCTGAATCTAAAGAGTGATCTCAGGGCTTGGACATAAATTAATAGGAATTTTTGGTAAACAAATGAAAATATCACGGCGTGTATTTCTCGCCACCGGCTCTGCTATGGCTGCTGTGGCTGTGGGATCTCTTGGGCAAAAAAATCAAAGCTTTGCTCAAAATCGAGTAGTAAATTTGTACTCATCTCGCCACTACGACACCGACAATGCCTTGTATGAAAACTTCACTCGGAGTACAGGGATACGGATCAACTTAGTAGAAGCCGAGGCAAATCAACTAATGGAACGGATTCGCCGAGAAGGACGCAACAGTCCAGCCGATATCCTGATGACAGTAGATGCCGGGACTCTGTGGAGAGCCAAAGATGCCGGGATGTTTCAAGCGGTTACTTCTTCGACCTTAACCTCTGCTATTCCTGCCAACCTCCGGGATCCTCAGGGTTTTTGGTTTGGCTTATCCAAGCGGGCAAGGGTGATCATGTACCACAAAGACCGAGTTAACCCCAGTGAACTATCTACCTACGAAAATTTAGCTGACCCCAAATGGCGGCGACGGTTGCTGGTTCGCTCTTCTACCAATGTCTATAACCAATCTCTAACTGGTTCGATTTTAGCTGCCCAAGGCGAAGCCAAAACCCTTGAATGGGCAAGGGGGATAGTTGCCAATTTTGCCCGGAATCCAGAAGGTGGAGATACCCCACAAATTCTCGGTGTTGCCGCCGGAGCAGGAGATATTGCCATCTCCAATACTTACTATCTAGCCCGTTTAGCTAGTTCTTCTAAGGCAGATGAACGAGAAGCCGCTTCCAAGATTGGAGTATTTTTCCCGAATCAGAACGATCGAGGCACTCATGTAAATATCAGTGGAGCCGGGGTGGCTGCCAATGCTCCCAACCGTGAAGGAGCCATTAGATTTATTGAATACTTGACGAGTCGAGAAGCCCAAAGCATCTTTGCCAATGGGAATAATGAATATCCTGTTATTGCTGGTGTAACTCCTAATGAAACTGTCCGTGGTTTTGGTGAATTTAAAGAAGACCAACTGAATGCGGCGACCTTTGGAGCCAATAACCCCGAAGCTCTCAGAATTATGGATCGGGCTGGTTGGCGCTAGTTCATTTTTCCAACTCTAGGGCTGGTTTCTCAAATTAAAAAAGCCAGTCCTTAGCAATTATTTTTAATCCTGTCTCTTTGCAGACTTTCCCTGCTCATTCTCTTCTTTGCCATGTATCAGCCCCTCAACATTCCTACCTTAGGTAAAGCATCTAGTGGGTTATCAGGTCGATCGATCCTTGTCTTAATCTCGATCGGGTTTCATGGACTTCTTCTTGCCCTACCCCTGCCTCCAGAAGCTCCTATTCAAGCAGACCCAGTGCGACCAACTCCTCAAAAAGTTGCCATCAGAACTCCGCCTTCCCCAAAGCCATCTCCTAGTCCTAGAAGTACGCCAAAAGTAGTGGTTGCATCATCTCCTTCTCCTCAGCCTAGGGCTACTCCCCCTAGACAAAATTCGCCACGAGAGCAGGCGATCGTCATTCCTCCCAAAGTAACTACTAATCCTTCTCCCAGTCCTTCTCCTAGTCCATCCCCAAGTCCTGCTCCCAGCCCATCCCCAAGTCCTGCTCCAGAGGAATCTCCTAGTCCATCCCCAAGTCCTTCTCCAGTTTCTTTTGCAGGGGAAGTTTTTGGTGAATTGGGGGCAAGCCCGGGGTGCAATGGAAAAGCAGGTTGCTGGCAAGTACAGGGCAACTGGCGACTGATTGTGAATGAATCTGGTGGTTTGTTGGATAAGTTGCGATCGAGCGGCTACACCATTACCCCCCATCGCACGGGAGAAGATTTCATGATGGTCTACGCCCTTGCTAAAGATGAAAAAAGTCAATATCTATATATTCTGAACTCTCCAATCCTTTCGGAAGCAGGAACCCAAGAAGCTCTGACTTTAATTAGTGAGCAAGGCGATCTAAGTCAAGCAGATGTAGAAATACTGGCGACTAATCCTGAAGATTCTCCAAGTTAAGTTATCTTACGGCGTTTTTCAGTTGTACTTTTTTAGCGATGGAAAGACCCGATTTTCCTTTAACACCAAGGACTTAAGCACCTTACCCATTATCTGCAAACCAGAAAAGTGCCATAAGTTCTGTCTATCAAGCTCAATCATCAAGCTCAACCATCAAGCTAAAAATGCAAAGCTAAAATTAGGCTCAGAGTTTCCAGAGTTGAGTTCACAGTTAAGTAGATTGGAGAAGTAGAGTTGAAATTAGTCCATAGCAGCAATGTAGTAGCAAGATATTAGGTTAAGATTAAGTTCGGTACGGATCAACGCCGATCGACGCTGGTTAGTGCTAGTACAAGAATTTTGCAAAAGATTTTGGGGGAGTAACACCGCATGGATTTGGTGACACTAGAAAATCAATTAGATAATATTTCCTTTGCGGTCTTATTTGGCACAATGCTGCTCTATTGGGTCGGGGCAGCTTTTCCGAATATCGCTTATCTGCCTACTTTGGCTACGGCGGGGGTAGCGATCGCTAACTTAGTTATGGCAGCCCTGCTTTCTGCTCGGTGGATCGAAGCCGGATATTTTCCCATTAGCAATCTCTACGAATCACTATTTTTCCTAGCTTGGGGACTGACCACCGCCCATCTTATTGCTGAAAATATGAGTAAGAGTCGGCTAGTAGGAGTGGTGACAACCCCGGTAATTATGGGGATTACAGCCTTTGCTGCTCTGACATTGCCCCCGGATATGCGGGTGAGTGAACCCCTCGTGCCAGCTCTCAAATCTAACTGGTTGATGATGCATGTGAGTGTGATGATGCTCAGTTATGCCGCTTTACTAGTCGGGGCTTTGGTAGCGATCGCTTACATTGTGATTACTTGGGGACGGGATGTAACCCTCCAAGGTAGTTCTTGGGGCAGTGGGGGCGATCGACGGAAAATAGTTACTGCAATTAATCTAGATAATACTGATAACTCAGGAACTTCTAATCTAGATACTCCGAATACCCTAGCTAATACCCTGATGTCTGAGACATTGACTACCAACACAACCTTTAACCTGACCTCTGCCAATACCGCTACCCTAGCGAATCCCCCCATCCTGATCACCACCACCAATTCCCTTAGTCCCCAACTCTTGAGCTTGGCAGAAACCCTAGATAATATTAGTTATCGGATTATTGGCTTAGGTTTTCCCCTCCTCACCATTGGCATCATTGCAGGGGCAGTATGGGCAAACGAAGCATGGGGTTCCTACTGGAGCTGGGATCCCAAGGAAACTTGGGCACTAATTACCTGGTTAGTTTTTGCTGCCTACCTCCATGCTCGGATCACCCGTGGTTGGCAAGGAAAAAAACCAGCAATACTCGCAGCTGCCGGGTTTGTAGTGGTGTGGATCTGCTATCTTGGGGTCAACCTTCTCGGTAAGGGACTTCATTCCTACGGCTGGTTTTTATAGAGAGCTTTGGGTAAGATTTAGAAAGATTTTGGGTAAATTGAAGTCAGAGTCTAGTTATAGATGCTAGTTATAAATTTATGACAAGATTTATTGATGATTTTTTCAATAAAATTAAATAGATTTGTAAATAAGTTTGTAAATAGATTTGTAGATAAATTGATTAGTAAGTTTAGAGATGAATCTAGAGATGAATTTGTTGGTAGATTTGTTAATGAGCTTATTGATGAATTTATTGATTACTTTTTAGGTAAGGTTGTCAGTAATAAATTCTGAATACTAATGGGAGAAAGGCGTGACTAATCATTTTGAGCCACTAGACAACGGCGAAGTGCTATCTATCAATGAAAGTGCTCTAATTTTTATTGGGCATACTACTTTTCGGGTTGGTGAATTTTCTGAGGCAGTCCGGCATCAACTAGAGCAGACTAGTGGTTGGAATGAAAGTAAGGATCCTTGGTTTACAGATGCTGGTGTGCCTTGCGAAGTATTGCGGTTTACCTCTGGGGGCTGGCAGAAGGGCAAGGTCAGAATTCGCCTAGAGTTCTCTCCAGATAGCGGGGAGGGCGGTGATACCAAAGAATCTGCTCAAGGTTCAGATGAGGAAGCGGAGCCGGAGGGGGAAAGTTTTTTCGTTGAAGGGGGATCGATCGACCCCCTAGAATCCACTACCACGGAAGCTGTTCTCGACTTGGAGGGTTCATCCTCAGCAGAAACTACCGAAGATTTCGCTACAGATTTAGATATCAACACCCCAGATGAGACTCTAGATAGCTCCATAGCTCCAGTAGATTTTGTAGATGATGATCTGAATGATGATTTTAACCTAGCTCCCCCTAGCCCCGAATCTGAGCTAGTCACCATGGATGATCCCTTTAGCTCTGGTGCTGATAGTCTAACTAGCAATCTAAATGATTTAGAAGAGGATTTAGAAACCGACTTTCCCACAGAATCCACTCTAGAATTTACCCCAGAATCCGCAGATTTTGGTCTAGAAGACAGCCCTGCACCAGAATTAAGCGGTTTAGAGGAGCCAGAATTTGGACTAGAAACCTCCGGGCTGGATGCTTTGGAAGATGGGGATTTTGGACTAGAAGCAACCCCAGAATTGTCACCAGAAATAAGTGCAGATGATGACTTTGCTAGTTTGGAGGATGGGGATTTTGGGGCTGGTTTGAGTCTAGAAGAAAATACTGCCGATGCGAGTAGTGACTTCTCTGGCTTAGAAGATGATGGCTTTGAGGCAACAGACACCGCCGAGGCAGAACTAGATGGTTTAGATGATCTCGATTTCGGACTGGAGGAAACCCCAGCATCAGCTACACAAGCAATGGGAGATTTTTCTGCCCTAGAAGATGAGGATGAAGATGGTGATCTTAGCCCTGATTTCAGCCCGGCAGATAATTCTGATGGGGGTCTTTCTGGACTAGATGATGCTGATTTTGGGTTGGAGTCCAATGATCCAGAGCTAAGTAACTTAGCAACGGAGGATTTTGGTCTAGAAGAAAGCCCTGATGTGGAATTGTCGAGCTTAGGGGCTGAAGAATTTGGTGAAGAATTTAGTTTTGAATCAGAATCTAGCCCAGAATTTGGTGGAGATTCCCTTGACTTTGGGGAGCCGGAATATACTCCAGAGGTTGCTGTAGCTACTAATGATAATTCTGAGGATCTCACCGATGATTTTGATCTATCCAGTCTAGAGGCTGGAGCTTTGGATGATGCGGATTTGGAACTCTCTGGACTTGAAGGAGCTTTTAGTGAATCTACTGAGGCGGACTTATCAGGCTTGGGGGAAGATACATTTACCCTCGAAAATCAGGGCTTAGACCCAGAATTTGCGGGATTGGTAGATGAAGAGTTTGCCCCAGAATCTACTGATTTTTCTAGTATGGAATCTGGTTTGGGAGCGGATATTAGCTTAGATATGGACTCCGACCTTGGCTTAGAAAGTTTTGAAGATCAAGACGATCGAGCCGACCAAGGGGCTGATTTTGATAGTGAACTAACTAATAACTTTATCTTTGAGACAGACTCCGCTTCGGAAGCTACAGGCTTAGAAGAGACGGATTTTGGCTTGGATGAATTTTTGGGAGGGGAAGAAACTGGAGATGAGTTGGAGTCTTTGCAGATTTCGGCAGAGGATAAGCAGGAGTTTGATTTAGCGGCAGCAGAAGTTTCTCAGGCTTTTGATGAGGACTTTGGCTTAGATTTAGAAAATTTTGGTTCAGGAGCTGGGGATGAGGAGTTGGATGCGATCGACAAACAACTAGCCGAAGCCCTAGACGATGACTTAGATCTTTTAGGCACATCAACAGGTTTAACAGAAAATATTTTTGCTGACCAAGAAGATTCTCTCTTTAAGGATGTTTGGGATGATATGAATAGAAAAGTTAAATAAGTGAAATAGTTGATTGATTTAGGGTTAATTAACTAAGGTGATCTAAAAAATCAATTTTTAATAGTAGTTTTGGGCAGAATCTTTGGCAGTCTCCATCATCGGTTACATCGAACCCTGCACCAGAGACAGTTATTACCTACGGGGCAGCGCCTGTTGATTGCTGTGTCGGGGGGACAGGACTCTTTGTGTTTGTGGCAACTACTATTAGAGCTACAATCCAAATGGGGCTGGGAGTTGGCGATCGCCCACTGTGATCACGGTTGGGAACTAGATGCTGGATTAGCAGACCATGTAACTACCTTTGCCCAATCCCAAAAAGCCCAGTTCTACCTCTGCAAAACTAATCCCGAAACTCCCCTGCCCCCCACAGAAGCCGCCGCTAGAGATTGGCGCTATGCAGCTCTCACGGAAATTGCCCAGACCTATAATTTTACCTACGTAGTCACAGGACACACCCTGAGCGATCGAGCGGAAACCCTACTCTACAATCTCTTTCGGGGTAGCGGAGCCGATGGTTTACAATCCCTTTCTTGGCAACGTCCCCTAGCCCCAGATATTCACCTCATCCGCCCTTTACTAGATATTAGCCGCTCGGAAACTGGAGATTTTTGTCGACAATATCAACTGCCTGTGTGGGAAGATGCCTACAATCAAGATCCAAGCTATGCCCGCAGCCGCATCCGCCATCAACTTCTGCCCCGACTCCGCCAAGATTTTCACCCCCAAGTAGAAGTTCACCTTGCCCAGACCGCCGAACTCCTCCAAGCCGACGTGGCTTACCTAGAAGCTCAAGCAGCAGAAGTATTATACCAAGCCCGTCAGCAAGTGGGAGATTTAGCCTGTCTGCAATGCGCCATTCTTGCTCAAGTTCCCTTGGCTCTCCAGCGCCGTGTCCTCCGGCAATTCCTGCGATCGACCGCCATCACTGCCCCCACTTTCTCTCAGATTGAAGAGCTGATCAGTCTCATCACTGCCCCCAACCAGACCCGCACCTCCACTTTCCCCAAGGGGGGTTCTTTTCGAGTCCAAAAAAATCAATCTAAAAAAAATTGTATTTGCTACTGTCCCTAAGAGGATGTTTGAAAAGTTTCTAGCAACTAAAAGCGACTAAAGTCGTTACTACAAAAATCTATTCTCAGATATCCTCTAAAACTCAATCTCTACTTTTGTTCTGGATGGGCGGTGACTTCCGATGGGGTGGCGAGGGAATTAATTTCACCAATTAGTTGATATAAACGTCCCAAATCTCGTTGATTGAAATGCAAAACTAAGCGGGGTAAATCAATAGTTTCGTCTCCAGCTTCTTCGGGAAAGGCGGTGGTTTTCGTGATTTTGCCTGATACTAAAATATCGCTAAAATTATCATTAAGATAGGCAACTTTTTCATCAGAAAGATTCTGCTTTAACCTCATCACAAACTTATCACCGACATAACGACTGGAGTGATAGATGCGGTAAAAATTGCTGATGGTTTGACAAGCCACTTCAACGCTATCAGTGATGGTGTACAAACTATAGTCATGGTTACTAACCAAACCTCGATCGACCAAATATTTCTGCACATAATTTTCCCAAGCATTCCAGTAGTTACCACCGGGATAATCCATCAAAATAATCGGGATCGGTCCAAATTTCCCCGTTTGCGAAAGCGTCAAGGATTCAAAGGTTTCATCAAGGGTGCCAAAGCCGCCGGGAAACGCTGCCACCGCATCACTTTCTTTGAGGAAAAATAGCTTACGAGTAAAGAAATACTTAAACTTCACTAATTTTCGATCGCCCTCAATAAAAGGATTAGCTCCCTGTTCAAAGGGCAGCATAATATTCAACCCAAAGGAATGATCCATCCCCGCCCCTTCATTGGCAGCCTGCATAATGCCGCCCCCGGCTCCCGTCATCACCATATAACCTTGTTGGGCGATCTGGCGGGAAAACTCCACAGCTAATTTGTATTCTGGCTTGTCTTCAGGGGTTCTGGCACTGCCAAAAATGGCGATTTTCCGGGTATGACGGTATTTATAAAATACTTGAAAAGCTCCCTCCATATCCTCTAGAGCCGCAGTAATAATTTTCCAATCTAGGCGTTCTACCTCTTCTCCGGTAATTCTCAACAGCACGGCAAAGGCTCTTTGAATCCATTTAGTATGCTTGTGGTCTGGGAGGGCTTTGACCATTTCTTGGAGGTCGGTGTAGAGAGATTCTAGGGAATTATCAGTCATGGCGATCGCTTACTCAGCTAAAATTACGTACTAAAACTACTTATCTTCCAGATCATAGTCCTTTGTCTGGTGATTATTTCACTGCTTCAGCAATTCCCCACAATTCTCAGCAATCCAGTTGAAAACAATACAAAATAAAAACCAGTCCTGAAAGATAGGGCTTTAGAAACCATTTTTCGGTAATATCAAAGCAGTATTCTTATCTTTATTTTGTCTCTACCTTGGGGAATTATTAATTCTCTGGATCAGCCAATTAGTAACTACGCTGTTCATCAACCACTATGTCCCATCGAGATACTTCCCGGACTTCTCTGTTTTCTTTAAGCTTATTGATCTTCAGTGCTGGTATTGTCTCCGCCTCCCCATCGCCTAGTTGGATCTCTGTTGAGAAATTAGATACCCAAGTTGCTGAGGCTCCCCCAACTTTGCTTTTGGCTCAGGATGCAGGTAGTCCGCCCCCGGCTCCCGGTACGAGAGAATCAACGGAACCCATCAGCTTCTGGTTACTAGGGTTTATTGTCTTGGGGCTGCCGTTTCTGTTGTTTTGGTTGAGAAGTGTATGGGGGACAAAGACTGTCGGCAAACCGAGTATTTTGATCTTGACTCCAGAACCGGGAGAAAGTGGTCGAGTTTATTGGGAAGTATCGAAGCAGAAAATCGAGGCTCTCCAACGACAGGGCGGCAAACAACTGATGGTACGTCTATTGGATGTGACGGATATTAATCCCCAAATTACCGACCCGGCGATCGTGGCTCAGGCAAAATGTTCACCCTTGGTAAATTTGCTCAGTATTTCCATTCCCCGGCTCGATCGAGAGTATCAAGCAGAACTAGGCTATCTAACTACTGATGACCATTGGCTCCCTCTAGTTAAATCTGCCCCTACCTATTTCGCAGTTCCCAAGTCACTTTTTGGTAATCTAGGCTCCCCCAGCCCCACCATCGTTACGACCATGGGAAGTCTTGATATCAATCCCCCAACCATCACCCCAGCCCCATCTCCAACAAAATCCCCAGTAATATCTCCAACCGTCTCTACCGTAACCCCAACTCCGGCAATCCCTGCTCCCGAAATCTCTCCCGTAACATCTCTGGAAACCCCTCCCGCAGAAATTGCAGAAGAGACTCAAGCAACTGAAGTAAATTTAGTTGGAGAAATAGCTCCAGAAACCTTAGAAACCTCAGAAACTTTAGAGACTTCAGAAATCCCAGAAACTTCGATCGCCGACCCTTGGGCAACCCTAGAGACTTCTGATCCTCTAGAGCCACCAATTATTGCAACAACGACATTACCAACCCCAGAATCAACCTCATCATCAATCCCAGAATCTCTTCCCTTAGAGAGTGAACTCGATCGTGAAGTTGCCCACCCCGAAATTACCAAGGAATTTACTGAAGAAGTTGCTGATCAAGTTGTCGAGATCGAGACTCCAATTCCTGACACAATCACTGACACAATTGAATCAGAGGTGACAACTACTATTCCTCCGGTTATCCCCACGATCGATGATGGAGAAAGTAACTTAAATTGGGGTGTCGCTAGTGCCGTGGTTCCTGAAGTAGAACCAGAAATAATTACGGAACCTGAGCAAGAGATTGAGGTATTGCCGTCGATCGGGACTCAGATTAATTTGACAACTCCGGGAGCGGGGGAAATTCGAGTAACTTGGGACATTGATCCGACAGAAATAGAAAACTGTAAAGCACGGGGCGGCAAAGATTTGGGTTTACGGCTCTACGATGCCACGGATATTGATATTAGTTTTATGGCTCCCCATTCTACCCATGAATATCTTTGTAATGTAGCCAGTCGGGAACTAGTAATTTCTGCACCCCTCGGCGATCGCATTTACGGAGATTACATTGCCGAACTCGGATATTTAACCGAAACTAGAGAATGGATATCAGTAATTCGCTCTCTGCATATCAGGGTTGTCCGCTAGGCTCTGGAGATTAATTACAATTAGGTAAGCAACTAAGTTTAGGTTATACACAATGTTGAAGAAAGAATATGGGCAGGGGATCAGAGCATGGTCAAAGCAATGGCTCTGGATTGGTCTAGGAATTGGGGCTTTATGTTTAGTGGTACTGCCGAGTATTTTCCTGCCTAGTCTTGCTGCCACTTCCCTAACTTCCATGGACGAGACTGGCGTAGATGCGATCCGAGTCCATAATGCACCCTACAACCTCCAAGGACGCAAGGTGGCGATCGGGCAGGTAGAAATCGGACGACCAGGGATTTTTGGCTTCGATAAGGTCATGGCTTGGAATCCCCCTTTTAACGTTGCCCAAACTTTCCTGAAGGATGAACCAGCTAGGGCAAATCAAGCTGTGGATACCCATGCGTTTATGGTGGCGGGGGTGATGGTCAGCCGTGATAAAGGTATTCCCGGTGTCGCTCCCTTGGCTCAACTCTATGCAGGGGCAGTGGGTTCTCCCCGTAGCAATGGACAACCAGAAATGTGTTTGGCTTCCCAGCACGTAGCTAGTCAAAATGGCGGTGATGTGCGATCGATCAACTTTAGTTTTGGAGAACCCCTCGCCCGTGATCCCCGTCCCAACGCTGCTCTGGATGGGAATGCTCTCCTGACTCAATGTATTGACTGGTCAGCACGAGTCCATGATGTCCTCTACACCATTGCGGGCAACCAAGGAGATGGAGGTATTGCCATCCCCACGGATAACTTTAATGGGGTGAATGTGGCTTATTCTGCCCGTCGTCAAGGAATTTATAACAAAATTGATTTTTCTAATCTCAGTGCGGCTCCTGTGGGGGTAGGTAGAACTATTGTCCAAAGAGAGATCAATGTCGGCCCAAGGCGATCGATCAGTATTGCGGCTCCGGGGCATAATGTGAATGTCTTTAACCTAGAAGGCAGGATGGAAAGAGTTACGGGTACTAGCTTTGCAGCTCCCCATGTGAATGCCACCGTTGCGGTTTTGCAAGAATTGGGCGATCGACAAACTAGCCAGAAAGCTGCCAACTGGAGTGTGGATTCTCGGCAACCAGAGGTGATGAAAGCCGTGATTCTCAATGCTGCCGATAAGGTCAAGGATGCTGGTGATGGAAATCTTCTAGGAATGAGTCGGACAGTTTTAGCTAAGGATGAGAAAAATTGGCTAGAATCCGATGCCTACAGTGATCCCCAAATTCCTCTAGATTTTCAGATGGGAACGGGGCATCTCAATGTCTATCGAGCAGTGCAACAGTTCCAACCCGGACAACAACCTGCGGCGACCCCCGCCCAGCCCATTGGTTGGGATTATGGCACGGTAAATGCTGGCGGATTCCAAGATTATCCCCTAGAAAAAACTCTTACTCAGGGCAGTTTTGCTGCTGTCACCCTAGCTTGGCATCGCTTGGTAGATCTGCAAGATAAAAATAATAATGAAGCCTATGATGTGGGAGAGACTTTTCTCGATCGAGGCTTAAATAACCTAGACCTCTACCTTTTACCTGTAGATGCTACTAACAATAGCCAAAGCGTGTGTGCATCCCTTAGCCCCGCCGACAGCCTCGAACATATCTTCTGTCCTGTCCCCACCACGGGCAGATACAAAATCCGGGTGCAGTACCGAGATCAAGTTAATGAACCCCAGCAAGCCTACGGTTTAGCATGGTGGACAAAAGGTTAAACTTTCCGAAGCGATCGAGATTTACAAAAAATCAGGTTTCCGTTGCTAATGGTCGGGATAATGTGGGTGATGCCCACCCTACAGATATACTAAGCGCTAATAATCTTGAGCTATCAGCAAACTACAAGCGAGGGAGGATATCTGGGAGGAGTTGTCCGGGGATCAAGGAGAGGGCAAGACTCTGACCAGTTACGCCCCCTTCTCGATAGAAAGCCCGGACAGTTTTGATCACAAAATCAAAGGCATTTTTATGGGCATCACTGCCGGGGGGAAACCCTTGGAGGGCTAGGAGATGTTGCTTGAGGGCTAATTCTAGGTAACGGGATTTACTCTGGGGCTTGAGTTGAAGTAAGCCTTCCGTGGCGATCTGGTAGTAGGCAAAACCCAAATTATTGCGGGTAGCAAGGACATCAAAACTCACGGGGATCGGTGGCGACTGTTGACTAAGCTGTTCAGCGATCGCCAAAGCACTGTCATAGATGGAAATGGCTTTTTGGAGATATTCCCGACGGGCAGCAGGATTGTCGGCACAGCGCTCGGCGAGATGCCAGAAGGCAGTAGCGAGGTTATTTTGGGTAGCAGCACAGGCCGCAGGAAAAGTGTCCCGTTTGCGGTATTTCAGGGCATCTTGATAAGCTCCCACCGCTAACTGGAGCCAAGATTCAGGCTGTTCGTACTGAGCCAGATTCCAGTAGGCAGTACCAAGATTATTTTGAATCATTGCCCAGTTCAGGGCCTCCCCTTGGCTGTAGTAATGGGTCATGGCTTCAGCGTAGGCTGCGATCGCTGCTTGCAGATAGTTAGCCGCAATTTCCTTGGCTCCCACCTGTTGAGCCAAATGCCAGTAGGTCGTCCCCAAGTTATTTTGGGTTGCCGCATACTTCAGGGGTTCCCGTTCCTTGTCTCGGTAACGGAGGGCTTCTTGGTAGGCGTGGATTGATTGTTGCAGGGGAGAGGCTTCCGGGTTGCTGGCGGTAGTATAGCGGGCTAGATCGCCGTAGGCAGCCCCCAGATTACTCTGGATCATGGCGTAGGTATCCACCGCTTCTGTCGGGGTAAATTTTTCTAGGGCTTGGTAATAGAGACTAATCCCTTGTTCTAGTTGGGCTTTGGCTTGGGTGGGTTCCCGGAGCAGCCTCGATCGCATGAGATACAAATTTCCTAAATCATTCAACACATCTACCAATTGCAGGGGATGATCTTGCAAACCTGTGGCTCCTAAACCTACCACTGCCTGCTCGTAGGATTGAATCGCAATAATCAAGTTTTCTTCGGTAACTTCTCCCTTTTCCAAACGCTCCCGGTACTGTTGTGCCAAACTCAGATAGGCATTGGTGAGGGCGGGGGTAGGGGTGGGATTTTGTTTCTGCACGCCACTACGAGTAAGCTCCGTAACTCCTTCCAAGTCAAGGTCATCATCCCAAATTTTGGGCAGGGAATTTTCGGGATCGATCGCCGCCGGGGGCAGAGGGCTGGGTTCACCGACAAATTCAAATAACCCGGTGTGCCATTGCCAAAATTCGGGGACAGATTTCTGAATCAGGTTAAACCAAGGACGGGGCAACCAGAGGAGGAGGCTGGATTCATTGATATATTTTCTGGAAGGGGAAGGGCTACGTTCTCGACCGAGGGGCAGTTCAATGCTTTGGAGACGGCGAAGAAAGAGGCGCTGAATATTGGCTGGTTGGGAAGTAAGATGCTCGACCCCCACAATTTGAAAGGCAGGAATGGGAGGAGATGGTTGATAATCCGTAAGCCACTGGGCAATTTGTCCAAGGGGGTTGGGGTCTTCGAGATGGAGATGGAGACTCACCAGCCGGAGAGGTTCTTCTGGGGCTTCGGGTTTAGTGGCGAGTTCAGCGTGGAGTTTGCTGGCAAGACGATTTTGTAAGCCGAGGTCATCACAGACAGCAATAAATAGTTGGCGACGTAGCCCCAAGCTGAGGGCAGTTTTCAGGCGTTGATAATTTTTTTGGTTCCAATTGGGAGAAGAATAGGGAAGGGATTCCATGGTACGCCGGGGGTCAGGACTACTACTTACTTCCCACTAATTGTAGATAGTTCAGGAGGTTTAAGGTTAACCCACAGAAATTAATCCTGAAGGGTGACTCTCAGCTGAGAATAATCAGGCATGAACATCAACCCCAGCATTAGCCGTAAAGAAATAGTTGAAAGCAACTAGATCAACTTGAGCTAGACTTAGGGTACAAAAGATACTAAAATCACAACTCGATTATATTTATTCACAACAGCAGTCGATGATGGGGGCGTAGAGGCAACATGGGATTTATGAGTCGATTTTCTTTATCACGGGACATGGGCATCGATTTGGGGACAGCCAACACTCTAGTTTATGTCTCAGGCAAAGGCATTGTGCTACAGGAGCCATCGGTTGTAGCGATCGATCAAGATACAAAAATCCCTCTCGCAGTGGGTGAAGATGCCAAAAAAATGCTGGGCAGAACCCCCGGTAATGTCATTGCTATGCGTCCTCTCCGAGATGGGGTAATTGCCGATTTTGATACCGCCGAGCTGATGCTCAAGCACTTTATCCGCCGGGTTCATGAAGGCAGAACTCTAGTTTCTCCCCGGATTGTCATCGGTATTCCCAGTGGTGTAACTGGAGTTGAGCGCCGGGCGGTGATGGAAGCTGCCTCTCAAGCGGGAGCCAGAGAAGTTTATTTAATTGATGAGCCGATCGCCGCCGCTATTGGGGCGGGTTTACCAGTGGCAGAACCTACGGGCAACATGATTATTGACATCGGCGGGGGAACTACCGAAGTAGCAGTTTTGAGCTTGCAAGGGACAGTATTGAGCGAATCTGTACGGATTGCTGGGGATGAACTCAGTGATGCGATCATGGGCTATATGAAAAAAGTCCACAACTTAGTCATTGGGGAACGCACCGCCGAAGAAATTAAAATTCAAATTGGTTCTGCCTATCCCGTGCCTAACGATGGGGAAATTATTCAAGAAGTCCGGGGTTTGCACCTGCTCTCTGGATTACCTAGAACTGTGACTATTAAGGGGGCAGAAATTCGGGAAAGTATGTCTGAGCCTTTATCGGTCATTGTGGATGCGGTGAAGCGGACTCTCGAACGGACTCCTCCAGAATTAGCGGCAGATATTATCGATCGAGGCATTATGCTTGCCGGGGGTGGAGCTTTACTCAAAGGTATTGATACCCTAATCAGCCACGAAACTGGTATTGTCACCCATATTGCTGCGGATCCCCTGAGTTGTGTAGTCCTAGGTACTGGTCGAGTCTTAGAGAACTTCAAACAGTTGGAGCGGGTATTTAGCGGACGTTCCCGAAATTAATTTCTTTGAGTAATAGGCTAACTAATAGCCCCTAGTGATCAAGCATCTCCCAGAAAAATTAACGATTACAGAAAAAATAACAATAGTTCAAAATGTTTACATTACGGCGTTGGTGGGAACAGCATGGGAACAAAATCCTCATGGTAACCATTACCTTGATCATTGTCTGGGGACTGCGGCAGACCCAAGGAGCTTTTATTTTGGAGCTTTACCAAATGATTGCCAATCCTCTCAAAACCCCAAATCCCCAAGAAGAACGCCTAATTAATGCCAGAGTTCTTGAACTACAGCAGAAATTATTTGAAACAGAAAGACAAAACCAGCAGTTCCAATCCCTCCTTGGTTATCGCCAAGAACAGGCTCCCACGGGTATTGCTGCTCCAGTCATTGGGCGGAGTGCGGATCACTGGTGGCATTTTGTCACCCTCGGCAGGGGAAGTCAGCAGGGTGTGCAGCCGAATAGCGTTGTCTTGGGTTTAGGGGGCTTGGTGGGGCGAGTTGTAAATGTCACCCCCAATACTAGCCGAGTGTTATTGATTAGCGATCCGACTAGTCGAGTTGGGGTTTTGATTACTAGAACTCGGCATATGGGAATTTTGCGGGGGTTAGGCTCAAATCAGGCGGTTATCCAATTTTTTGATAAGGTTCCTGATGTCAAGCCGGGGGATGTGGTGGTTACGTCTAGTGTGAGTCAGTTATTTAGTCCGGGAACTCCTGTGGGTCGAGTCCGCTCGATCGACCTAGACAAAAGCCCCGCCCCGGAAGCCGTGATTGAAATTACTGCCCCCATCAATACCCTAGAGTGGGTCATTATTGCCACCCAAGCTCCCCGCCCCCAAACTAGTGCAGAGCAGTTAGA
>JAIMKT010000003.1:24808-45098 GCA_020692245.1 Microcoleus sp. GA_180221_E-2-1-MAG-45_12
CCAACTCCCTAAGAGAAAGCATCTATGGCCTCACCACTACAAGAAACTATAAATCTAGCTCGATCGCTCCCCTCAGCAGAACAACGGGAACTGCTTAACGTACTTTCCGTAATAATCCAACAAACAGACTCTTTAGAAAACCAAGCTCAATCAGTAGAAAATGACATGGATTTCTCAGCAGAGAGCTTTCATAAATCTTGGCAGCAAGCTATAACCGGGAAAACCTTACCCATTTCCCAACTCTGGGAGGGTATTGAGTTTGACTGAGGCTAACTTAGTTAATATCCGACTAACTCCTGAATTTCAGCGCAGACTAAGAACCCTAGCTAAGAAATACCGACAAATTCAGACTGATCTTGCTCCTATTCTTGAGCAGTTATAATTGAGGGAATTCCTAGGTGATCAAATACCCGGAATTGGTTTTACGGTCATGAAAGTGCGGATTAAAAATAGTGATAGCCAAAAAGGTAAAAGTGGCGGCTATCGATTAATTTATTGGATTTCATTACCTGATTTAGTTATTCTGTTGGATATCTACTCAAAGTCTGAGGAACAAGATATTGAAATAGAAAATATTCGTCAAATCATCAAGAGAGTTGAGCTTCAACCTGAGTAAAGCTGGTGTTGATTAATTGAGGTAGGAGATAAACATAAAATGAAAGCTAGTACCCAGAAAATTAATTGGCAACGGGAGACGGGCAAGTGGTCTGTTAATGTTGGCTCCGTTCTTCTCTGTGCCTTGTTGATGTTTGTTCGGTGGCCGGGGATGGAAATGCTAGGAATTAGCCCCAATTGGTTGCTGATTTGGGTAGTGGCGTGGAGCGTGAAACGAACTCCTCTACAGGGAGCGATCGCCGGATTTTTCTTGGGGTTAGTTCAAGATGCCCTCACCAATCCAGACCCTAGCCATGTGTGGGGATTAGTATTAACGGGAGTGTTAACAGCCAGAGTGCAGAAGCATAAATACGTCCAGGAAGATATTGTCTCCGTGGCGTTAATTGTCTTTGGGACAGTGATCCTCAATGAAACCGTGATGGCAATTCAGTATAGCTTTTGGCGCGATCGCATCTTGGCTGATACTTGGTTAGATCATCAACGGATTGCCCTTGCCTCTGCCATCCTCACTAGTCTTTGGGCACCTGCGGTATATCTACCCCTGAATTTTTGGTGGCAAAAACAACTCAAAGAAGATCAACAAATCTCTTGAGTTTAGCTTTCTTCACTTCATTAGATTTTTAAGGTGGGCAATGTCCACCCTACTTTTCATTTTTGTCAGGTTTAAATCCAGCTAATGTCAGGGAAGGAAAATGCAAAATTAGTTAAATCCTTGTCAACATCCCTTAGAATAATTGGGACTTGTCAAACTGTCCTCGAAAAATTGCTATATATTCCTACTTAGTGAAAGACTAACAGAGAAAGCCTATGCCACGCCGCAACGATATTCGGAAGATTCTACTCCTCGGCTCTGGTCCGATCGTCATTGGTCAAGCCTGTGAATTTGACTACTCTGGAACCCAAGCTTGTAAAGCTCTCCGAGAAGAAGGTTATGAAGTTGTGTTGGTCAACTCGAACCCCGCTAGTATCATGACCGATCCAGAAACTGCCGATCGCACCTACATCGAACCCCTGACTCCTGATATTGTCGAAAAGGTGATTGCCAAGGAAAGACCCGATGCCCTGCTGCCGACTATGGGGGGACAGACAGCCTTGAATATTGCCGTGGCACTGGCAAAGAGTGGAGCTTTAGAAAAATATAATGTGGAGTTGATCGGGGCAAAACTACCCGCGATCGAGATGGCAGAGGATCGGCTGTTATTCAAGGAAGCCATGGCACGGATCGGCGTAGATGTCTGTCCTTCCGGGATTGCCAACAATATTGATGAAGCCAAGGTGATTGCTCACCAGATCGGCAGTTACCCGTTAATAATTCGCCCTGCTTTTACTTCCGGGGGCAGTGGTGGGGGCATTGCCTACAACCAAGAAGAATACGAAGAAATGGCGCAGATTGGTCTAGATGCCTCCCCCATGTCCCAGATTCTGGTGGAAAAATCTCTCCTCGGCTGGAAGGAGTATGAGCTAGAAGTGATGCGGGATTTGGCCGACAACGTAGTAATTATCTGCTCCATTGAAAACCTTGATCCCATGGGAATTCACACGGGGGATTCGATTACCGTTGCTCCTGCCCAAACCCTCACAGATAAGGAATACCAACGGTTACGGGATGCTTCTGTGAAGATCATTCGGGAGATCGGCGTAGAAACTGGGGGATCAAATATCCAATTTGCTGTTAATCCCCAAACTGGCGAGATGATCGTAATTGAGATGAATCCTAGGGTGTCTCGCTCTTCGGCTCTAGCTTCCAAAGCCACGGGATTCCCGATCGCCAAATTTGCCGCCAAATTAGCTGTGGGCTATACCCTTGATGAAATTCCCAACGATATTACCAAGAAAACTCCCGCTAGTTTTGAACCCACCATTGACTATGTAGTCACCAAAGTCCCTCGGTTTGCCTTTGAAAAATTCCCCGGCGCGGAACCCTACCTGACTACCCAAATGAAATCCGTGGGTGAAGCGATGGCGATCGGGCGGACTTTCCAAGAATCTTTTCAAAAAGCTCTCCGTTCTCTGGAAACTGGGCGGGGCGGCTGGGGTTGCGATCGACCCGAAAAAGTGCCGAGCCTAGAGCAGATTCGGGCGGGCTTGCGGACTCCCAACCCAGAGCGGATTTTTACTATTCGCCATGCCTTGCTGATGGGGATGACTGGGGAAGATATCCATGAATTAACGGGGGTTGATCCTTGGTTCTTGGATAAGATGCAAGATTTACTAGAAACCGAGCGCTTCCTAAAACGCACCCAACTCGACCAGATCACCGTAGATAAACTCTGGAGTATCAAGCAACAGGGTTTTAGCGATCGCCAAATTGCCTTTGCCACCAAAAAAACCGAAGATGAAGTCCGAGCCTACCGAAAATCTGTGGGGGTAGTTCCCGCTTACAAAACTGTAGATACCTGTGCCGCGGAGTTTGAAGCTCTAACTCCCTACTATTATTCCAGCTACGAAAAAGAGTCAGAAATTCTGCCCAGCGATCGCAAGAAAGTCATGATCCTCGGCGGTGGTCCCAACCGGATCGGACAGGGAATTGAGTTTGACTATTGTTGTTGTCATGCTGCCTACGCCTTGAGTAAATCTGGCTGGGAAACAATCATGGTTAACTCCAACCCGGAAACCGTGTCCACAGATTACGACACTAGCGATCGCCTCTACTTTGAACCCCTCACCAAGGAAGATGTCCTGAATATTATTGAAGCGGAACAGCCCGTGGGGGTAGTGATTCAGTTTGGGGGACAAACGCCCTTGAAGTTAGCAATCCCCCTGCTGAGATACCTAGAAGCCCATAATTCCACCACCAAAATTTGGGGAACTTCCCCCGATGCCATTGACACCGCCGAAGACCGGGAACGCTTTGAGAAAATTCTCCGGGAATTAGATATCCAGCAAGCTCCCAATGGTATAGCTCGGAATGCTGATGATGCTTTAATTGTGGCGAAAAAGATTAGCTATCCTGTGGTGGTGCGTCCTTCCTACGTGCTAGGGGGTAGAGCCATGGAAATTGTCTATTCTGATGAAGAATTGGAACACTACATGAGCTATGCAGTGCTGATTGAGCCAGATCACCCGATCTTGATTGATAAATTTCTTGAAAATGCCGTAGAAGTGGATGTGGATGCGATCGCCGACCAGACGGGAATGGTGGTGATTGGCGGCATTATGGAACACATTGAACAGGCGGGGATTCACTCCGGAGATTCTGCTTGCTCGATCCCGACCATGACCCTGACCCCCACCGTCCTCGCTAAAATCCGGGAACAGACCATCAAGCTGGCGAAACGCTTACAAGTGGTGGGTTTGATGAATATCCAGTTTGCTATCCAAGGGGAAGAGGTATTTATCCTCGAAGCCAACCCCAGAGCCTCCCGGACGGTTCCCTACGTATCTAAGGCCACGGGAGTTCCCCTTGCTGGTCATGCTTCCCGAATTATGGCAGGAGAAACCCTAGAGGAGTTGGGCTTTACGGCGGAAGTGGTGCCGACCCATGTGGCGGTGAAGGAAGCGGTACTGCCTTTTGAGAAGTTTGCCGGAACTGATGTGCTGCTGGGGCCAGAAATGCGATCGACCGGAGAGGTGATGGGCATTGATGAAGATTTTGGGCGAGCTTTTGCTAAGGCAGCCTTAGGCGCAGGGCAGAAATTCCCTTTGACAGGTACAGTGTTTTTCTCCATGAACGATCGAGACAAGCCCCTAGTGATCCCGGTTGTCCAGGAGTTTATTGACCTAGGATTCCGCATTATTGCCACTGAAGGAACTCGCAAGGTACTACGAGAAGCTGGGTTGAAGGTAGATTTGATCCTCAAGCTCCACGAGGGCAGACCGAATATTATGGATCAGGTCAAAAATGAGGAGGTGCAATTGATGATCAACACACCTTCTGGGGAAGAAGCCCAAGCAGATGGAAAACTCCTTAGACGATCGGCTCTGACCTACAAAGTCCCCATGATTACTACCATTGCGGGGGCGAGGGCAACAGCGGCAGCCATTCGATCGCTCCAATCTCAACCCATGGGAGTCAAGGCTCTACAAGACTACATCCACTCTCCTACCTAAGTAATACCTAATTAAATAAGAGGCTGAGAGGCGATCGGGTTATTTCTCCTACCTCGCCTCTTGTTAATTTTGTCTAGTAACAACACCACCAGACATTCTTACTCAGATGTAGGATTTTGCAGTAACCTATAATCATTTAAGTTATTTGTACTGCAACTACGGGATAATTCATAGTTAGGCAGAAAAAATCGATAGAGACAAGAAACGGTGGCGAATATAAATTTCCTTGCTGATCTTCAAGAAATGATAAGTCAAGAGCTTTCCGCATTGGGGTATCCTCCAGCATTAGGAGAAGATGTTGATGCTATTTTGATACGATATATAAATCTTCAGCGAAGAATCCCACCTGTTGTTGTGTGGACTGTTAAGCAGTCTAAAGAGTTGGCAAACAAACCTTTGTCACAGTCAATTAGATTAGGTTTGCAGCAATTTATTGAAAAAGCTGAGTCTGGGCAAAACTTAAAACCTCATCTCAGCAAACATAGCAACAATCCAGACTATAAAGACCTCATGTTTTATGACTGGGAAATTTTTCATTTTCATTTAGGAACTAACCCTCATCCAAAGCACCAAGGATTTGTTGAACGAACAGACGATCTCTTGTTTGCTATTGCAGATTCAAATAAGGCAGAGATGTATTTGATCGGCATCCATCCACATAAGGGAGGATTTACAAATCAAGACTTACTAAGAATTATAGAAGAAAATTGGGCTGAAATTCTTGATCCATATACTTCACGCATTGTTGAATTGACCCACAATGTTTCTGATAACGGTATTGACATTCTTCGGAAAGGTGGTATAAATCCTATACTTCAGACTCCTAGTGGTCGTGTTTTGATACCTATGGGAGGGGGAATTACATCTGCTGGAACTAGTATTCGCAATAGAAGAGAGGCTGATAGATTAAGAACGAGTGTTCATCAACTAGAGCAATGGTTTGTTCAACAACAAGCATCTGTAGAAGCTTCTTTCAAAAGTAAATATGGTAAAAAATGGGATGATCTGACGTTCAAACTCAAATCCTTTCCCTTTGATTTACCAGTAAAAATAGAGGAAATAATAACAGGGGAAGTTCTTGAGATACCTACCTAAGCATTCAAATACAGATTGATAAATTAGTTCGTTATGTTATAGGCTGAAGTAGCTACCGAGTTATGCTGACACCATGAAAATGCAAAAAGCCCAAAAGATTAACTCATGTTTTACAAAGTTCCTTTATTGCTTACACCTCAGCCAGAAGGAGGATTTACGGTCACGTCTCCTCTTCTACCCGAACTGATTACAGAGGGTGATTCTATGGAAGAAGTTTTAGAAAATGCTAAAGACGCATTTGAAGCTGTCTTAGAAACTTACAAAGACTTAGGTAAAAAACTTCCCCTAAATCTACAAATATACGATCAAGAGTCACCTGCGCTTGTTGAGGCAATAATTTCCACAAGATGAAATATAGAGAAGTTGCCCAAAAGTTGTCTAGGCTTGGGTGTGAAGAAATAGCCAGAAGATCAGGGGGCTCCCACAGAAAATGGTTTAACCCATCCACACAAAAAGCAACAGTAGTACCTGATTGGGGGAGCAAAGATTTGAAGCTAGGCACATTAAAAGCAGTCGTAAAGCAGCTAGAAATAAAATGGGATGATTTTGAAGAAGCGTAGCAAATCACTAGACCAAAATGGGTGGTAAGCTTTGCGTGATTGATTATCCACGACGATCGACAGACATATTCATCATTGAAGTGGAGATTTTAGTCTAATGCTGGAGTTTTCCAATCGATCAAGCTGGACAAGAACTAGAACCCAAAGCCCAAAATCCCACTCCCGGCTCTGGGGATATGTGCTTCATCACCAATCTCTCTCTGGAGGCTTTCCTAGATCACCTTGCTGCCCTAGAAATCAAAATTCTGCAATCACCCGTAGAAAGAACTGGAGCTGTGGGGAAGATTCGATCGGTGTATTTTCGTGATCCCGATGGCAACCTGCTGGAAGTCTCGACTTATGAAATAAACTAGTTATTATCCACAAGAGTGAGAGGGAAGACAAATGACCCAAGCAATCTCTAAACTAGATAATTTCCAAGATGAATGCAATAGTCTCTACGAATCTGACCTGAACCTCTGGCTAGAGCAAACCATTTCTCAGTTACAGGCTGGGGATTTCCATAATATTGATACTACAAACTTAATTGAGGAGTTGGCGGGCTTGGCGGGTAGGGATAGACGAGAGCTAGAAAGTCGGCAGGAAAGGTTGTTGGAGCATATTCTCAAACGTTGCTATGTTGATCTGCCTGATTGCCATCGAGGTTGGGTAGTAACGATCATGCATCAGCGGAGTGAACTCAAAAAAATTTTGAAACAATCTCCCAGCCTGAAGCGATTTTTCTCTGAGGCTTTTGAAGAATCATTTTTAACTGCGCTGGCGATCGTCAAAGCAGAATATATACAAACCAAGTTTCCTGACACATGGCAGTTTAGTCGTGATCTTGATGCTCTGCTCAAGGCGGATTTCTGGGAAAACGATTAGATAAATTACTTCATGAACAAAAGAATTAACACCCCAAATCCTAGGCGATACCAAATAAAAATCCAAGTACTTTGCTTTTTGAGGTAATCCAAGAGCCACGCGATCGCCCCGTAGGAAAAAATTGCTGCGGAGATCGTGCCGACTACCAAAGATACCATTTCCCCTTGAGGCAAAGCTTCACTCAAAACGCCCCTGAGTTCTACCAACCCTGCCAAGGTAATCGCCGGAATTCCCAACAGGAAAGAAAACCTCGCTGCCGCCGCCCTTTCAATCCCTAGAAATAATCCGGCAGTCAAAGTAGAACCAGAACGGGAAACCCCCGGCAGGAGAGCTAGAGCCTGAGCCAGCCCCATGAAAATTCCGTCTTTTGTCCCCAGTTTTTCATAACTAATTACCCGTTTGCCTAGTTTTTCAGCAAGCCCTAATAACAAGGACATAACGATCGAGGCTACAGCGATCGATTGCAGACTCCGCAGGGGCGAGTTATCAAAGTCGGGAATTAGAGCCTTGATTAATAAACCAAAAAATACGATCGGGATCGTTCCCAAGGCAATCCCCGTGGCTAGGCGTAATTCCTGTGATTCTCCAAAGGCTTGCTGCCACTTAGAAATGAAACCCTTGGGCATGTCTGGAGTTAACTCTGGGTTGGGACTTGTTGTTAAATTGGCATTGGGTTCTGAATCTTGACCATTTATCTTTGATGGAGAAGTTTTGCCGAGATAATTTCTTTGTAGAGCCTCGATCGCTCCTAGGGTAATATCCCGAATATCTGTCCAAAAATACCACAGCACCGCCGCAATACTCCCCAGTTGAATCACCGCCGTGAAAGCCACCCCCGGATCTCCCCAACCCAGAGCCACTGGCACAACTTTAAGATGGGCGGTACTACTGATGGGTAAAAACTCTGTCAATCCCTGCACTGCGCCTAGGACTAGAGCCTGCCAAACGTTCATCTGGGCAACTCCACCACCCACAGGCGCATCTTGGGCTGTAGCTTCCTGTCCAATTGCCACAACTACAGCTAGACTCGTGGCGATCGTCAGCCAATATTTTTTTTTGATCATTTTTAATGACTGATTATTGACACTGAATAAATAACTAAGGGCGATAACTAGATTTAATGCCTACATAAACTATTAAATAAACTATCAAAGGTAAGTTTCTTAACAATTAATTTTTAACAATTAACATTCTAGATGGTTTAGTATCTTAGATATCCCTAGAGGGGGGATATTTATGGGCAAAAATATTCAAAGTATGTAAAGATAAGTAAAGAATATTAAAACCATTATGATCAACAATTCCTTTTTTCCGGTGGCTTTTCCGGCAAGATCCTTTATAGCTAAACCCTCTGATAAAATTCTCGATCAAGCGGCTGATCAGACCTCTGGCCAAACCTTTGACCAAATTTTTAACCAGACTTCTAGCCAAACTTCCCTGCAAACTTTCGAGCCAGCTTCTGAGCAAACTAATAAAACGTCGATCGCAACTCAACCCACGATCGCCTCAACCATTGCTGTCTTCGCCATGGCAGCTTTCCTAGTCTCCGTACCTGTCTTCATTCAAGCTCCGTTAGTTCGAGCCTTTCCTTACCTGAGTTTAGCCATGACTCCGGCGTGGGTATTATGGGGTTGGTGGTTGTACCAGCGTCCTCAGCGTCAGCACTGGGGGGATTTGTTGATTGGTTTTAGCTGGAGTTGGTTGGCGGGCAGTATTTACTGGGGCTGGCTGAGAACTAATCCTTATTTGCATTTACCTGTAGAGGCGATTGGGCTACCCTTTTGTCTGGGATGCCTGTGGTATACCAAAAATTCCTTAAGTAAAAATTCTCTAGGTAAATCTCTGGAAAGAACTGGGGAAGTTAGCCTTGAGGATAATGTGGAAGGTAGCTCTAAACCTGAATTGTTCTCGATCGGGCTTTGGTTTTATTTAGGATCTTTATTAGGAACTGCCCTGACGGATCTTTATTTCTACGTAAATCAACTTATACCCCATTGGCGGACTGTTATGGAAGGAGAGCCTACCGCAGCAGCCCCCATTCTCCACCAAGCCTTGGCTCAGATTAATAATCCCCTCGGCTGGATTTCGGCTCTAGTGATCCTAACTTGGTTGCTGATTTTAGGTATTTACCCCCTCCAGCAAACGACCCTACCCCGTTACGCCTTCAGTGGTGCAATCCTGAGTACAATTTTAGTTGATGGTTTATTTTGGTTAGTGGCTAGTTTTGCTTGATGTGAGATTAGTGATTTTAGTTGGGGTGGCAAGATCTGTAATCGTTAAGTATCTTAAATTATGGGGGTTGGAACTGCTAGAGTTGTAATTGGCTGTCGTGACTAGTTACTATAGAGATTCAGACAAAAAATCTGACAAAGACTCTAATAAAAAGCTAGTAGGAAAACTTCGCTCAAAAATCATTAGGCTAGAAGGACTGCTAGAGATACAATTCGAGATAGGGCAGAACATTTTGATGGAATATTTGGCAGCATATATACAGGAGTCCTTGGCATTGCCCGACCTGATAAAGGCACTCCTAAGGTAGCTACTCCAAGTATTGTCAAAAATATTAGAGAAATTCTGCTCCCCATTCACCTAATCAAGTTACCAACTTTTCTTAAGGCAGTGCAGTCCACTCCAATCCACCCCTATTTGTTGCTTTACACTGACTCAGGTAAAAGATACCTGCCCTTGGTCGGTGGAAATTGTTGGACTGTTGGTCGGAATGAGGATAATAATTTTGTGATTACCGATCGATGGATATCCCGCAATCATGCCATGCTCCAGGTGACAGAAACTGGGGAATTTTATCTTATTGACCTGGGTAGTCGGAATGGTTCTTTTATTAACGGCAGGAGAGTTAGTATTCCTGTAACTTTGCGGAATGCCGATCGAGTCACCTTTGGGCAAACCGAACTAGAATTTCACGCTCCTTCTAGTCGAGTAGCTCTAGATCATAACAATCCCGATGAGGGGGATACTTCCACGCTGCATGTCCGCCGCCTCATGTCTGTAATGGTGGTAGATATTCGGAATTTCACGGTTTTAACTCGGCAACTAGATGAGAGTTTACTTTCTACTTTGATTGGCACTTGGTTTGCGGAAGTCGGGAAAATTATTCGAGAACACGGTAGTTGGGTGGATAAATATATTGGGGATGCTGTGATGGCGATCTGGTTCCATCGTCACCAAGGAGTCAGCAATGATGAAACTCTCCACATTCTCCAAGCCATTAATGCTCTGCACAAAGCTACAGAAAAACTTAGTAGTCGCCATGAGCTACCCTTCCCCCTCCGCATTGGTACGGGGTTGAATACGGGCTACGCTATGGTTGGGAATACAGGTAGTGGCGATCGACCAGACTACACGGCGATCGGGGATACGGTTAATGCTGCCTTCCGCCTCGAAACTTCCACCAAGCAACTAGGTTTAGACATTGCCCTAGGGGAAAGTACTTACAGTTATCTTCTCAATCTCGGCAAACCAGAACAGGGCTTTGAACAACACATAGTCCACCTCAAGGGCTACGAAAAACCCACGATTACCTATGCGGGAACCTACGATGATTTAGATAAATTCATCCAAACCTACAACAAACCCAATTCAGACACCGAACCTGTAGCAGAATAACCTATAGATTTCTTGTAGTAGAGATTTAGTCCCCCCAATTTTTCAACGTTTCTGCCACAAACACCACTAGGATTATTAAGAAAGCGATCGCCTAACCAAGAAAAGCTAATCTAGAAAACTAAATTAACCTCGTTTTGGGGAATGGGCGATCACTCACTTAATAAGTTTCAATCCCTAAGAGATTAAGCCGAAAAATACATGCCTAAAGATATTGCAGTTAAGCATTAATTGCTTAGATTCTACCTCTGAGGAATTGAGCCATTTCGTTGGGAGTGGGGGATTTTTCGAGGGCGGTTTCTTCGGTGATTCTGCCTTCTTGGTAAAGTTTCAATAACTCCTTATTCATGGTGGTCATGCCATCAAATTCAGAGGCTAACATTACCCCAGCAATTTCATCATTTTGCCCCCGCGTGATGTACTCTTTGATGGATTCTGTATTAATTAAAATGTCATGGAAAGCTGCCCGTTTACCGTCAGTGGTTTTACACAAACCTTGGGCAATAACAGCGACTAGGGCTTCAGAAATAGCGACCCGCATAGCCGCCTGTTCCTCTGGTTTGTAGAGGTTGAGAATCCGCTCGATCGTCTTCACCGCACTATTGGTATGGAGCGTCCCGACGACTAAGTGACCCGTTTGAGCAGCTTTCAAGGCAGTATTCACGGTATCCTTATCCCGCATTTCCCCCACCATGATGATATCTGGGTCTTCCCGGAGAGCAGCTTTGAGGGCGTTGTCAAAGAGTTTGGTATGTCTGCCTACTTCTCGGTGCTTAATCAAAGATTTCCGACTAGTATGGACAAATTCCACCGGGTCTTCGATCGTAATAATATTCTTTTGCTGTTCCTTGTTGATGTAGTCGATCATCGCCGCTAGGGTCGTGGATTTTCCAGAACCCGTGGGTCCAGTCACCAGAATTAATCCCTTGTGATAATGGCAGATATCTTTGAACACTGTCGGGAGTTTGAGTTGTTCGATCGTGAGGATGGTATTAGGAATTAATCGAATCACCAAGGAAGGGCCACCAAGGGAAAAGAAACAGTTGATCCGAATCCGGGAGAAGTCGTACTGGTTGGCTCCATCAAAATCTAGATGGTCGAGAAATTGCTGGATTTCCTTTTCCGACATAATTTCCCGCATCCAACTCATAAAAGTAGGGTGATCGGTGACAGGATATTCGGTGGTGACAATATCTCCCCGCATCCGCAAGCGAGGAACTTCTCCCACTCCAGCGTGGATATCAGAACAGCCCTCATCAAAGGCTTTTTTGACAATTTCGTAGAGGGTGGGTTGTCCGGGAGTGAGACCAGCATTGGCAGTGGGTCTACTTTCCACGGGAGCTGCTGCCGGAGTCGGACTGGGAGCTTTTGGGGCGCTAGAGGGGGGCGCAGTAGTACTCACACGAGTTGCTGCCATGTCTACGGTTTGACTGGGTTGTTGGCGGGTGACGGTAGTTGCGGCTCCGGGAGCTGGGGGCGCCGCAGGTCTAGCACCAGGTGGGGGCGGGGGAGCAGAAGGTCTAGCACCGGGTGGGGGCGGGGGAGAGCTGGGAGGTCGTTGGGGATTAGTCATAAATGCTCTATGGAGTGCAGGATGTTATGGTAGATCTATTTTGGTTGATTTTCCCAACAAAGGGGAGATTTTATTGCTAATGTTAGCATCGGTTTATGATCTTTTTCCGAAATCTGCCCCCAGTCTCGCCTCGATCGTTCCCTCAAAATATCCTCAAAACCCTGCTGTAGATTGTACTATCTGCATCCCCGCCGCCGCAAAACGTTGAAAACTAGCCTCGGCATGTTCTGTAAAGTCAATGACACCGGGGACAACTACAGGGGAAGTGCAATCTTCAAGGAGGTAGACTTTTTTGGCAAGATGGGGATCCGTAGCCAGAATTTCGGTGAGGAGGTCATCGATCGTCCAAGCGACACAGTGACTTTTGGCTTGACCTGCAATAATCACTCGATCGAATCCTAGAAGCTTTTGGATCAGGCTGGTATTTTTGTGAGCGATCGACCCACCCTCTGCTCCCTCTAAGACTTCTGGACGCAGGACGGAGTAATTTTCCGTCAGGGGATTATTACCCTTAATTTCAAAGATAGTCTGGCTATTTCTCGCAATATTATGGAAAAACACCGCTTCCTCCACCGCCGAGACCAGGGCATGACCAATTCCCCCCAGCATGGAATGGTAAGGCCAGACGGTGAGGGGAAATTTTCCGGCGGCAGTTAACTGATGGACGTAGTGGCGGGCATAGCGTTGCAAACCTGCATAATCCCCTGCCATGATACTAGGCGCGATCGCTGGATTAACTTGCCACAAACCCTGCTCCACATCTTCTAAGGTAATCATGGTAGCGGCGGGAGTGGGATGGTTGCCTTGGCGATCAACCCAGAAAATCGGGTGGAAAATCTGCATAGCCGTGTGGGTATCCAAGGTGGGAATGATGGTGGTGATCTCTCCCAAGTGACGATAGATAAATTCACAAAGTCGCTGGTTATCCTCTACGGCTCCTCGGCCCGATCGACCCCCGACAAATAGCTCAAATTCAGGAATGCAAAAGGTATTCTGAGCATCAATAATCAACAAGCAAACCCGCAACTCATCGGTAGCTGCCCCAGAAATTTGGTGAGTCTTTGCCCACGCCGCCGCCTCGATCGCCCTCTGTTGATAAGGAACTCTCCAGACTTCCCCGACTTTAGCTATATCAAAATGAGTAGGAATAGGCAATTGTTTTAGCTTAGTCATTATTTGTGAATTTCACTGCTATGTTTATCTTCTAGGTACAGGACAAAAAACTTACTTTTTATCTAATTTGTTTCTAATCTCTCTAGGGAAATCACAACAAAAAACTTACTTTTTATTTAATTTTTTCCTAATCTCTCTAGGGAAATCACAACAAAAAACTTACTTTTTATTTAATTTTTTCCTAATCTCTCTAGGGAAATCAAAGCAGCAGCAGATACTTGTTCGTGGGGGTCTTTGCTGAGATATTTTAGGGCAGAGCGACTTTTTTCCGTATCTAAATTCCCTAGGGCTTCGGCAAGACGCTGGCGGATTAACCAGTCTGGAGATTGGGCAAAACGCAGGATTCTTTCCACCGAATCGATCGCCTTAATTTCCCCTAAAGCAGAGATGGCAGCTTGCTGGATCACCACTTCTTCACTATCTAGGGCTTGATTGAGGAGGGCTTCGGCTCTGGGGTCTTTGAGATTGCCAAGGGAAACAGCCGCACTAAAACGTACTAACCATTGCGTATCTTCATAAAAAGCCCGGGACAGGGGTTCAAAAGCCCGTGGATCCGCTAGATACCCCAAAGCTCCCGCCGCATCGGCTCGCATTCCATAGTCGGGATCATTTTCCAGAATTTGCACCAATATGGGATAACATTCTTCCGTCTGCTTTACTCCTAGGGCAAACACCGCCATCGATCGCACCTGTAACATTGGATCATTGAGGACTTTTTTGATCAGAGGGACAGCTTCATTGGGCGAAAAATCTCGGAGGGAAGCAAGAGCCACCATCCGGTCTTTTAATTGGGGACTTTCTAGCTTGGCAGCGATTTCCGTTAACGTAGGATTGTGCATAGGAGATACTTTAGGGAGATATTTTACAGAAACATTCTAAGAAAATATTTTACAAAACTTTACTTAATCTTAAGCCATATCTTGACTCCTCCGCCAGTATCCGTGGGAATTACTACAAAATTAGCCATGATTAACAATGGGCTAACACGAATGATGAGAATTTGTAATTAAAATTTATGATTAAAGTCTACACAGAAAAAATCCTAGGGCAGCAATGGCTCGATCGATACCGAGGGACTCTGCCTATTTTTAGCTGTGTGTTGGGGTTTACAGAGACGGGTTTAATTCCGGGAATTTCCGCCGCCGGAGCGACCCCAGAAGCCCGAAAATCCACAGCGATCGCCGATGCTGAATATCTCCTCCATGGCTTCCGACCCCAGCCCGAAAATCCCTTACCTGCTTTGGTTGCTGGAGCTTCCCCAGTGCTGATATCTAGAGCCGTGGTGCAGGAGTTGCAAATTCCTGTGTATCTATTCAATGCTGGTCTGCCCTACGTCCCTGCAACCTTGGGAGCGATCGACCTTGGCGGTACTCCAGCCCAGTGTGTGAGTTCTGGCATGGCTTTGCCCTTAGAAATAGTCCAACGCCTATTTAATCAGGGCTATCACTGGGGAGAAAAATTAGCCGACTCTGATAGTTATTTAATTTTGAGCGAGTGCGTAGTGGGGGGAACAACTACAGCTTTAGCAGTGCTTACGGGTTTGGGTATAGATGCGATCGGCAAAGTTAATAGTAGTCATCCTACTTGCAACCACCAACAAAAATGGCAGGTAGTCCAAACAGGTTTAAGGAAGTCTGGATTAATCTCCCCCAATATAATTCCAGATAAAATTAACTCGCCAGATTTTGATTATCTTAGTTGTGATCCTTTTACCCTAGTGGCGGCGGTGGGGGATCCTATGCAAATTGTGGTGGCGGGGATGACCCTGGGTGCAAGTCAGCATTGTGGCGTGTTGTTAGCTGGGGGAACCCAAATGTTAGCGGTATATGCTCTAGCTCGATCGATCGCTCAAACCCAAAATATCCCATGGCAGCCCCAACAGGTAGTCGTCGGCACAACTCGCTGGGTTGCCGAAGATGCGACCGGGGACACAGTGGGTTTAGCTGAGGCGATTGGTAACGTGCCATTGTTGGCAACCCAGTTGAGCTTTGCAGAGTCCCGCTATCCTCAATTAAGAGCTTATGAACAGGGGTTTGTGAAAGAAGGAGTCGGAGCCGGGGGTTGTGCGATCGCTGCCCATCTTTACGCAGGTTGGGATCAAGAAAGAATGTTAGGGTCAATCGAGGCAGGTTTGGGGGGATAATTAAAAAGTTAAAAGTTAAAAGTTAAAAGTTATAGGGCTATAAAGTTAAAAGTTAAATCTAAATATTAAAACTATGCAAGCACAAGTAATCACCGCCTTTGGGGAACCCGATGTTTTTTCTCCCCTTGAATTGCCCACCCCTGAAGTAATTCCCGGTCATGTGGTGATTCAGGTCGCCGCCTCTAGTATTAATCCTGTGGATTGTAAAATTCGCCGCTTTGGGCCCGGAATTGCTCCGGCTTTACCTGCGGTATTGCATTCTGATGTGGCGGGAGTGATCACGGCAGTGGGGGCGGGGGTTGGCAAATTTCAAGTGGGCGATCAAGTCTATGCTTGTGCTGGCGGTGTTAAAGGATTGGGGGGAGCTTTGGCAGATTTTCTGCTGGCGGATGCAGATTTGGTAGCCCTCAAGCCCAAAAGCCTAACTCTTTCCCAGGCAGCGGCTTTACCCTTGGTCGCAATTACGGCGTGGGAAGCTCTGTTCGATCGAGGAGCCTTGCAGCCCGGACAAACGGTTTTAATTCATGCAGCGACTGGGGGTGTGGGGCATGTGGCGATCCAGTTGGCAAAATGGGCGGGAGCCAAGGTTTTTACGACAGTTTCTTCAGCAGAAAAGGGTGCGATCGCTCGACAGTTGGGGGCAGATGTGGTGATTAATTATCGAGAAAAATCCGTAGCAGAGTATGTAGAAGAACACACGAATGGTCAAGGCTTTGATCTGGTGTTTGATACCGTGGGCAAAGGCAATTTAGAGATATCTTTTGCTGCTGCCAAACTCAAGGGGACAGTGGTTTCCATTTCCACCAATTCCACCCATGATCTAAGTTTAATGCATAGCAAAAGCCTGACACTCCATGTAGTTTTTATGCTGATTCCCATGTTGCATAATTTGGGCAGAGCCAGACATGGACAAATCCTGACAGACTTGGCTCGGCTTGTAGATAAAGATTTAGTTAAACCCCTGATTGATTCTCATTCTTTTAGTTTTGATCAAGTTAGTCTCGCCCATAGTTATTGGGAAAGCGGCACTGCGATCGGCAAGATTGTGCTAGAGAATCCTAACTACAGGGAATAATGAAGCGCCTTGAGTTCCTCTGATTGCTTGGCTTTTTCTTCTAGTTGCACCGAGAGGCGATCGCAGACTAAATTACACAAGTCAAAAATAATCGGATCAACAATTTCATAATAAACACTCACCCCCTCTGGTTGGCGATCGACAAATCCCGCCTCCTTCAGAATTTTTAAGTGTTTAGAAACATTAGCTTGTCCTAAGCCAGTTTCCTCCATAATTTCCTTAACATTTTTCGCCCCAGATTTCAAAGAACACAAGACCATAACCCGACTTACTTCCGACAAAACCTTAAAATAATCAGCTACCTGCCCTAAAGCACTAACAGAAGATTTTTCCATAATTTTTCTGCAATTTTTTTATTTTAATTCTTATCTATTCTAATACTTAATGTTTTCAGATTGATAGTTGTCATATTATAAATGAGTTTGGATGGGTCAAGTTTAGACAAATAAATTTCACAAATTAATTTTACAAATCAATCCTATTTAACTATCTATAAATCACTTATAAATTCTTGCTGATAGATAAATTTACCCGGTGATCAATCTCTACTTGTCTGGATGTAGAAAAAGCCTGACGATTTTGAAATAAAATAAATGTTGCTACTGCTAATAAAAAATAACCAAAACTTTTTTGTAATTGTCTGGCATCAACATACTTCGCTAGGTAGGATCCACCAATAATTCCCAGACTTGCTGCCACCGTAAAAGAACCCATCAGTTGCCAATCTAAAGGAACTTGTCCCAAATATCCTAGAAAACCAGCCACAGAATTACAGGCAATAATTAATAAAGAAGTGCCGATCGCTTCCTTCATCGGTGTTTTTCCTAATAGTACCAGGGCTGGGACGATCGCAAACCCGCCCCCAACTCCTACCAAACCCGTTAAAACTCCTACCAATAAACCCTCCGTTAACATCCATAACCAACAGTATTTACACACTGGTTGAGGATAAAATTCTAAGTCTTGATTATGAGATATCTTCTTAGCTGACTGGTTACTTTTCATGATCATAAATCCCGCCGCAACGATCATCATCACCGCAAAAAGTATTAATTGAAAAACTCCTGTGATAAAGGGTAGAGAAGCAATTTTCGCCCCAATAAAAGCTCCCAACATAGTCGCCGATCCAAAAATAAAAGCCTTTTTGAGATTGACATTTCCCTGTCGCCAGTGGGGAATTACCCCAATCAAACTCACCGTCCCCACAATTACTAGAGTCATAGCGATCGCTGGCTTTGGAGAGACTCCCATCACATAAATTAAGATAGGTACAGCTAATACCGAACCACCACCCCCAATCAAACCTAAACTAACGCCAATTCCTGCTGCAAGAATATGTCCAAGAATCCACATTTAGATTACCTCTCAAAAATAAATCAATTCGTCATACTGAAGATAAAAGCAAAAAAATCCTGTAGAAGTCCCCGGACTACTTATTTAGATTCGTCCTGATAACTTTTACAGGTAAATTAACGATCGCTCTAATAGCTAAGTTATTGAACTCATAACTTCATAACTATCTAAACTTTCTGGTTGTAGGGTAATTTTGCTAATACCATACCCATTGCACAAGTATTTGTTATGCCAGAAAAAACTAACCCAGTCCCCACAAATCCACTGAGGAGGAGAAACCAAGGAGAAACAAATGCACCCAATACTGTTCCCGTAAATACCAGAGTTCCAGCAACTATTTGCACTTGACGCATGATACTAATTGGTGCATTTTTATTAATCTCTGTGGGATAGCCACATTGCTTCCAGTTTGTTAAACCACCTTGGAGGTGAATAACTTCTGCAAAGCCATGACTTAATAGCTTATTAGCGGCAATGCCTGAACGATTTCCACTCTGGCAATAAAGAACAACTTTTTTCTGATCTTGCTCATTAAGTAGCCGAATCTCTCTAGGATTAAATTTAGAAAGAGCTACTAGTTTTGCCCCTGCAATCTTTTCTCCCGCATACTCTCCCGGTTCTCGTACATCTACCAGAGTAACTTGACCTTCATCTAACCAATTTTGTAAGGTTGCTGCATTAATTTCCTGTATTACTCCAGTCTGATTTGTTGTCATAAAAATTACCTTTTGCTTGGATTTTAGATTTGAATAATGGTTAGATAATGGTGCCAATGCTGTTTGTTTGAATAGCTAATTAGCTACATTCTTACAGAGATTTTACAGGAGTTTTACCACAGCGTTGATTGGCGGGGACAGCTTCCATAATCTTCTTGGGATTGGGGAGATTGAGGTTAGCCATGAGGGTGATGAAACTATCTTCTGTTTGGGCAGAAAAGCGGGGATTGTGTTGTTTTTCCTCGGCAATTGTGGACACTGTAAAACCTTTGTAGTCATGACCGGGGTAGACGAGGGTTGCTGCGGGGAGGGTGAATAATTTTTGAGTAACAGAATGGTATAGATCAGTGGTGCTGCCACTCTGGAAATCAGTTCTGCCACAGCCCCGAATTAATAGAGAATCGCCCGTGAGGACTCGATCGCCATTCACCAGATAAGCATTGTGACTATCGGTATGCCCGGGGGTTGCGATCGCTCGAATTTCCACCGACCCGACTTGCAAAACTTCCCCATCTCCCAGAAAAATATCTGCACATTCGGCGGAAGCATTGACGGGAACAACTCCTTTGCACTTAGTCAATTCTCGGATTTTACCGGTGGCGGTGATGTGGTCGGCATGGATATGAGTTTCTAGGCAATAGCGCAGAGTTAAGCCTAATTCTTTGAGCAGTTGTAAATCACGTTCCAAAGTTTCCACCACTGGGTCTACCAAAGCTGCTTCCCTAGTTTCTGGATCAGCGATCAAGTAAGTATAAGTACCAGTTTCCTGTTCAAATAGTTGACGAAATATCATAGTTACCTCATTTTTCTGTGCTTTCTTGGGGAGCTTTTTAGGAAAATTTCTTGATTAGGTATTTTTCTCTACCTCTTTACCAAAAGTCTGATTTAGTAGCCTTACTAAGCTTATTATAATTATATAACCATTTAGTAATGTAAAAGTCAAGCCATATTTCCATAAATTTTGCTGAATTTTGTGCGATCGAGCTGACTTGGCTCTCGTAGTAACGGCTTTAGCCGCCGCACATCAGTATATTAATCAAAATATTAATCAAACCAGATTTGGCATGAGCTGTAATCTTAATCACCAGAACTCCTTAAAATATGTCCTTCCTTGTCTGGACGATCGATCGCACTGTAGAAAATATGTTGGGATACCTGTTGAAAATCATCTCCAAGCCAAACAAGGGCAGCTTCAGTAACTTGATAATCTTCTAGGGTGACTATACAAAAATTGCGGAGACGTTGAGTGGCGGTTTGAATGATCCGGGGGACGCTGGCACAGTTGAAATAAACAGTTCCTTGGGAATTGGTGGCGATCGCTTGGCGTTGGATTTTTTGGGTATGGCGGAGGCGGTGGTGCATATGCCCAAAGGTGACAAGGGGAATGGATTTACCAAGGCTCTGGGTTGCAGCGATCGCCAGACCAAGGTCTGGATCTCCAAAATCTCCTCC
>JAIMKT010000003.1:45105-69905 GCA_020692245.1 Microcoleus sp. GA_180221_E-2-1-MAG-45_12
TGCCAATCTCGTCCACAGGGTGATTCTGCCTCTTCCCCTAGTCCCACAGGGCCATTATGAGCCAAGAAAATCAAATGATCGCAGGTTGCACTCTTTGCTGCCTCAATAATTCGGTTGGTAGACTGGGGAAAATTTTGGATATTGTAGCGGTCTTGGTAGAAATCTTTATTTTTCCACTCTGTCCCCCCCCAGCTAAAGGGACGACCGCCCACGATCGAGAGATTAAACTCCGGGAAATCGAGCTTGCCATAACCTACATGGGCTTTCCCTAGTAAATCTATTTGCTTTTGTACCCGGTCTTCTTCGTGATGATCGTAGGGAGCTTTTTTTCTGCCCCAATCCGAGGCGGTGTACCAAGCGTCATGGTTGCCAAGAATTGCTGCTTTTGGTAACGGAATCTGGGCGATCGCCTCCACAATTTCCACGGCTTCATTGCCAAAATCCCCGACAAAGAGAACCAAATCTATCCCTAAATGTTGCAAAGCTAGGGCATCAGCAGCTTCCCATTGTTCATGAATATCCCCGATCGCCGCAATTCTCAGGACTGACTTCGACTCAATCACCATAACAAATTTCCTTAATCGACTCCTTTCCTAGTCTACATCTTTGGGGAACAGTTAGTCAGTGAATAGTAAACAGTTACCAGTTAGCAGTTATCAATTACCAGTTCCTTGTACTGAACATTTCGGTAAACTCACTATAATACTCGTCAAAGTATCAAGATAAACTTCCATATGTTCACTGTTCACTGTTCACTGATAACTGTTTACTGTTCCCTGTTTACCGTCATTTCAGAATATCTATAAAAATACTATTGAGTCGATCGAGAACCTCAGAATTTTGCTGACTATCTTCTAGGGAATTTCTGTATTTTTGATAATAACTTAGTATCTCTATGGTGGCTGAAGGGGAAATGACTTCTAGATTAATAACCTTGCTATGATTTAAATCATTGGGTTCAAATTTTTCTAAGCCGCCTCCATACTCCCGGCGTTGATCAGCAAAGATATTTTTCGCCACATCAGTTAATAAATAGGCAAACAATAAATCAATATTAGCTAGTCCCAAGGCATTGAGATATACACAATGAAAAGTGGTTAAATTTCTTACGCCTGCTTCATTTTTGATGAATTTCAACCCACCCCGACTAAAGACAGAAACCCAGATAGGGGCAGGTAATCGCCGCTCGATCGCATACCAAGGACGACGATGACTAGTTAAATATTTTTGATGAATCCCTTGGCGTTCTCCCCAGAGAATATATTCTTTAATTTGAGGATTTTCTAAATCTTGAGCATTGAGAATAAATACAGACTTATTATTAATTGCTAACTGCTCGAAATCTTGCTGGGTAAAGATAGAACTAGCTACTTGACTTGCCCTGCCCACGATGGTTAAAAAATATTGAGGGGGGATTTGGAGTTCCCGGATTTTTTTAGAGGAAAACAGAAAATAATCATTTGCGCCCGTGGCAATCCCTCTAGAAACTTTTCCATAGGTAGAGAAATTTACAAGGTTTTGATATTTGTCTGTATGGGTTTCTTGGTAATAGCTACGCCATTTAATGCCAGCCTTGAGATGCTTGTGGGTAAAGATTTCCTGCTGGCTTGGATAGATATTGATTTTTTGTAAGAGATTATCTAAATCTTCAATAGAAGTGATATTAATAAATTCAACAGTCGAGTTTTGGCGATGGTGGGAGAAGAGAAAAATGCTAGAGGTGGTGATGGCTCGATCGAAGATATTTTCTTGAAAGTTAAAAATAATAATATAACGTAAGTATCCGTGATCTAAAAGATATTGCTTAACAACTTTGCCATAGTTAGCATTAAGAAATTCGGAGGGAATAATATAAGCACAGCGACCATTTTCTTTGAGTTGATGAATAGACTTTAGGAGAAATAGGGCATAAATATTAGTAAAGCCACTTAATTTGATCCCTAAGCGATCGCTCAATTCCTGTAATGCTAAATGTCGATTTGGGAAATCTTGAAACCGGAAGTAGGGAGGATTGCCAATAATCGCATCATATTTATATTCCCAATCATGAAATAAATAATCTTTTCCCAAAAGTTGAATATTTAATTGAACATTGGGAGACTGATCTAAATTATTTAATTCCCGTTGAGCGATTGACAAAATTTGCGGATCTAGATCATAGCCTTTGATGTTTATCTGAGATATTTTTAGGAATATTTCTGGAGATATTTTTGATGTTTCTAAATGCTCTCGAACTGCCCGAATAAATACCCCCAATCCCACTGCCGGATCAAGGATAGATTGAACTTCTCGATCGCCACCCAACACCCAAGCTGCCATAAACTGGGCAATCCTATAGGGCGTGAAAAATTGGGCATACTTTTGCCGATGCTCAAGAGTAGACTGGACAATATAGCTCTCTTCCAAATGATGAGAAAATAAATCATCCATATTTTGTTCTCAAATATTTCAATTCGTAGGGGCGTAAGGCTTTACGCCCTCTTTACTTTACGCCCTCACCCTCTAAATATCCAAATCCGTCAGGTTCATTTTCGAGCCGTAGGTTTCAATAAATTCCCGACGGGGAGCAACTCGATCGCCCATCAGTACCGTAAAAATGCGATCGGCTTCGGCAGCATCCTCAATTTCTACCTGCTTCAGAGTTCGGGTTTCCGGGTTCATGGTGGTATCCCAGAGTTGTTGAGGCATCATTTCCCCCAGCCCTTTGAATCGCTGCACCGTGTAGTTGGCATTAGAGGGGAATCCGGCGGCGAGTTCTTGGAGTTCTCGATCGCTGTAGCAGTAGTAATGATTTTTCCCCCGCTCCACCTTATATAAAGGAGGGCAAGCAATATAAATAAATCCCTGTTCAATTAACGCCCGTTGGTAACGATAGAAGAAAGTTAACAGCAATGTCCGGATATGCGCCCCATCCACATCAGCATCGGTCATCAAACAAATCCGATGATAACGCAACTGCGCCACATCAAACTCATCGCCCTTAATCCCCAAGCCTAGCCCTGTAATTAGAGCTTGAATTTCATTATTTTTGTAGACCTTAGCATCATCAGTTTTTTCAATATTGATGATCTTGCCCCGGAGTGGCAGGATGGCTTGGAAACGGCGATCGCGTCCCTGTTTTGCCGAACCCCCCGCACTATCTCCCTCTACTAAGAAAATTTCCGACTCTGAAGGATCACGGGAACTACAATCTGCCAATTTACCCGGCAGAGGTGAAGATTCCAACACCGATTTCCGCCGGACTAATTCCCTTGCATGACGGGCAGCTTCCGCCGCTTTGAAGGCTTGAATTGCTTTTTCGAGAATGGCATCGGCAACATTAGGGCGAAAATCTAGGTATTCCGTCAGTACTTCCCCTACGAGGGAATCCACAATCCCCCGGACTTCGGTGTTACCTAATTTTGTTTTCGTCTGTCCTTCAAATTCTGGGTCTGGAACCTTAACAGAAATCACGGCGGTCAAGCCTTCCCGGATATTTTCGCCCCCTAGGTTAGATTCATTTTCCTTAATCTTGTTGCGTTTACGAGCGATCGCATTCATCGTCCGGGTGAGGACAGTTTTTAAGCCTTCTAGGTGCGTCCCCCCATCGATCGTCCGAATATTATTCGCAAAGCCCAAAACATTATCACTGTAAGCATCTACGCACCATTGCAGAGCCACTTCAATCTGGACATTGTTCCGTTCCCCCTGCACATAGATCACCTCTTCGTGGAGGGGCTGCTTTTCCCGGTTCATGTAGGCAATGTATTCCTTGATGCCCCCTTCATAGCAGTAGGTTTCGATTCTAGGTTCATCACTTTTGAGAAGTTCGAGGCGGCGATCGCTAAAGGTAATTTTCACCCCCGCATTTAAATAAGCCAATTCCCGCAACCGACTAGCCAGAGTCATGTAGTCAAACTCGATGCCCGTGGTAAAAATCTGGATATCTGGCTTAAAACAAATAGATGTACCTGTCCGATTTTCTGAAGAAGGTTCTGCCACTAATTCCGTGACAGGAAAGCTGCGTTCGTAGCGTTGTTTATGGACTTTCCCTTCTCGCCACACCGTCACTTCCACAAATTCTGATAGGGCATTCACTACCGAAATCCCGACCCCGTGCAATCCCCCAGAAACCTTGTAACCACCGCCCCCAAACTTACCCCCAGCATGGAGAATAGTTAAAACTGTTTCCAGGGCAGATTTGCCAGTGCGGGGATGAATCCCGGTGGGAATGCCCCGACCATCATCGGTTACAGCCACGGAACCATCGGCATTGAGGTCTACTTCAATGTGGGTACAATGCCCCGCCAGAGCCTCGTCAATGGAGTTGTCCACTGCTTCGTAGACTAGGTGGTGTAATCCCTTCGGTCCTGTGGAACCAATATACATCCCCGGACGTTTGCGGACAGCCTCCAAACCTTCCAGGACTTGAATCTGATCAGCACCATAACTACTTGTACTTGGCATATCCATACTCCAAAAATATCAGGCTCTAGCCCGCAACCGGAGCTAAAGATAGAAAATACTCTAAAATTATAACACAAATGGGTTAAAGGCGAAATTTAGGGGATTTGGGATGGTATTTTTTGGGAGGTAGTACAGGGAGTTAAAACCAGCATGATATTTAGTGGAAAATCTAGGAAGAAATTAATTGTAATTTGTGGGGCAACAGCTACGGGAAAGTCTGGGTTAGCCCTAGCTTTGGCAGCACGATTCCCGACAGTGATTCTCAGCGCAGATTCCCGGCAAGTGTATCGAGAGTTTGATATTGGCACGGCGAAACCTTCCCTGCTCGATCGATCTCAAGTTCCTCATTATTTAATAGATATCTGCGATCCTCAAGAAACTCTCACGGTTGCCGATTATCAACACCAAGCCCAAGAGTTAATTACCAGCCATCACCAGCAGGGTATCACTCCTTTATTAGTGGGCGGCACAGGTTTGTATATCAAAGCAATTACCCACGGCATGAAAATTCCCAGAGTAGCTCCCCAGCCAGAACTGCGATCGCAACTTGCCACCATCCCTCAAGCCCAGCTCTACCAAATGTTATTTCAAGTTGATCCAGAGGCAACTACCAAGATTCATCCCCATGATACCGTCAGGACTTTGCGAGCTTTGGAAGTTTTCTACGTCACTGGGGTTCCCATCTCTGCCCAGCAGGGAGAAAATCCCCCCAGTTATCCAATTTTGTCGATCGGCTTAGATAGTGATTGGCAGACCCTCGAAACTAGAATTCAGCAACGTACCTATCAAATGTTAGAAACAGGTTGGCTAGAAGAGATGGAATATTTAACCAAAAAGTATGGACAGAATCTACCTTTACTTAATACCTTGGGCTATGCAGAAATGGGTAGATATTTATCTGGAGAAACCGATCTATATACAGCAATTCAGCAAACTATTCTTCATACTCGGCAATTTGCCAAACGCCAAAAAACTTGGTTCCATTCCCGCCCAGAGATTAAATGGTTTTCCTCAGAAGAGCCTAATTTACTAGACAATATCTCGCAGAAAATAACAGATTTCCTAGTTTGACTCTCTCTGTATTTCTCCTTATCAGTTGGCACTAATGTTTGAAATCTATGTAACTTCCTTACAAATAGAGAACAACAACTATTTTTTCAAGAAAATATCTTCTTAGCAAGTCAATATCGTGGTATCAATTTCAACCATCTAGAGTCTCATTCCCTATTCTCATGGGAGTTATAGACCTATTCTTGCATATAACTTTGACCTCAGTAAAAACACTGATATTTAATGCCTTAAGGTATGATTTATATAACTTCAGTAATCCCAAAATTTTAGAAATATCTTAGAAATTTTTATTAGGAATATTTTGAAAATTGCTGCTCTTTATAAAATCTTTACACTGATTTGACCAAGCATTTACAAATGTCTAGAAATTATACGCATAAATCTCGATATTATTATTACAGAAAGTAAAAACACTACTCCTTATTTACACCTATATTTTTAGAAGCACGTAAAGCTTTATTTCTTCTTTTCATCACCCTAAGCAATTTCTATCAACTCAGTATCAACTAAACCGGCTAGGCTCAGTCAAAACCTATGGTTAACAATTCACTCACCACCACCATCTCCACAACATCTACAGCGTCTAACCTTGTCTTTATTGATACTGCTGTCGATAACTTTTCTGGTCTTTTGGCAGGGTTGAAAGCCAACACCGAAGCAGTGATTCTTGACCCCAATCAAGATGGAATTAGCCAAATAACTAAATTTCTTGCCCAGCGATCGACCCCTGTAGAAAGTATTCAAATCCTCAGCCACGGCAGTGCTGGCAATGTCCAACTTGGCTCCACTAGCTTGAGCTTAGATAACCTCGAACAATACAAAACCTCTCTACAAACATGGTTTTCGCCCCTCCTAGGTAAAACTCCCGATCTCCTGATCTATGGTTGTGATGTGGCAGCAGGAACAGTGGGGGATGCGTTTATTAGCAAGCTGAGTCAAATTACTGGGGCAGATGTAGCGGCTTCTGTAGATTTGACCGGAAATGTTGCCAAGGGTGGTAACTGGCTCCTAGAGAAAGCCACGGGGGCGATCGAGGCGGGTCAAGCTTTCACCAAAAAAGTCCGGGATGCTTACCAAGATGTCCTCGGTACCTTCACCGTTACAAATAACAATGACTCTGGAGCAGGTTCCCTCCGTCAAGCAATTATTGATGCGAATAATATTGCTGGTGCTGATGATATCGTCTTCAATATTGGAGCAGGGGGAGTCCAGACCATAGCTTTACAAAGTCCCTTACCAGAGATCACTACCCAAATTAATCTTGATGGTACGACCCAACCGGGTTCTGGAGGCAAACCAGCGATCGAACTCCGGGGCGATCAAATCCCCGCTTTTACCACCGCAGACTCTTGGAAATCAGACTTCACCAACGGCTTAACTTTTTTCGGCACACCGGGAACTGGAAGTAGCAACAGCGTTGCCAAAGGATTTATCATCAATCGCTTCCAAAGCAACGGCATCAAAGTCGGTCGGGGAAATAACTACAGCCGCACAGTCCAAGGTCCAAGTGGTGTTCTCCTTGAAAATAATTATATTGGAACTGACAGTAGTGGAACTGTAGGACTAGGCAATGGCTGGTGGGGAGACCCAAATGTTTCCAATGGTATATATATCCACCGTAGCCCCAATACCATCGTCAGAAACAATCTTATCTCTGGTAACACCACCACAGCCCTAATTGTCCGAGAAGGTTCCACAGGAGTTCTTATCGAAGAAAACAAAATTGGGACTGATGTTACAGGAACTCTGCCCCTTGGTAACCAACGCTGGAGTACCTATATTAACCAAGGTTCTGATAATGTCATCTATCGCAAAAACTTAGTAGCAGCAGGGGGCTATGATCATGAGACCCACGGTATGGAATTATTCTTGAGCTGGGGAGTACGAAATCTACGGGTTGAAAATAATACCTTTGGAATGGATATCACCAGAACTAAGTCTTTCCGCAATCGGGGGGAATATCAGCGAATAAATACAACAACTCCTCTCTCTCTCAGAAGTTTCAGCATGGGTAACGCTACTGTTGGCACTGGTAATTTCATCAATCGGGGTTGGACATCTCAACCAGCAGGAAACACCACAGTCAACCTCCCGAATCCTCCTCGTCCTATTCTTACCCCAATTATCCCCAAGCTACAAACTATTCCCAATGATATTACTACGGCAGCTAACCAAGGGCAATTAATAAGTAGTTTAATTGGGAGTTCTATTAGTAACCTCGATACTAACCCTGATGGCTCTCAAGATAAGGGCATCTCGATTACCCAAGTTAACAATACTAACGGGACTTGGCAATATTCTACAGATAATGGCACTAACTGGTCAGACCTAGCTACAGCCATGATTTCTAAATACAGACCTCAAAACAATCCTCCCAATCCCTTTACACCAGCATTTCTCTTATCCGCAGACAACAAAAATCGGATTCGCTTTGTCCCTAATGCAGGGTTTTCGGGAACCGTTACCAATGGAGTGGTTTATAACGGCTGGAATCAACGCACTGCCGGGAATGGTCTGATTATTAATATCGCCACCTCTGGGCGGACTAACCTTGCACCCTTATTAAATAGCCTGAGTGTCAATGCTGATACCCTCAATATCAAAGTTAACAAGGCTCCTATCTTAGACCCTATTCTAGTTAGTAACCTCAATAGTATTCTTGAAAATCCTGTAACCAATCCGGGGACTTTGGTTAGTGCAATTATTGCTGGAGCTTTTAGTGATGAGCAAGCAGTTCTCAAAGGGATTGCAGTGACGGCTGTAGATAATAGTAATGGGATTTGGCAGTATGCCCTCGATGGGACAACATGGCAAGCCTTTGGTAGCCCTAGCAATACTAACGCCCGTCTTCTTGCTGCTGATGGGACGACTAAAATTCGCTTTGTCCCCAATGCCAACTATATCGGTACTCCAGCCATCAGTTTTCGGGCTTGGGATCAATTTGCAGATTGGGGTTCAACTCTTGTAGCTGGTGACACCACAAATGTTAGCACCAATGGAGTAGCAACTGCCTTTAGCTCTGAAGTGGCTGAGGCAAAAATCGCTGTGGGAACACCCCCCATACCTGTTGTTCCCGGAGTTCCTACTCCACCAATCTCTACAATCTCTGATAATTCTGCTCCGATCGACCCCGGCATCTTCCCCCTCCTGAGAAATCCTGATGCCCCAGCTACTCCCGCCCCTGTGATCGTTGGTGAACCTCCTGTAGATAGCCCCGAACCATCAACCCCTATAAGCGATAACAACCCATCAACCGTAATACCTAACCCATCTAACACTCCCCCTACAGAAATAACTCCGCCCCAAGGAACTGGGACACCAAACAACACCACGAAAACTTACCAAGGCACTAACGAAGATGACTTCTTAGTTGGAACCGCCGAGCAGGAAAGCTTCTATGGGAAGAAAGGCAAAGATACCCTGTGGGGAGCTAGAGGTGATGATAATCTCTACGGCGCTCAAGGAGATGACTTCATCCGGGGCGGTCGTGGTAAAGACTTGATCCGGGGTGGTCAAGGCAATGACACTATCTATGGCGGTCGAGGTCAAGATAATATCTCCGGTGGTGCAGGAGAAGATATTATCTACGGCAACTTTGGTAAAGATACTATCTATGGTGGCTCAGAGAACGATCGCCTCTACGGTGGCTACGGCAAAGATGTCCTTTATGGTGAAGGTGGTAACGACTTCATCCGGGGTGGTCGTGGTAGAGATATCTTGAATGGGGGAGATGGCAATGATGTGCTGATCGGCGGTTGGGGGAATGATACCCTGACTGGAGGAGCAGGGAGCGATCGATTCCGTCTAGAACCGGGCAAAGGCACAGATACAATTACTGACTTTGTGGTGGGAGTTGATTTTATTGAACTAGCCAAGGGACTACGATTTGTTGACTTGCAAATAGTCCAAGGAGTAGGAACCACAGTGGTGGGCTTGCAAGCAGGAACTGCATTCCCCAGCGATAAACCCCTCGCCTTACTCACAGGAGTCACTGCTAGTACCCTAACTTCCAATAGTTTCTTGCCAGTTTAGGGAAGTCTGAGGAAAGTCTTGGGGAGAGATTTTAGGGCAGTTTTGGGAAATCTGCCTGCCAAAATGTTGCATAATGGTAATCTAAAATTTTTATGTGTAAATATTGATTGATAGATTTTAACCAGATTCTAACTATGCGTACTCCCCAAACAAGATCCTATTGTGGCGAAATTCGAGGTAATCAGGTGGGGGAAATAGTCTCCCTGTGTGGCTGGGTCGATCGCCGCCGAGATCATGGAGGAGTTGTTTTTCTAGATCTCCGAGATCGATCGGGGCTTGTCCAAATTGTCGCCGATCCCGTGCGGACTCCTGAGGCTTACCCCCAAGCAGAACACCTCCGGGCAGAATATGTGGTGCGGGTAACGGGACGAGTCACCGCTAGACCAGAGGATTCTCTCAACCCCAAACTGCCGACGGGAGAAGTGGAAATTTATGCCGATGAGATCGAACTCCTGAATGCAGTTTCTAAGCAGTTACCCTTTACGGTAGCTAGTGCCGAGGGAGAAACCGTAAAAGAAGAATTACGCCTCCGGTATCGCTACCTAGACCTGCGCCGGGAACGCATGACCCGGAACCTGCAACTCCGCCACCAAGTAATTAAAGCTATCCGCCGTTACCTAGAAGATGAGGGGAATTTTACGGAAATTGAAACCCCCATTCTCACCAAATCCACCCCAGAGGGCGCACGGGATTATCTTGTCCCCAGTCGAGTCAACCCCGGTGATTGGTATGCCCTGCCTCAATCTCCCCAGCTTTTTAAGCAATTATTGATGGTGTCTGGGTTCGATCGCTACTATCAGATTGCTCGATGTTTCCGGGATGAAGACCTGCGGGCCGATCGCCAGCCAGAGTTTACCCAGTTGGATATGGAAATGAGCTTTATGGAGTTGGAAGAGATTCTGACTTTGAATGAGGGTTTAGTCAGTCATATTTTCCAGCAAGTGCAAGGGATCGAAATTCCTAGCCCTTTTCCCCGGTTGACCTACGCTGAGGCGATGGATCGCTATGGTTGTGATAAGCCCGATACCCGCTATGGCTTGGAGTTAGTGGATGTGTCTGATGTCTTAAAAGATTCCGGGTTTAAGGTGTTTGCTGGGGCGATCGCGGCGGGGGGAATTGTGAAAATTCTACCGATTCCCGGCGGTGATCAGGCAATTTCTAACGTACGGATTAAGCCCGGTGGGGATATTTTCAAGGAAGCTGCCGAAGCCGGAGCTAGGGGATTAGCTTATATTCGTGTCCGGGAAAATCTGGAATTTGATACCATCGGCGCTATTAAAGATAATCTCACTCCAGAGCAGAAGCAGGAAATTATCAAACGAACTGGGGCAGAACCGGGACATTTACTACTATTTGCCGCCGATAGTGCTGTAGTTGTGAATAAGAGTCTCGATCGTCTCCGCCAGTATATTGCCAAGGAACTAAACCTGATTCCCGCAGACAAAATTAATCTCCTCTGGGTGGTCGATTTCCCGATGTTTGAATGGAATGCCGAAGAAAAACGCCTCGAAGCTCTCCATCACCCCTTCACTGCCCCCCATCCAGAGGATTTAGCCGACCTGAAAACAGCAAGGGCGCAGGCTTACGATCTGATTTTTAACGGTGTGGAAGTAGGGGGCGGTTCCCGGCGGATCCATCAAAGAGATATTCAGGAACAGGTATTCACAGCGATCGGTCTATCCACGGAAGAAGCCTATGCTAAATTTGGATTCCTCCTCGAAGCCTTTGAGTTTGGGACTCCTCCCCACGGCGGCATTGCCTACGGACTCGATCGACTAGTCATGCTCCTCGCTGGTGAAGACTCCATCCGGGATGTGATTGCCTTCCCGAAAACCCAACAAGCCCGTTGTCTCCTGACTGAAGCCCCCAGTGGCGTAGACCTGAAACAACTCAAGGAGTTACAAGTTGCTTCTACAGTGAACAGTAAACAGTAAACAGTGAACATGCAGAGGTAATAACTGCTAATTGATAACTGCTACTTCGACTACGCTCAGCACAAACAACTAATAACTGATAACTGATAACTGATAACTGATAACTGATAACTGATAACTGATAACTGATTATGAATCCAGTCCTCATTACTAAACTGAATAATGCTTTTACCCTGTTTTTGAGCTTGCTAGTGGAGGCGATCCCTTTTTTGATTTTGGGGGTGTTGTTATCTAGTTTGCTGTTGTTGTTTGTAGATGAAAAAAAACTGATCTCGATGCTGCCTAAAAATCCTTTGTTGGGGGCTTTGGCAGGGAGTTGTGCGGGTTTTTTGTTTCCGGTGTGTGAGTGTGGCAATGTCCCAGTAGCAAGACGGTTGTTAGTTCAAGGCGCTCCGGCTCCGGTGGCGATCGGGTTTTTGTTAGCTGCTCCAACCATTAACCCCATTGTCATCTGGTCTACGTGGGTCGCCTTTCGAGAACAACCAGAAGTTGTGGTGCTACGGGTGGTTTTTTCCTTGACGATCGCCACGGTGATTGGTTTTATATTTAGCAGCCAAGCAGATATGCAACCCCTCCTCCAGCCCTCGGTGACTAGATTCATGTCCCGCCCGACCGCTTCGCTCAGTGACCACCCGACTGCAAAGTTCCCAGAGTCCCCAGCTACTATACCTAGCCAGACTCCCACTCTGCTGCAATCTGGTTCCTATATTCTGGGGGGTGGGGTTGTGCAACGTTTAGACCTTGGCTTGTTAGGTTCATCTCCCTCGATCGCAGCGATTTCTCCAGAGTCTGCCCGGATGCAAAAGTTACGCCTGTTTATGGAAAATAGTATTCAGGAGTTGCGGGAACTGGGAGGAGTTTTGGTGTTGGGCAGTGCGATCGCTGCTTTTTTGCAGGTAGCAGTGCCACGGGAAATTATTATTGGCTTAGGACAGGGCCCCGTCCTCTCAATTATTGCCATGATGGTTTTAGCCGCAGTAGTTTCCATCTGCTCTACGGTAGATTCCTTCTTTGCCCTTGCCTTCGCTTCCACCTTTACTAGTGGTTCTCTCTTGGCTTTTCTGGTATTTGGACCGATGGTAGATTTGAAATCCCTAGGTTTGATGTTGTCAGTATTTAAAACTAGAGCCATTATTTATATTTTTACGATCGCCGCCCAGCTAACTTTCCTCTTCACCCTGTTCATGAACTTATACATCAGCTAATTTCCATATCAGCTAAACTCTATTAGAACTCTGGCAGGAGTAATAAGTTAAACCAGAAGCGCATTAAAGATATAACCAATGCTAATAATCCCCATGGTCATGAGACCGACAAAGACGGCTAAGAGTTGAGGTTGCAAAACTTTTTTCAGAATTACGATTTCAGGAAAAGATAGGGCAGTAACTGCCATTGTGAATGCTAACACTGTCCCCATGGGCATTCCTTTATTTACTAAAGCTTCAGTAATTGGCATTACTCCTGCAATATTTGCATAGAGAGGGACACCCAGAACTACAGCGATCGGGACTGCGAAAGGATTATTTGCCCCGGCATATTTGACAATAAAATCCGTTGGTACATAGCCATGAATTCCGGCGCCGATCGCAATACCAAGGACAACATAAACCCAAACCGATCGCACAATTTCGTTGGATTGAAATCTGCCTTGTTCAAATCTTTGTTTCCAAGTTAATTCAATGGATTCTAGAGGATCTTCATCATGATCTTTATCTGCGGGAGCCATGTTTTGCCGAGATTTTTGGAGTTCCCAGACAAAGGGTTCTACCCATTTTTCTAATTTGAGCAAGCCGATGATATACCCTGATACGATCGCTAAAGCCACCCCAAAACCAATATAGATTAGAGTTACCTTCAGCCCAAATAATCCCCATAGTAAGATTACGGCAACTTCATTGACCATTGGGGCTGCCATTAGATAGGAAAAAGTCACCCCTAAAGGAACCCCTGCTTCTAAAAAGCCGATAAATAACGGGACTGCGGAACAGGAACAGAATGGAGTCACAATGCCTACGATCGCCGCCAAAACGTTCCCTGCAAAAGTCCGCTTGCCTTCTAGTAAGGAACGGACTCGCTCTGGTTCTAAAAAGCTCTGAAATGTGCCAACAATAAAGCTAATTACAATTAGTAACGTCAAAACTTTTGGGACATCGTAAAGAAAGAAGTGCAAACTAGAACCTAAATGGGAGGAGATTTCCAGCCCTAATAATTTAGTCACAATTTGGGTAGCGAGCCAGTCGAAAGGATAGAAAGGATCAAACATAAATTTTCTCCCCTAACGCTGCAATAGAGTTTGTATTTGCTCTGGACTGATCAACCCTTTACCGACTACTTTGTGATTAATAGCGATCGCTGGCGTAGTCATCACCCCACGCATCGCAATTTCCACAGGATCCGTAATATGGAAAACCTCTGCTGTGAGATTGAGATTTGCCACCGCTTCCTTAGCATTTGCCTCTAACTGTTGGCACTTTTTGCAACCTGTACCCAGAATTTCAATTTTAATTGCGTTCATAATCAACCTCTTGATTGCTTGTTTTAGTTACCTTTCAGATTAGTTAACCCGATATGTAAATAAAGTTTAGGTGTTGGCTTGATTATAAAGTCTGTACTCAAGTATAGAGTCAAGGGTTTTGGCAAAAAAAGTTCTGGATATTTTGAATCCTTTTAGCGGGGTGCGGGATCAAGGACAATACACTGGCGATCTAAATTCGTAAGTTCCAAGTTGGTCTGACATTGCTCAAGAAGAGGCATTAGCTCATCATGGAGGGCTTGGAGTTGCTGAATATTTTCTCTGATTGTCTGAATTTTTTTGTGCAGTCGTTCGTAGACCTGATGACAGGTGAGGGATTTATCTGCTTTTAAGTCTAAAATTTCCTTAATTTCATCTAGACTTAGCCCCAAAGATTTGCCATGACTAATAAAAGCTAGTCGATCGACATCCTCTTGACTAAAAAGACGATAGCCTGCTTTTGTCCGTTGGAGGGGTGGGATTAATCCAATGCGTTCATAAAAATAAACTGTTTGAGGATTAAGTCCTAAATTCTGGGAAACTTCGCCCATTTTGAGCATTGATCTAACTCCATTCTTTGATAATTTTGGCTTAAACGTAGTCCTGATTAGGTGCAAGAACTCTTGAGCCACTTTTGGAGAATCTGACTTAAACAAATCCCCGTTTCCAACATACAGGCATGACCAGATTTAGGTAAGGTGACAATCTGGGCTTGAGGTAGGTAATTTTGGAGACGTTGGGCTTCTTTGAAGGAAGGGAGGAGTCGATCGCTTTCCCCAACTAAAATTAATACTGGCTGTTGCAGTTCCTTTAGAGATTGGGTATCTACTTGAAAATCTGCCAACATTTTGATGCGCCAAGCCACCGTAGTTTGAGGTACAGATCGTACTGCTTGTAATAAAGCGTGCCGTTCATCGACATTGATTCTTTCTAGGGCTGCCAAGAGCGGCAATCCTGCCAGAGTCGAGAAGTAATACAAACTATCCGGCACCCATTGACAAGCCTGTCCCAACCATCCTAGCCAAGGTAACTGACTAAAGGAGGAAGCTGGATTAATTAAGATCAAGCGATGGTAAAGATTGGGAAGACGCACGGCTAATTTTAGGGCGAGGCAAGCTCCAAAGGATTCGCCACAAATATAGACTTGTCGATCGCCTAGAGTTTCCTGCTGGATCAGATGAATTACTTGGGTACTCAGGGCTTCCCACGTTTCGAGATTATGGGGGGGGATTTGCAAACGGCGCACATCAAAAAAAGTTTCTAACTGGGGCAGTTGCGATCGCCACAGATACCCAGTGCCATCCATCCCCGGCATCAACACTAATAAAGGTAAATCTGGAGAATTTTGGTATAGCGGGAGAAATACTGGGGCTGAGGAAAGGTTAAGCATAAATCAGTAAACAGTGAACAGTAAACAGTTATCAGAGAGTAGGGGTGCAAGGCTTTGCGCCCTCTGTAATCCAAAGCTTTACGCCTTCTGAATCCTACTACAAGTACAGTTTTCGCCGGATATGTTCTAAGAATTAAAAGAGCATTGATTGCTGGAGAAGGGTGCTGATTTCTTGATGGCAATGATCTGTGAGGTGACGAATAATTTTTTTAGCCTGTTTCCCTTGGTATTGACCTTGGGAGTTGGCTGTCACCCAGTAGGGACGACCGATCGAGACCGTGAGTTTTTTGTATACCACCACCGGATGCCAACCCTCCTGATTAAAGAGAGGTTCTGCCGGATCAAAGAGTTTTAGAAGCTTGAGCGGGACAAGGGCATCTACTTGATGTTCTTCTTGGGCGGCGATCGCTACGGGCAGCACTGCCAAACCGGGAATCTTGGCTCGGAGGGCTAAATGGGCAAAACCTCGATGGAATCTACCTACCTCTTGGGGTTTGGTTAAATTGACCATAGGTGTCGCTCCCTCTGGAAACACGCCTACTAGTTGGTTCGATCGCAACAACTCCGCTCCCTGAAGTAAAAAACTCTGCTGTCGTTGGGCTAACGCATCCAAAGGAAAACATCCCAACTGATTGACAACTAAATCCCGCATAATTGGCACTTGCCCCATGTAGTGATGACAGGCAATGCGGACTGGTTTTGCCAAGGCAGCCATTAGTACCGGAGCATCCATGAAGCTGCGATGATTACTCACCACCACCAGAGGAGTTTCGCCGGGAATGCGGTCTTGGTGATGAACCAAAACTTGAGTGCCGAGGGCAAATAAGAGCGATCGAGAAATATTTAAGGGGCTATCCATAGCTATCAGCCTAAAAAGTTATAGAAAAAATCAGGCAAACAGCCCTAATTAATTAGCCTAACAGCTTATCCCCAATTTCGCCCAGTTACCAAGGATTGCCGCAGGGCAACCGCATAAAAAGTAAAGTAAAATCAAAATGAATAGCTCTATGGAAGGTAGTTTACTGAGACACCTTGAGGGAGTAGAAGACCCACGAGACAATCGGGTGAAAGAGCATATCTTGCTTAGACATAATTGTGATCACCATTTGTGCAGTATCTAACCTAGAGTATCTTGTCCAAAAACCTTTATGGGCTGGTTTACAAACTGTGGCGATGGTGCAGACTGAGCGCAAAGTCAATGGCAAGGTTTCCACTGAGAATCGTTACTACACTTTGCTCTTAATCTCATCAGTCGTGATAAGTCTTCTAAGTCCAGTATGAGGGCAAAACGGAAAAAAGCAGCTTGGGATATGGCTTATCTAAACCATCTTCTTTCCCTTTGATTTTTATGCAGTTGCCCTGTCTCCTCTCTTGCTTTCTTATTCTAACTATAACTTTCTTTGCTATGGTAGATAATCTGATCGCTTAAAGGTTGGAGTTGCGTGCCGGGATAGTAGAATCGGAGAATTTGCTCCCCGGTAAAGCCCAAGTTGGCAAGATTGTAAGCTCCTGTTTGGCTCATGCCCACCCCGTGACCAAAACCACCTCCCACAAAGGCATAACCCCGGAGAGTACGATCGCTATTCAGCAAAGGCTCTAGGTAAAATAAGGTGCTATCGGGAGGCTCAAAGGCGGTACGAATTTCATTTTTGCGGACTTCAATTCTGCCCTTGTCTGTATCCACTGCGAGGGTGAGGATCCGCCCAGAGGTCGATCGCTCCGTGACTTGCATTTGATTGATCTTGGTGAAATCTGCTAGGGGCAACTTATTATTGTTGAGGTATTCCTTTAATTCTCGTGCTAGTTCTGGGAGATTTTCCTCCTCTCGCCACCGGAGCCTGCCGATGCCCGCCTCATTGAAGCCTTGACGATTATTAATAAAAGCCCGGAAATTTGCTTCATCCGAGAGGGAACGCTGATTTAGATCCCACAAGGGACGGGTAGAATCCACCACAGGCGTGAGATAGGGACGATCGCTCCCATTCCAGACATCGCTAAACTTGGCTGTTACTCCCCCCGTTGCTGAAGAATACAAACCATCTACTAATTCATTTTCGTAAGTTAATACTAGTCCTTTGGTAGCGGCAATAGCTCGATCGGCATTCCCCACAGTCCCATTCCAACCTTTGTATACCTGACAATGAATACTGGCACAGAGTTCGTAATTATCCACAGTGAAGCGGCGGAGATTGCGGAGGGCGTAGGTACGGGCGATCATGGCTTGAGCTTCCACAGCTCCGTAGGGTGCGCTGGGCCCAATTTCGTGAGGAACTACCCCCCGGAGATAATCCTCGATATCCACATCATTCACGAGGGTGTAACTACCGTAGGCGTTGGGTTGGAGCCGGAGCCGACCGGGATAGAGAGTCCGAATTCCCCCTAGGCTGACTTGGATTAAATTTCTCTCACTGCTGATCTCAATCTCATCTCTGCCATAACGGACTCCGTTCACGACCAAAGAAGCCTTGGGAACTTGGGAAAGAACTTTGGTTTCGATGGTGGCAAATTGATCACCCTGAGCTTGGATACTTTGCAGCAATAAACGCCGTAACAGGGGAGTATTATAAACATCTCGTTTTGCCCACACTTGCCAGCGACTAGGTTGACCTATTTCTGTTGGAATGCCCCTCGATCGCCACAAATTAGCATAGTCTTCTGCCGTTTCAAAAGTCCCCACCTGCCGCAGGATCACCTTTTCTTCAGTCACAGGCGGGTCTACCGCTTGCATAATAATCTCAATCTGGGCACTAGGGGCGGTAACTGCCTCGACTTGATCCCCAGATTTGAATTCAATCCGCAATCGATCGCCATCGGTGGCTTGTAACCCTAGGGGAGTTTTCACCGCATCCCCAAAACGTTGGACTACCCCGACCTTAATGCTCACCTGTTGAGCTTGGGCTTGAACAACTTTACTATTGCCAAGGGTATGGGCAGTAATAATGAGGACGATCGAGGTAATTACGAGGACAAGGTGACGAATTTTTAAGGTTTTTAGCATGGGGGGATTCTAGAAAACTTCCGGTTCTATAGTAGCCAACTCTGGGGCAGTTAATTCTTGAGTTATTAATTCTTGAGTTATTAATTCTTGATTTATCAAATCTTGATACAAAGCGTTGACTTGCAAAACCGGAATCGGCAGATTAACTGGATTAATAATTGGGTTCAGAGGAGAAGCAAGGAACCATTCCTCTATCTGCTCTAAGGCTGGAGCATCACCACACAGCAGCAGTCGATCGCCCCCCATCAATTCCAGGGAACCATCAGGAAAACTAATAAACTTCCCTTCCCGGCGGATAACTTGAACTTGCACCCCATACTGGCGACGCAGATGCAACTCTTGGAGAGTAGACCCCACCACAGGGCTGTCGAGGGGCAGGAGCAACCATTGACAGGCATTGCCAATGAGGGGAATTACTGCATCTCCTTGGGCTAATTCTTGGAAAGCCGTAATTTCCTCATTTTCGCCTACAATCAACAGTCGATCGCCCTCCTCTAGAGAAATATCTCCTTCTGGATAGTCAATTTCTACCCCCGACTGCCGCTTCACCGCCAAGAGGCTCACCCCCGTTAATTGTCGGAGCTTGGTTTCTTCCCAACTCATGCCGACCAAGGGAGATGCAGAGGGTAAGGCATACCATAGACTGGGAATCTGCTCTCGGACTTGTTGGAAATCTCGGCTAATTTCTGAGGGTAGTTTGACCGGGCGGAGGTCTAGATAGTGGGAACTGCGAATTTGTTCCATTTCTTGCCAGATAGTCGGTTTCGGGAAGCCAATACTGCCCAAGAGATGACTGGCGACTTCGAGGCTAGCTTCAAATTCTGGCTGGACTACGGAAGTGGCTCCTAGTTGATAGAGCATTTCAATATCTCGATCGTGATGGGAACGTACTACCACATCTAATTCTGGATTTAATTCCAAGGCTCGTTTCAGGGTGAGACGCATACTCATGGCATCGGGCAACAACACAACCATGGATTTGGCTCGATCGATCCCAGCTTTTTCGAGGACATGGAAACTAGCTGCATTGCCGTAAACATGGTTAATCTCTGTCTCCCGGAGTTTTTGCATCGCCGCTTCCGAATGATCAATTACTACCACCGGATAGTTGTGAGATTGCAACATTTTGCCAAGATTCTGCCCGGTTTTCCCGTAGCCACAGATGACCACATGATCTTGCAGGGTAGGGATTTCTGGAGCAGTTACTAATTCTGACAAGGATTGATCAATCTGGTAAAAACTGGGTTCGCCCCGTAGCCCCTCCACCCAGTCAAATAAGCGAGGAATGCTGCCCAACAGGAAGGGAGTCACCACTAGGGTAACGGCAGTAGTTCCGACTAGTAATAAATAAACTTCCCTAGAGACAATCCCCATGGTTTGCCCTTCACTCGCCAGCACAAAGGAAAATTCCCCAATCTGCGCCAGTCCAACTCCAGCAATGACGGCGGTTTTCCAAGGATAACCAAAGGCTTTGACCAAGGGAGTAAAAATGAGAAATTTACCAACCAAAACCAACAGTACCAAGCTGAGAATTAATTCTAGATTTTGCCAGAGAAAAACGGGGTCGATGAGCATCCCGATCGCCGCAAAGAATAAGGCTCCAAACACATCCCGCAGGGGTTCCACATAATTCAAAGTCTGGTCTGCATACTCCACTTCTGAGATCATCAAACCCGCCACAAAAGCCCCCATCTCAATGGACAGCCCCATTTTCTCCGTGAGGATCGCAATCCCTAAACATAAACCCACGACTCCGAGGAGAAATAATTCCCGGCTTTCAGTCTTGGCAAAGAGACGCAGGAGTTTGGGCATAATTAATTTTCCCGCCGCCACAGCCCCTAAACCAAAGAGGGCAATCTTCAACACAGCAAGGGCGATCGCAATCCCAATTGCTTCGGGGGGTTGATCCAAGGCAGGTAAGACCGCCAACATGAGACCCAAGGCCAAATCCTGCACCACCAGCACACCCAACATTACCTGAGCTTGGGGAGTTTCCGCTTCGTTGCGCTCCATTAAGCACTTCATCACCACCGCCGTCGAGGACAGGGACAGAATCGCCCCCAGAAATATCCCTTGAACTGGCGTAGATACCCAACCCACAAACAGAGAAAGACAAGCGGTAATCAGAATAGTCAGAATTATCTGTAAACTGCCCCCACCGAGGGCGATCGCCTGCACTTTTTTTAATTCTGTCAAGGAAAACTCTACCCCCAAGGCAAAGAGCAGAAAGGCTACTCCCAACTGCGCCATGGTTTCAATGGGGACAATTTCCTTAATCAACCCCAACCCCGCCGGCCCAACAATCATACCGCCGAGAATATAACCCAAAAGAGCAGGCTGACGACAGAAGGCAGCTAATAATCCCCCGGCGGTTGCTGCTGCCAACACTGAGACAAAATCAATAATTAAGCGAAAATCTTCTTGCACTGGTTAATTAGGTTGGGTTTAATTACTGGGTTTAACTAAAGGTTATAACGGGGCGTTGTATTTAGATTCTGCCTAGATGTCATCTAAGTTTAAGTCTAAAAATTGCGATTTAAATATTTTTATGAGTCAAATATTAAGTTGTATTAACTTCAAGGATACATTTTCTCAGACATTTTCCCCATGTTTTCTCAGCAATTTCCCCAAAAAATCCGTTAAAATTTGGCAATCAATCCTCCCCGATCGAGGAATCTAGAGGAAGTAATATAATAAATTCCCTAGAAGTAATACTTAGGAGTAGTATGCAGACCAATCCCCTCCGCAATATTTTGGATCATGGCTGGTGGTCGCTGTTGTTAAAAAATGGAGCCAAATCTATATCTAAAATGTCTTGGCTAAAAATAATTACTTTGTTTCTAGTAACATTGGCTTTGATTTTTGCTTTAGAACATCCTGCTCCAGCGCTAGAGGTACAGTTTACGCCCACAAATCCCCACCTCGGAGATACGATCGACCTCAGAGTTAATTCCCCTAGCCAACCAACCGTGAGCTTTGATGGTCAGGTGTATCCGGCTTTTTCTAGAGGGACTGGGCTTTGGCAGGTTCTGTTGCCGACGACTCCCTTGGATGCACCGGGAACAAAGAATTTAGTGATTAATGATAGTGGTACAGAAAAAAGAATGGCTGTACGGTTGGGGAATCGAGATTTTGACACCCAAAGAATTTCGCTGCCCGGTGGTGATGAATCTCCCGTTGATGAGTATGAGTTCGATCGAGTGGATGAGTTTAAAACCCTTGCTACTCCAGAAAGACACTGGCAGGGATCCTTACTCCGTCCTACCTCTGGCGATGTCACCTCTGTCTATGGGGTGCGCCGCTACTATAATGGTGTATTTGCAGAAGATTATTATCATCGGGGTGTGGACTACGGGGCAGGAACGGGAACCCCAGTAATTGCTCCGGCGGCGGGCAGGATCAGTCTGGTGGGCAGAGAGAACCAACGCTTTAATATCCACGGCAACACCGTCGGTATTGATCACGGGCAGGGCTTACTCAGCATCATGATCCACCTCAGCCGCATTGATGTCAAAGAGGGAGATTTTGTCCAAGCAGGGCAGGTAATCGGTGCAGTCGGAGCCACAGGAGCAGTGACCGGACCTCATCTCCACTGGGGTTTGTTTGTCCACGGTAAGGCGATCGATCCCGTACCGTGGCGAGAAAGAGGTTTTAATTAATTTATAAATTAGAGGTTTTATAGATTAGCGGTAAGATTTCAGATTTCAGATTTAAGTTATGCCCGAAATAATCTCTCAATACCAACCCAAACTTTTGGCAGAGGCTAGGGAAATATCTGGCAGATGCTCTAGCATTTTATCCCACGTACTATAGGCTTGGAGAGCTTCCACCACAATGGGCAGTGGCTCAGGAAAGACTGGGTTAAAATCTGCCTCTTCAGGAAGCTGAATCCTATAGGCTAACTGCTCTTGGGGTGGCGTGAATTTAGCATTGACTCCGGGTTTATTACCTCTAGCATCAACCCGATACCAGCCAATTTCTGGTAAATAGATGGCGTTGAAACCGTGCAAAGTATAGGGCGCGCCTCGATCGTTAATACTTAAGCGTTGATAGCAAAACCCAGTGGGAATCTGGTTGGCTCGGAGGAGGGCAGCCAGTAAATGACTTTTCGCAAAGCAGTAACCTGTTTTATGTTCTAAGACATCAGAGGCACGGCAAGTTACAGGATTTTGTTGATAATCAACGCTGTGGTGAATGCGATCGCGTACCCATTCAAAACATCCTTGGGCGATCTCCATTGAGGTCTGGTGTGTTGACGCAATCTGCTGGGCAAGTTCCAAAATTTCGGGATGTTGCCAATTAACTATTTCACTAACTTGCAAGTATTCCTTCATGGTAGGTATTGTATCAAATACATTATGGTAAGTAATCTAGCTTTTCCCTCTACAGCCTAAAATTATTCTAGGTATTTTAAGGATCAGTTAGGAATACAGAAAAAATACTAATAGTATTTAGGAAAGGAAAAAATGTTAGAAGCAAAAAATGTTTTGGGTGGGGAATTGGAGATTTGTTGTGGTGCACCGATGACGGGGTTTTATCGGGATGGTAAATGTAATACAGGAGTGGACGATCGAGGACTCCATGTAGTTTGTGCTGAAGTGACGGCAGAATTTTTAGAATTCTCGCAAAGACAGGGGAATGACCTGAGTACTCCCCAGCCTGCCTTTGGGTTTCCGGGACTGCAACCGGGCGATCGCTGGTGTTTGTGTGTTTCTAGGTGGAAAGAAGCTCTAGATGCTGGAATTGCCCCGCCCGTAGTTTTGGCAGCGACCCACGCCGTAGCCCTCCAGTCTGTCACCCTAGAAGAGTTAAAAGCTCACGCCCATTTGTAGGAATATAGTTTAATGTCGTGCCAACTGGAGTTGAGAAGAAGCCCACATTTGGGTATAGAGTTTTTCTAGGGCGGTAATGTTTCCGGTGAGAGTGTAGCGATCGAGCACCCTCGCCCTCGCTTTTTGTCCCAAAGTAGCACAGAGTTCTGGTTGATCTCGGAACAAAGGTAGCAGAGTTTGCAACTGGGAAGTCACCCGGCGGGTATTGATCACGACCCCAGCCCCTTTTTCTAGCACCTCCCCATCAGCCCCGGCATCGGTGGCAATACAAGCTACGCCGCACGCCATTGCTTCCAACAGAGAAAGGGATAAACCTTCTAGATAAGAAGGCAGAATAAACACATCCGCAGCCCGGAGAATTTCTCGTCGTCGATCGTCCCCCGCCACAAAACCCAGCCAAATTATGCCATCCTCTTCCCCATAGAAGGGCTTCAAAGCCGGAACTAAAGCCCCATTACCCACAATCACCAGCTTTGCCCCAGTCCCCATGTTGCTGAGTTTCCAAGCCTTTAGGAGAGATTCCACATTTTTTTCGGTCGCAATTCGTCCTTGGTAGACAAACAGGCGATCGGCCCCCATTTCTTGCTTAAAGTTGGAAGCTCCGGGGGAATATTTCTGGACATCGACTCCATTGGGAATCACTGCTAATTTTTCCGCAGGAACCCCCAACTTCACCAAAACATTTTTCTGGAGTTGAGAGAAGATAATCACTCGATCGTAGTTGGCTAAAAAGGGAGCGTAGAGCTGATAGGTAAAAAGCTGGGTTCCCGATTGCAGATTGCGGCGCTTGCCATCAAAGGGCGGGTGAAAAGTAGCCACAAGAGGAATTTTTAGCTCTTGGCAAATTTCTGGCAGCAGGAAATCTAGGGGAGAAAGGGTCAGGGAAGCATGGACAATATCTGGTTTCAGTTCTCGCAGCGATCGTTCCAGAACTTTATTAGCCGTGAAAGTAGGAATTGTATAGATTTGAGACTTGTACAAACAGGGCAGGGTGACATCTTGAGTCCCATTGGAGCTAAAAGTCTCTGGCTCATCTGCCTCTTCTGGCGCAAAGTGAAAAAAACTAACCTGATAGCCTCGATCCAACAGGGCGTTGGTGATTTCTCGACTGTAGGTGACGTTGCCACAAAAAGGGGACTTTTTACCAATCCAAGCTATGTGCATTCAGGTAATTATCTTTGTGTGATGTTGATGTAATGTTTTTATGTAAAAAATTAACAGGATTTATAAGATTCTAAGATTGTTTGTCAACTTTAGATGACATATTATCCGAAATATTACTTGAAATAGAATAAGTCAACCCACCACCTACTACCGCAATAATTGCCAGACCAGAAAATACTACCTGTAGCCCGTAGAGAGTTTCTGCAACTCCCACCAATAGCAAGGGCAGGCTGAGGGCAATATTCACCACATTATTTTGTAAACCAAAAACCTTACCCCGTAATTCTTCTGGAGTTTCTCCTTGAACGGTGGTTTGCATGGGTATCCCCACCATGGCTCCAAAAAATCCCACGATCGTAATTAACCCCAAAATAATGACCAACTGCTCTCGAAACACCGATAACCCCCCCAAGGCAGCCCC
>JAIMKT010000003.1:69946-97352 GCA_020692245.1 Microcoleus sp. GA_180221_E-2-1-MAG-45_12
ACTTCTGACCGACACTACCGAGGACTAAGGCTCCTAGACCCAGCCCCAGACCAGCCGCCGCCAAGAGGAATCCAAACTGAGTTGGTTTCATCCCCGGAATCAATTGCGCCATGCGTACTGCCAAGACTGCGAGGGCTGCAAAGATTGAAAAAAGAATAGTTAACTGGATTAAAGCACTCCGCACGTGCCGCTGTTGACCAAGGTAAGCCAGACCATCTTTGATATCTTGCCAAACATGGGGAGGTTCCACTTCTGGATGGTTGAAAGCTTCCCCAGTTTTTAGTCTCAAGAGAATCAAACCCGCAATAACATAGGCTCCGCCCACAACTAGTTCTTTCCCCCAATCCCAGCCCAAATTTTTGAGTAATACTTCAGCAATGCCCAAGACTGGCTCCCCCACGGCAAAACCAATGATTAGGGATGCCATCATGGTCGTGGTGTAGAGGGAGTTGGCGGAGAGGAGATCTCGCTTTTCGAGGATCAGAGGAATTGTCGCTTGCTCGGCGGGGGCAAAAAATTGGGTCAGGGTGGAGACAAGAAAGGTAATCCCCAACAGAATGTAAAAGCCTACGGGCAGGTTGGCGATCGCTCCCCAGTCTCTAGTTAACCACAGCAGGAGGGGCAGAATTAGCACCAAGGCTCCCCGGAGAATATTCGTCACCACAAGGACAGCTTTCTTTGACCAGCGATCGACAAATACCCCAGCGATCGAGCCAAACAGCACCGCCGGAATGGTAAAAGCAATCATAATTCCCGACACCCAGCCACTAATCGTCTGTCCCGCAGTCCCGTAGAGACTCGCCACCAGCCCAATCATCATGACCAAGTACACCTTGTCTGCTAACTGTGAAAAGACCTGCCCACTCCATAGGGCTAAAAAACTCCGGTTTGCCAAGACAGGCAAGAATCCTCGATTTTCTTCTACTATTTCTGCTGCTAACTGCTGGTCTGGTTCAGGCACAGATACGAAGTCCTCTGGGGTGAAGTTGGGATGGGAGGCAGGATCAGGAAGATCAGGCGGCGAAAAACTTGCCGATCGGGAATCTGGGAAGGAAATATTTTTGGATTTAGTTTCAGAATTTTCTCCCTGATCCTTGTCATGATGTGGTGCTGCGTATTCCTTTGCTGATTCTGATTCTAAGAGACCCATGCTAAGTTTATATTTTGTGTATTTTGTTTTGAGATTTGTTTGGAAAAATATTGATAAAAAGTTTGTCTAAAAATTTATTTGAGATGTTTTTAAGATATTTGTAAGATATTTTTATTTGTCTAACTTTGCCATAGCTTATGTATAACAATCCTAGCTTCAATCAGGGGAAGATGACTAGAATCTCTCTTCAAGTCATAAGCCTAAACGTTGGACAAAATCAAGATAAAGTCACACATTTTTGATCGAAACCGTCGTAAAATCCACTGGCTCTCAGGATGGGATATCAAGATATTAAGCTAATTCGGAACTAGAAACTAGACCTTTTTGGTGGTTGCCAAGGCAATAATGCCGACTACAGGCATCCCCGCCGCCTCTAATGCTATTTTTGCCGATCGAGCCGTGGCTCCAGTGGTGTAGATATCATCCAGCAATAATACGGGTTCCCGGAGTTTCTGGCTAGAAGTAGTCACCTGAAAAGCACCTTGGAGATTCTGTTCCCGTGCTTGCCTAGACAGACTAAATTGGGCGGTGGTAGCCTTGACTCGGCTTAGGTTGGTCGATCGCAATTTATGCCCTGTTAGACGACAGAAACTCTCTGCTAAAAGTTCTGCTTGGTTGAACCCCCGTTGCTTTTGTTTCTCTGGATGCATGGGGATGGGAATAATCGCCAACTTGCCTCGAATGGGGGGAGATTGCTGCCAAGCCTTACCCAGCCAAGTTCCCAAGGGTTGAGCTAATTCTGGTTGACCTTCATACTTGAGGGCACCGATCGATCGCTTCACCGTTCCTTGATAATTCCCCCACGCAAATAAAGGCAAATCTCCCTGCCAAAACTCTGCCGGATTCTGCAATTGACAAGCTTGAATTTGTTTCTGGCAATAGGGACAAACAAGTTCCCCCGTTGGGCGTTGGCACAAAGGACAACTAGATTTGAGAAATAAATTGAGAAACCACCGAGAAATGTTCGCCATAGGCTTTGAATAGATTAACAATTAAAGAAATTTCGGTTCATTCCTAGTAACAACTGCTAATATATACCTGATCTCCAGCATATAGATATTGCCATGTCTCAGGAAGTTAGTACCAGTCCCCGGTTAAATCCCTTACCGATCGAAAATCTCCCAGCCCATGCTCCGGCAAATTCCCAAATGAATTCCCAGGCGCAGCCCCATTCTTGGTCGGCTAATACTGATGCCGAACAGCTTATGGATGAAGTATTTTGGGATGTCGATCGCATTCTCGCCGGGGGAGCAAATTTAGTTGAAGCTCCAGAACCAGAACAAACCATTGCCCTCCAGACCTTAGTCGTCCCCCCCATTAGTCTGCCCCCCGGTTTTTTCCCTCCCGAACCTGAAGCAGACTCGATAACTCCTGAGACTACAACTACTCCTAAGCCCCAACCAGAGAATTATCTCGATCGTATCCTCCTAGGAGTGGCTCTCGCTGTGGTCGGAGCTAGTGGTGTCCTCTGGCTGGTGAGTAAAGATATTTTGAAATTACCCTTCCTACCCCCCGCCCCTACTCCCGTGGCAAGTCAGCCTGTGAGTCCTGCTGATGAAAAATTTGTTGATTATGTAGAACGATCCCTCAAAGCCATCGATCGACGGGCTAGCAATAATTCTGCGGCTCTCCAATCGGGCGATCGGCTTCCTGCTCCCAACGGCGGCGTGCCTCTCCCGCCAACCCAAGCACCGCCAACAGTTCTAGAGCGGGTATACATTCCTGTATTTCCTCCCCAAATGGCAAATCCGGCTCTGCCCATTTCTCCCGGACTCCTGATTCCTCGCCCTACAACTTCTGCCCAAAGCCCCAGCCCAGCAGCTAGAAGCTCTAATCCTCCAGTCCAAGCTGCCCCAGAGCAACGTCCAGCAGCAAGAGAAGAGCCAGCCAGAACTGTAGCCAGAGAACCGGAAAGAAACACCGAAGAAACTACAGGAGAAACTGAAGAACCAAGGGAAGCTCCTGCTCAAACTGCTGCTGCCTCTGGTCGCACCCTCACTGGAGTCTTGGAACTAGGAGATAGTTCTGCTGCGTTGTTTGAGATCGATGGTGTGACTCAACGGGTGGCTGTGGGAGAAACCATTGGGGATAGCGGTTGGACGCTGGTGAAAGTGGAAAATCAACAGGCAGTTGTCCGTCGCAATGGTGTAGTCCAATCCCTCTATGTGGGTGGCAGGTTCTAGCATGGGACTACTAGATGATCTTAATCAGTTTCTAGAAGACCGCCTAGAGGAGTTCTTGCGGAACAATCCTCATTTGGAACTGCAAGCTCTCCTTGAACAACTCCGAGAACAGGAGAAAGACACCATCCGCTTGATTTTTGATCTCCAAAGAGAAGAGCAGAAACTGCAAGAAGATATCCTGAATGTGGCGAAGGAAATTCAACTGTGGCACGGTCGGGCAGCGAAGGCAAAAACCTCTGGGCGGCTGGATCTAGCTCAGGCTGCTACCAATCGGGAGGCGGAACTACTCCGGGAAGGCAATCAACGCTGGGGACAAATGCAGGGTTGTCGAGAGCGGATTTTGCAAACGAAGGAACTCCAAAAGCAAATCCAGCAAAGAAGTGCCGAGGTGCAGGTGAAGGTGAAAGCTGCCCAAGCTCAAAGGGAGCAGACCCAATCAAGGGAATCCTATCGATCGACCACCTCTACTAACAGTTCTACTCAGCAAAATCCTTGGAGTGAACCGATGGGGGATAAATCAACTGATCCTCGATCGACCTCTAGCGATCCAGCCCAGTTAGATGCTGTTTTTGAAAAATGGGAAATGGAGATGGAATTAGAAGATTTGAAACGAAATTTAGGGCGTTAAATTATGGATAATTTGGGCGAGGATATCTTTACTAAAGAACAAAAATTTCACGACCAGTGGGCGGCTACCATTGATGTGGAAGGCATTAAAGTTCAAGATTATTTTGAGGCTTGCACTGCCCCAGAAAACCGTTTTATTCTTGCCAAATTAGGCGATGTCCGGGGAAAGAGACTCCTCGACCTAGGCTGTGGGGCGGGAGAAAATAGTGTTTATTTTGCCAAAAAAGGGGCGGACTGTTTAGCGGCAGATTACTCACCGGGGATGGTGAAAGTGGCGATCGACCTCGCAACAGCGAACGGGGTAGAAATCAAGGGAAAAACCGTCAATGCTATGGCTCTAGATTTGCCAGATAACAGCTTTGATATTGTCTACGCTTCCAATTTATTGCATCACTTACCAGACCCCAAGTTAGCAATTCAGGAAATGTATCGAGTCTTGAAGCCGGGGGGCAAGGCTTGTTTTTGGGATCCTTTAAAGCACAATCCGGTAATTAATGTCTATCGACGCATGGCAACATCGGTGCGGACGGAGGATGAAACACCCCTTGATATTAATATTATTAAGTTTATTCGATCGCAATTTTCAGAAGTTCAGTACGATACTTTCTGGATTGCCAGCCTGTGGATTTTCTTGCAATTTTATCTAATTGAAAAGGTAAATCCCAACGATGAACGCTACTGGAAAAAAATCATCGTGGAACAATCCCGCCTTGCTCCAACCTACAATAGCCTTGAAAAAGTTGATGGTATTCTCAAGCATCTGCCCTTTATGAAACGCATGGCTTGGAATTTAGCTGTAGTTGCTACTAAGTAAGAAAGTAGAAAGTAAAAAGTAAAAAGTAAAAAGTTAACTAATTAAGATCATGGAAAGAGGTCTACTCTGGCTGCCCCTCTTGGGAGCATTTATTTGGTTAGCTTGGATGGGGAAAAAAGAATATGATCAGGTAGAAAATTATCGCCACTGGGCAGAGGGATTCGATCGAGCCAAGTACGATATCTACGCTGTTTTGGGGCAGAAGGAAAAGCTCCTCACCTGGGGAAAGCCCACCAGAAAGGCCATAATTGATCTCCAAACTTTTTCCCTGGAACAGGTGCAACAAATTAATCTTTTAGTCAATAGTCAAACTGTTGATCTGCAAAAATTGCCCGATCGAGGCAAGGATATTTATCTAGAATTTATTTTCTCTGAACCATCTCCCACAATTAAAATTCCCTTCACCGAAATTCCCCTAGCGAGTAAGTGGTGTGAGTTCTTGCGATCGCAAATTAGTTAACCAAAATCAACTAAAATCTAAATTTAGGAAATCAATATAGTCAAAAGTAAGGAGGAGTTATGAAAAAAGGTGATGCAGTGCGGGCGGTGAAGGAGAAACTAGAAAATAGTTTAGAAGCTCAGGCTAGTGATGCTAAGTTTTCGGCTTATTTGTTTGAAACTAAGGGTGAAGTTTTGGATCTCAAGGGCGATTATGCTCTGGTGAAATTTGGGCAAGTGCCGACCCCTAATGTTTGGCTGCGGGTTGATCAGCTAGAAGCGATCGCCTAGGTTCGACTCTGGGTAGAAACCTCTAGATTTTTGTAGCATTTTTCTGGGCAGGAACTTCTAGACTATTTTGGAGGAATCCCAGCCCCACCTCAGCGATCAGGGCAAGGCAAGCTACGGGAATTGCTCCCACTAGCAAAATAGAGTTGTCGTAGAGGGCAAATCCCAGAACGATGAAGCGACCCAAGCCCCCAGCTCCAATGAAAGCAGCGAGAGTTGCACTGGAAATCACTTCCACCGTAGCAGTTTTGATTCCAGCAATAATTACAGGCAGAGCAAGGGGGACTTCTACTCGCCAGAGGACTTGCCCCGGAGTCATGCCCATGCCGATCGCCGCTTCCTTGATTTGGGGACTAATGCCCCGGAACCCGACATTGGTGTTAATTAAAATCGGGGGAATGGTGAGGATGGTGAGGGCGATCGCTGCCGCCGAGAAATTTAAGCCTAGGTAAGGAATCGCGAGAAATAAAATCGCAATACTCGGAATAACTCGCAGGCTATTAAAACCATTGAGAAAAATATTGGCAGCGATGGGCGATCGAGAACTCCACCAGCCCAAGGGTAAAGCCAACAACAAGCTCACGCTTAGGGGGATAATTACCAAGAGCAAATGCTGCCCCAACGCCGTAGTGAAGGCATTTGAGTTATTAACTAGGTAACTATAAGCTCCCCCAAGGATGGTAAACATAATCCTGCAATCCCGCACCCCTCATGTAGGGCAATGCCCACCTTTCTTTAAGACTATTTAGCAAGTTCCTGTTCGATCGCCGCAATTAATTCTGGTGACTCTGGGCTAACGGCACTACGGAACTGCTGGACAACTTCCCCTTGCTTACTAATCAAAAACTTTTCAAAATTCCACTTCACCTCACCTTGAGGAGCCTCTGTTAATTTGGCATAGAGGGGATGCTGCTCTGCGCCTTTGGCATGGACTTTATCCAATAACTCAAATGTCACCCCATAGGTGGTGGTACAAAAAGCCTGAATTTCTGTATTAGTTCCCGGCTCCTGCGCCCCAAAATCATTACAAGGAAACCCTAAAACTACTAATCCTTGGTCTTTATACTGCTCATGGAGTTTTTCTAGACCGGGGTATTGGGGAGTGTAGCCACAGTAGGAAGCGACGTTCACGATGAGGAGAACTTTTCCGGTGTAGTCAGCCAAGGATTGAGGGGAGCCATCAGCTTTGGAAACGGTGATATCTTGAATGGTAGTCATATTTTCGAGTGATTTTTGATTAGTTATTCAATTAGTTATTCAGGGAATTTGCCGAGGCGGACTTCTTCACTATAGGCGGTGACAGCTTGGGCGATCGACTCCCGCAGGTTGGTGTAGGCTTTGGCAAAGGGAGGCATTCTTGCCGTTAACCCCAAAAGATCGGCGGTGACTAAGACCTGACCATCGCAATATTTCCCAGCCCCGATGCCAATGGTCGGAATTGTCAACTTTTGGCTAATATCAAGGGCAAGTTCACTAGGGATATGTTCAAGGACGATGGCAAACACTCCAGCAGCTTCGAGGGCTAGGGCTTCCCGGAGAATTTGGGTCTGAGCAGCTTCGGTTTTACCCTGTTGCCGATAACCCAACTGGTGAATTGATTGGGGAGTTAAGCCCAGATGCCCCATGACCGGAATCCCGATCGCTGTCAATCTGCTGATAGTTTCTACCATGGCTGGATGTCCACCCTCCAGTTTCACCGCCGCCGCCCCCCCTTCCTTGAGAGCCAATCCCGCCGAATGGATCGCCTGAGAAATACTCTCTTGGTAGCTTAAAAAAGGCAAATCACAAACTACTAGAGCTTGCTTCACCCCCCGGACTACGGCTCGTGTGTGGTGGAGGGTTTCTTCTAGGGTCAAGGGCAGGGTATTTGGATAACCAAGGGCGACCATGGCTAGGGAATCCCCCACTAAGACCACATCTACCCCAGCCTCATCAATGATTTGGGCGATCGCCCAGTCCCAAGCTGTCAGAACTACGATCGGGCGTTGCTGTTGTTTCCATTGACGGAGGTGGTGGGTAGTAAATGCCATGAGTAGAGTCACCTAAATTAATTTTACCGATAGTCTATAGCCGTTGATTGACATCTAAGGTGAGAACTTACCTCAGATTATCCTTAAAATTATCCTTAAAAAAGTTATCCTAAGGCTGAGAATTGAGGATGACCTCCACGGCTATATCTTGATTTATGGAAATGCCCTGTTCATTTTCTGCTGGTTTAAAACTTAGCACAACACTAGAACGAGAAGAAAGAGTCGATCGTCTGGGTAATATCTGCCCTAAGCTAAAGGTCATTTCTCCTTCCCCTTGACTACTGAGCGATCGCAACTCCAACGTAACCCCCGCAGGCAGGTCGGGAATACTTGGCAGGGTTATAACTTGAGGTCGAGCTTCTTGTTCCACCAAAATTCCTAGCTCCAAAATATTATCTTGGTTGCTCACCAGTTCATAGATTGCACTCTGGGTTAACTGGATGCCGTTCACATTCAAGTCTTGGGAAACCCGCCATCTGGCTCCTGTCCCCACCGCCTCTTCTGGCAGGGGCGCATAAAATTGATCAAGGGAGGTAGAAAGTTGCTCAAAAATTTCTTTAGCTGTGGGGTCTAGTTCGGGGGGTAAATTAATCCTCGTACTTTTGGTTTGTCCCCGGCTATTAACCACGATCGAGCCACTCAAGCCAATCAAAGGAGTCAGGGAAGGACGTAGGGTATTAATGGCTTCTCTGGGTGCTCCCGGTTCCGCAACGAGATCGACATTTTTGTAGGTAAAGTCAAAATGAATATCCCCATTAGCATCCACTTGAGTCACCACCACTTCCATCGTTAACTTGGTAGTCGGCAGAGCAATACTCATACCTTCCTTGGCATCTATTTTGAGGGTCAAGGTACTAGTCTGGCGGCTATTCACTACGGGAGTAAAGCGGAGTTGAGTTTTTTCGCCTGTGCCAGTGCTTAAGATTTCTATCCGGGGAATGGCGGGGGTGACAACACTAGGAGTACCACTTTCAGGGGCAGTATTAGGGGTGATGTCGGGGGTGACATTTTCGGGAGAGGGACTGGGTTGGACGATCGAGGGAGTCTGGGCGATGGCAGGCAAGGTTAAAGTAGACTGACTCAGGGGAAACAACAGAGAACTACAGCTTAAAAATAGGATTTTTTTGATAGAGTTCTTCAGGGAGTTCTTGATAGAGTTTTTCATGAAATTTCTGGTAGAGTTTTGAGTGGTGGCATCAATCCGTTTTTGAGCAAGACTTGATGAAAATATGCAGTTAAGAATATGCAGGAAAACTTTAGATGAGGTTTCCCAATTTAGGGACTTTATCTCAGGACTTTGTTTTAACTATACTAGTTGCCGGGGCAGGGCTGAGATTGTAATTTTTTGATCAAAACTCCTTAAAACCTCTTAAAAAATTTATGCATAAATCGTTGATTCCAGTTATTCTCGCTGGCGGTAAAGGAGAACGGTTTTGGCCTCTGAGTCGGCGCGATCGCCCCAAACAGTTTCTCTGTCTAGATGGCAGTGGTAAGAGTTTATTACAATCTACCGCCGATCGGCTGCTGGATATTGCCGGGGGCTGGGCAAATCTCTGGGTAGTCACGGCTGGGGATCTGGCTCCGGGAGTCCGGGAACAGTTACCCGAATTACCCCCAGAAAACCTGTTAGTCGAACCTTTGGGCAGAGATACCGCCCCAGCGATTACCTGGACAACCTTGGAAATTAGCAAACGCTACGGCGAAGAAGCGATGGTGGGTTTTTTCCCTGCCGATCACTGGATTGCCAACCAAGCTGCCTACCAACAAACCCTAGAAGCAGCCTTGACTATGGCTCAGGAGCAACAGGCGATCGCCACTCTAGGCATAACCCCTAGTTATCCCTCGACAGGCTACGGTTATATTGAACAGGGCGATACCTTGGGCAAATATCAAGATTTAACTGCCTACAAAGTAACTCGATTTACCGAAAAGCCCGATAGCTCCACTGCCGCCGAATTTATTGCCACCGGGAAATTTAGCTGGAATAGTGGCATGTTTATTTTCCCTGCCGGAGTTGTCCTCGCTGAGTTGGCAATCCACGCCCCCGAAATTCTCACGCCTCTGCAAACTCAAGGTATTAGCTGTTATCCCCATCTCCCCAAGAAAAGTATTGACTATGCCTTGATGGAAAAAACCAATTTAGCCTACGTATTTCCGGCAGATTTTGGTTGGGATGACCTCGGAGACTGGAATGCCCTAGCCCGACTATTGCAAGGAGAGCAAGCCAACCTCGACATCGCCCAGCACATTGCCCTCGATACCACCGGAGGAATTTTCTACACCAGCGATCGACAGGAAATCATTGCCACCATTGGGCTAGAAAATATCGTTGTAGTCAGAGATGGTAATGTAACTCTGATTGTCAAAAAAGACCGCACCCAAGAGATCAAACAACTCCTAGAAAAAGTCCGTCAACACCCCGCCGCCGATGAGCTATTGTAAAATCTAAAATCTAAATTTCTCTTAGATTGGCGGAGCTTAATTGAAGTATTTAACCAGCGGGCTAGTCAACTAACCTCATGTACTGAGTAATCAAGATTGTGTCTGCAATTAATTAGGTGGATGCCAACCCGCTTGAACCCAGTTCCTACGTACAATCATAGCCAAATTATTATTTAATCTTAAGGCAACAACTGTTGCCCGACCACAAGCCGTTATTCCTATAATTTCTGTCCCTTCTAGATTCCAAGTAAAATGTTCATTCCATTCTTGATTTCGAGGATTAAATAAAGAAACTAATTTGCTAGATTCAGTATCAAAACCCTCAGTTTGTGTCTATTTATATTGATTACACAATTCGCAAGCTAAACATAAATTATCTTCTGTATTAAACCCACCCTTAGCTAAAGGTTTGATATGATCAATTTGCAATCTACCCATGATATAGTCTTGGTGACTAAGGCAATATTCACAGCGATTTCCCGCCCGTTGTCTAACCTTTTGGCGTAAACTTTCTGAGAGAAAACTCATGGTAGTAAAGGCTTTCTCAATCCTCGTTTAACCGATTCAGCTAACGCCATTGATTTTCTTAATTGTCCCATTTGATAAATTGAGATTAAAACCAACAACTCATAACCTTCAGCTTCCGTCAATCCCTTATTTTTTCCCTTGGCTTGCAGTTCTCCCAAACGCTGATTTTGTACTGCATCCATTTTTAAATTAGCTAACTCAATAACTTGGGAATCTAACAGATTGGAGATTTCAGCATGATTGCCACTTTCTGAGAGCTTATTAAAAGCAGGCAAAATAATTTCTAAGGTATCAACTAAAATCTCTGACAGATCTCTCGCTGTAGCTTTTCCTAGACGTTGAGCAGATTCAACTAAACTTTCAGGTAAGTTAATCGTAATTTGAGTCATCTGTCCTATTTAGATTTCATTGGGTTTATCCTAAAGATTATAGCGGATATAATTCGGTCAAAAATACAAACCCTCTCGAAACAGAGTTCAACCACTATGGCTTAATCAAGGGATTTGGGAGTTGCACATTTTGATAGAATGAAACATCCCTGCCTTAAAAAGGGGAACCCATTAAATCCCACATTAGCTTTTATCTCCCTGTATCTCCCCTTACCTCCTTTACCTCTCCTCCTTCCCCCTATGTTAGCCGCCCTCCTCTATGGTCAAGAAGACCTCCGCCTTGAAAATGTCCCTGAACCTGTTCCCGGTGCAGGAGAAGTCGTACTGAAAGTGACAACCGCTACCACCTGTGGCACTGATCTAAAAGTGTGGCGGCGGGGTGGTCATGCCAAAATGTTACAGTTACCTACTTTGTTTGGTCATGAGGTGGCGGGGGAAATTGCGGCGATCGGCCCCGGGGTAGAAGGTTGGCGGGTGGGCGATCGAGTGGTTGCCAATAACTCAGCCCCTTGTATGCAATGCTTTTTCTGTCAGCGTCAGGAGTATTCATTGTGTACAGATTTGAGCTTTAATAATGGCACTTTTGCTGAATATATCAAAATTCCCCCTGCGATCGTCCACCATAATTTACTCCCTATTCCCGATGATATGCCCGATGCCTTGGCAGCGATGACTGAACCCCTAGCCTGTGTGTTGCATGGGGTGGCGAGATCCAATCTTCAGGAAGGCGATCGAGTAGTTGTCCTCGGAGATGGGGCGATCGGGTTAATGTTTATTGCTGCCATGAGCCTCACCCAAGGGGTGACACCAATTCTGTTTGGAGGCAATGATCAGCGTCTGGAAATTGGCAGGAAACTAGGCGCAAAGGCGGCTTTTAACTATAAAGAAATTCAAGATGTACCGGGGAAAGTTAAGGCTATGACCGGAGGTTGGGGGGCAGATATTGTCGTAGAGGCAACGGGAGTTCCCCAAGTCTGGGAGCAAGCGATCGCCTGTGGTCGTCCCGGATCCACCATTAATCTCTTTGGTGGCTGCCCCAAAAATACAACAATTAGTGTCAACACCGAAGAACTCCACTACAGCGAACTTACTCTCAAGGGAGTTTTTCATAATACGCCCCTCTACGTCCGCAACGCCCTATCTCTCCTCCACAGTCGGCTCCTGCCTTGGGAATTGCTAATTAGCGATCGTCGTCCCTTGAGTGACCTAGAGGCAGTATTTCAAGCGATGAAAAATCGTCAAGTGATCAAAGTAGCAATGGAGCCTTAGCTCAGAAGATGTCTCATTACTATTTTTCCCATGGCGGCGATCGTCCTAGAGATCGAGAAAACTCTTTAGATTGGTTGTTGACAGAAATTTATTTTTGTTTGCAACTTATACCATTGCAAGAAATATGCGATTTGTTTGGTCTGGAGTAGATAGAGTGTGAGGATTCTTTCTTTGCTGGAGGCGGAGTGCTGTTTTTTCAACAGAGTTTGTAGTTCTTCAGCATTTTCTGTAATATCAATCAATTATTGGTATGTTTTTAGGTTTAGGGGGACTACTTCTAACCCGTCTAAACTGGAAATAATATTAGGACTTGGTTTGCGTATCCTAGATTTGACAGCAGCGTCGATCGTCTTAATTCTTTGACTTTTTTTGTCTATTGTGTTCCCATTTCCTTTTCTTCTCAGGCTTGTGTCGCTTGAAATTTCCATCGAACTCACGCTAGATTAGACTACTGCAGATTATCGATCGACTGAGGAATTATGCATGGAGTCGGCTTAAATTTAATTGTGCTGCGTTCAATCCATCCCAAAGACTTAGCTTTTTGGTACGAAAAACTTTTGGAGCAGCCTGCCATAGAGGAAAAGCATGGAAATGGGCCAGTACATTATTCTATTCAGTTCGGCGATTCTGTGTTGGAAGTGTACCCTGTGGATCCCAATGGTAATTCCACTAAGATAACGTTTGGTATGGTTGTAAATATGACAATGCTCAATCAAATAATTACAAAAGCAGCAAAATATAAAGCATTAGATAGCAACAGTATAATTATTAGCGACCCCGATGAAAATAAGATTATTGTGCAAGGAATAGTTGAAATGATAGAAAAGTAGAATGTCTATATATCGTCCTAAGAAGGTTGAGAATAGCACACCATTTTGGAATTCACCTTTCTAATAATAACTACTAACCATGAAAAGCTCGATCGCCCCCACCCAAGTTTCCCTCAACCTTCAACCTTTTTCAGAAAAAACAAGATATTCAATTTAAATCTAGCTATTTTGAGGATTGCGTTCCTTAACCCAGCCTAAAGATTATCTATCCTACAGATTATCTATAAATTATTGATCGTACTTTGAATATAATAGTATATTCATATCAGGTAAACTTTTCTTTTAATAAATAACTAGTTAGATTTCACAAGGAACTCCTTTTCAATGCAAGTACACGCCACTGAAAAATTCTCTTCAGCAATCATTATAGATGAGGACGGACTTTCTAAACTTTGGAAACATATTAATGATTTTATAGGAGATGTTTCTGCAAAAGTTTCCTGTATTGATGGTTTAGAGCGGAAATTTAAGAACTTGGATGACTTACTCTCATACGAGAATACAGTCCGAGCTGCCGCTAAAACAATTGAACTCTATGGTTATGGTACAAACTCTGATCGGAGTGTGACAATGACGATCGGCAGTAAATATGGAGTTCCAGTAGAAGTTTCGATACATGGTGATGAGCAAGATGTCATAATCATAAAAAATAAAATTATTGATTCAGTCTCAGGTATGCGGGCTTGGTACTCACCAATAGCAACTGTAGACTTTTCTATTATCGGGGGATTGATCCTTGGAATGTTAATATTAGTCTTGTGGCTCATGACTCCGTCCACAACTGATAAGCAAACGGAAAGATCACTTATTGAAGTGATACTTAGAGTAGGATTAGCTCTACTTTCTGGTACTCCAATATTTATTTTTTTAGTGGGAATAACTAAACTACATGCACGCTATTTTCCAATTATTTCCATATTAATTGGACAAGGGAAACAAAGATATCGAATTGATGAACAGGTTCGCTGGACAGTGGTTATTGGTTTTATAGTCAGTCTTACCGCCTCTGCAATATACGCTCTACTAAGTAAAACATAACCTTGGAACGTCTTACGCTCGAACTTAAAACCAAACTTGCTAGAGAATAAAAACTTACCAGACTCAAAACCACCGGGGTTGATACTGCCCTACAAGAGGATTTGTAAATTACTTTCCTTGTCTTGGGCTACACCTCAGCAGAAGTTCACCAAGCCCTAACTGCTTTGAGTACGGATACTTTGAATTACAAAAAACTACTCAAGCTGAAGATTGGATTAGAAAAGCAATTGCTTGGGTGACAGAATAGAGATATGTCAATTGTTTGTCTAGATTTCAGCCTACAATAGAAAATATATTAATGATCTACATAACCCCTAGCTTCACCATGACCACGGCAACACCAGTAAAAACCGAGTACGAAGTAATTATTGGTCTTGAGACCCATTGCCAACTCAGCACCGCCACCAAAATCTTCTCTAGCTCCTCCACCAAATTTGGGGGAACTCCCAATACTAATATTGACCCCATTTGTTTGGGAATGCCGGGGGTGTTGCCGGTGCTGAATGAAAAAGTGTTGGAGTATGCGGTGAAGGCGGGTTTAGCTCTGAATTGCCAGATTGCTCCCTATAGTAAATTCGATCGCAAACAATATTTTTATCCAGACCTCCCCAAAAATTATCAAATTTCCCAGTACGACCTGCCCATTGCCGAACACGGTTGGCTAGAAATCACCACCAACGATACTGAGGGCAAACCCCAAACCAAGAAAATTGGCATTACTCGGCTGCACATGGAAGAAGATGCCGGAAAACTTGTCCATGCGGGGAGCGATCGCCTTTCTGGTTCTACCTATTCCCTCGTGGACTACAACCGGGCGGGGATTCCCTTGATCGAAATTGTCTCGGAGCCGGATCTGCGCTCTGGGGTGGAAGCTGCTGCCTATGCTCAAGAGTTACGGCGGATTGTTCGGTATCTGGGGGTGAGTGATGGCAATATGCAAGAAGGCTCCCTGCGTTGTGATGTGAATATCTCCGTGCGTCCCGTGGGGCAGCAAGAGTTTGGGGTGAAGGTAGAAATCAAAAATATGAACTCCTTCAACGCCATTGAACGGGCAATTAACTACGAGATCGATCGACAAATTGCGGCGATCGAGGCGAAAGAAGAAATTTTTCAAGAAACTCGTCTCTGGGAAGAAAATGCCCAACGCACCATCAGTATGCGAAAAAAAGAAGGCTCCAGCGATTATCGCTACTTCCCTGAACCCGACCTGCCCCCGATCGAAGTGGCTCCCACCCAGCTAGAACAGTGGCGCAGTGAACTGCCAGAACTCCCCCAAGCTAAGCGTCGCCGCTACGAAACCGAATTGGGCTTATCTACCTACGATGCTACGGTGTTGACGGACGATCGCACCATTGCCGAATACTTTGAAGCGGTAGTGGCTCTGCTGCCCAAGCCCAAAGCTATCAGCAACTGGATCACTGGAGATATTGCAGCTTACCTGAATAATCACAAGGTAAAAATTCATGAATTAGCCATTACCCCCCCTATTTTGGCGGAGCTTGTTTCCCTGATTGAGGATGGCACTATTAGCGGCAAGATTGCCAAGGAAATTCTCCCAGAGCTAATTACCCAAGGCGGCTCCGTGAAAGCGATGATTGAAAGTAAGGGCTTGGTACAAATTTCTGATCCAGAGGCTCTTAAGACAATTATTCAACAGGTAATCGCCGACAACCCCAAGGAACTAGAGCAGTACCGGGGCGGGAAAACCAAACTCCTCGGTTTCTTTGTGGGGCAGGTAATGAAGCAATCGGGGGGCAAAGCAGACCCAAAATTAACTAACCAACTCTTGCTAGCTCAATTAAATGGTGGCGAATAAGTATTTTTACCCATGTCTATGGTTATAAATTTGCTCCTTCAGTTAAATAGGTGGTGACACCCCTCATAGCACTGTGATATATTTTATCTAGTAGATGCACCCTAATGGTCGGAAGAAGAATTTTATGATTGTTCTCCCGGCTTTTTTATTGGGGTTATTTTTTTTGATATACTCCCCAACCTAAAGTCCAAGTAGTGTAGGCAATGCCCACCTTACACTATCCATAATAGATAAAACCTGAGCTTTGTATCAGCCCTGAATTAATTAGGTTACTTAGTCAAAGGTTGTAATTCCGTAGTGACTTGATGCTTTACAGGTAACTCGATCGTAAACACCGCTCCATGTCCGGGAACTGATTGCATGGTAATTGTGCCTTGGTGCTGATCCACCACTGTTTGATAGCTGACAGTCAATCCTAAACCCTTGCCCTGCCCCACATCCTTAGTAGTAAAGAAGGGATCAAAAACCTTAGATTGAATAGGAAGGGGAATCCCTGGCCCGTTATCAGCGATCGCAATTTGGACTCGATGATCTTCTGGATGAGTTGCCGTAATTAGGCTGGTGGTAATTTTCAGAGCCTTATCTGGATTATTGGAACGACGGAGAGCCTCGATCGCATTGGTCAATACATGGAGAAATACCTGATTGATTTCCTTGGCATAGCATTCTACTAGGGGCAATTCTCCCCACTGCCGCTCGACCAAAATCCTGCCACTATGTTGATTGTGAAGCATTAACAACGTACTCTCGATCGCCCCATTCAAATCTACCGCTTTCAAAGGAGCTTCATTCTGCCTAGAGAAATTTTGCAGCAAGTCTACAATATTATGAATTCGTTCTGCCCCCGACTGCATCGACTGGAAAATCTGCGGCAAATCTCGCATCAAGAATTCTAGATCAATTTCCTCCGCCAAGCAGCTCAGCCGGGTAGAAGGATGGGCATATTCCTGTTGGTACGCCTTGACTAGGGTGACTAAATCCCGGACATAGTTTTCCAAATAGGGGATATTTCCATAGATGAAATTCACTGGATTATTAATCTCGTGGGCGACTCCCGCCACCATCTGCCCCAAACTGGACATCTTTTCACTGTGAATCAACTGCGCTTGAGTTTGTTTTAGTTCTGCCAACATTTCCGCCATCTTCTGGGCCTGAGCATTACTATAAGCAGCTTGGCGTTGAATTTGACTATAGAGGTAGGCTTGTTGAATGGAAATTGCCAACTGATCGGCCACAGCTTGAGTTAATTTTTGATCATTTTTTGACCAGTAACGCACTTGATCACACTGGTTAAGATATAAGATGGCATGGAGTTTGCCGTTGGCTTGGGCGGGAATTACCAAGGAAGATTTGATCTGGGCTTTTTGGTACTCCTCATTATCCGTACCGATGCGTTTATCTTGGGTGACATCCGCAATTACCACCCGTTGCCGATGCTGCACCACCCACTGGGTAATGGGGCCATGGGTATCAAACTCATCCACGGTCGGGGGAAAGGGAGGACGACAGACTTCGTAGAGATGCTGCCTACGGATGTAAGCGGGGGAATTATTTTCGGGAGGTACGCCGGATTCTAAGTCTAGGGATATTTCGGCGGGTTGCTCTGGAAAAATTATGGTTTCTGGGTGATCAGAGTTTTCGACTAGATGCACTAGACATCGATCGACCTGAAGGGCTTCTAATAATTGAGCGATCGCTTCCGTGAGAATAATTTCTAGATCAAAGGTCTGGCGAGTTTGGCTTGTGATCTGGTTTACCAACTGCTCTCGCTGGGCTTGCTTTTGGGTCTGCTCGTAGAGTTGGGCTTGACGGATCGCAATTTCGAGGGGGTCGGTAATGGATTGCAGCAGCTCAATCTCTCCAGCCGTCCAACTCCGGGATTCCTCAGAAAGACAACCAATAAACCCCACCCAACCGACTTCATCAGTAACTGGGATCAAAAGATTGGTACTAGAACCCAGAATCTGCTCTGGAGCGTAGTGTTGCTTTGCTCGAAATTTATTTAGGTGTTTAGCAATCTTGGAAACCGAACTCAGATTATTGTTCAGAGCTTCCCCGTTGATAATCATCTGCCCAGAGGCGATCGCTCCCCCCAATACTCCAAAGGATTCCATGGAATAGTAACCAAGGCGAGAATTATGACTGGGATCACTAGAATGCTCACAAACTACCTGAACCCGTTGGGTGTCTTGAAAATACCAAAGGAATAGGCAAGTGTCTAATTCTAAAAGCTGGGCAATTTCACTTACGGCGGTCTGGAGTACTACCTTTAGTTCTAGGGAATTACGGATGCGATCAACAATTTTTCGGAGTAAAGCCGTTTCCTGTTGTGGGTAGTTGATCCAAGACTGCAACTGTTTACTAATCTGCGTAAACTGACCTAAATGAAATATAGAACTCACGATTCCTCCGCAAGGGGTATGGTGCTGAACCTAAGATCTGAACCTAGAATCGATGCTCAGGTCTCTAATCAAAATTACTAGTATCTAAATCCCTGATCGCAGAAATCAAAACTCTCAATTGATGTATCAGCAATATAAATATATATGATGGCATTAAGCGTAGATTAGCGTGTTAGGCTTTGCACAACTAGGAATGTATTCTTAGTCAACTGAATATTTCTACTAACCAAATTTAATATGAATGGCTAGGCTTATCTATCTACTAAAAACATAAGAGATAATCAATGGAGAAAATGTATTATAGACAACAAAAGCTGGGAATGAAATTTTTTCTTTCTTCTCGATCGCGAATCACAATTTCTTGAGCTAGCATAGGCACATTGCAAATTCTAACGTGTAGATTTACTACCAGAGCCTACTGAAAATTTTTTATACATCAAGATACTTTATTGTTAGATATTTTTCAAAAATCCGTAGTATCATATACTAGGTCAAGTCGCCGGAGGAAATTCGGAGACTTAAAACGGACGGGGAGAGAGTATTAGACTGGCTTGCCAGCAGTTCTCGTTGAACCGTCAATCCTATTCAGAGTAGGCTTCCCTAGTGAAGTCGCTTGGCGAGGAATCCTAGCCCTTTAGGGCGGGGAGGATGTCAAGAGTAAAATTTTCAGAGGATAAATGTATATGATCAAAAAACTAATTAGCTTGACTCTCTTGGCTGTAGTCGCTGCAACCTTGGGTGCTTGTGGTGGTGGTGAAACGACTCCTGCGGGCGGTTCTTCCCCTGAGTCTTCCCCTATGACTAGCCCTTCCCCTGATGCTTCCCCTACGACTAGCCCTTCCCCCTAGGAAATTGATAACATTCATAACTTAAAGCCTTAGAGTCTGACTTTTCTTAAGAATTCAGGCTCTATGTTTTTATGTCTATTTTAATATTTCTTGCCTTAGTGACCATGGTGAAAGTATTTGTATACGGGACACTAAAACCGGGAGAAAGCAATTATCAACGCTACTGTGGCGATCGAGTGATTACCAATATCCCCGCGATCATCCCCGGAAAATTATTTGCCCTACCTTTTGGCTATCCCGCTCTGCTCTGGGAAATAGGAGGAAATTTAGCTAAGGTAGATATAGGTCAAGATGTTCCAGATACTCAATATTCCCAGCAACAAGATCAAAATTACTGGGTACAAGGATATTTATTAACCTTTGCTAATAGTCAATCTCTGGTAAAGCTAGATGCTCTGGAATCCTACCGTCCCGATCGACCACCGACCGCCAATGAATATCAGCGCCTAGAGATGGAAGTTTTTAGTAGAGATTTTAGTTCCCTGGGGACAGCTTGGGTTTATGTCATGAGCCGGGAACGGATTACTCGATCAAGGGGCATATTTTTACCCCAAGGGGTTTGGTCTAGTTGCCTTGCCAAGGGATAACCGGATCCTCTGCCAAAATACGAGACAGAGACTCAGCACCATAACGATTGAGATGGCTGGGATCCGAAAAATAGGGATATTGATTTAGCCAAGTAGTATTGAGGTTGCGGACAATAAATTGATACTGGTTGGCTCGATCGCGGAGATAGCTTTCAAACTGACCCTCATACTTCATTCGCACCGGGTCTAGATACAAATCCGTTAGGGGCAAGTTCACAAAAACTAATTTCACTTGTCGGGATTGCAAATACTGCATCAATTCTCCCAAAGCCGCATCCTGTTTGCCCTCTAGATTGAAAGCCTCATAGTCTTTGTCATAATCTCCCGGAACCTTGGCATACTTTTGATAGTAAACCTCTGGCTGAAACCGCTCCTCTAGAGCTAAAAACCCATCAATATCAATGGCAGACTCATTATGCTGGGATTCCAAGGGGCGGAGTTCAGCTTCTGGAGAATTATGGATAGCCGGGAGAATTGTCCCTAGGGTGCGTTGGGTTAGTTGGAAGAGTTCTTGGCGGTAGGTATAGCTTTGGGAAAGACTACTCAAAAGTTGCTGGAGACTATCGTTTCCCTCTGGGTAGGTAAATTTTCTCATGGTTTTCAGAAAACTCGGCGATCGAGAAGCTGTCCCAGAAAGCTCTACAGAACCGGGAAAAGTCCCCGCCACTACCTGCCGATAACCATCGGTATGAAGGAGAGCATCATAGGTCAAGTCTTGCCGATTGCCATTAAAAGCCCTTGCCCCGTCTGCCCAAATAATCAACTTGGGTAACTGCTCTGGAGCCAACATCCGCCGCACCAGAAAATCGACAAACTTAGCCGTTGCCCCATTAATCCCAAAGTTAAAAATATCTACTTCTGGATAACCTTGAGCAGCGAGACTTTGTTTCAGAACCAGAGGATCGATCCCCCGTAAGGCTCTAGAACTCCCCACAATCAAAACATCGGGAGGATGTCCCTTTTCTCTAATCCGCTCTTGGTAAAGTAAAAGTTTTTCATTGAGCAGAGAGCTATTAAAAGATGGATTTTCCTTATCTGTAGCTGCCAAGAGGGCTGTTGCTTGGGCAATCCGGGCAGATTTCACCTGATTATTGGCTTGATCAATTACCACCACATTCCCGCCATCCCCAGTAAAACCAGAGTTGTTAAAGGCTTCGGTATTCTCAGGAGCAAGATTGGGATCGATCGAACTTTGTCCCGGTGGTAAAGAAGATAGACTATTGGGATTAGCCGGATCACTTTGAATCCTTGTCTGTCCTGTGGAGTTGTTAGCAACGGGAGGAAATAGGCGTTTACTCACAGCCCCAAGGAGCCAATCGGTCTGGAGCATGAGCATCAATCCCAACACCGCCCACACCGCTACAGCCTTGGGTTCTAGCTCCCGGAGTTCCGGCTCATCTGCCTCAATGAGAATACCCGATCGACCCAAGATATCTCTCAGGGGTTGGAGTAGAGAGGGAATCGAGGGCTTGTCCGGCTCTTTATTAATTCCCACGGAGGCTGGAGTAGTTGTCCGAGGGGCATTTGTGCCTAGAGGTGGAGATTTTTTGGGGGCTGGACTCGATCTCGATCGATCACGGAAATCTTTCCCATACTTCCAGTCGGGGCGAGATTTGCCAGAAGGTCTGCCATAGATGCGGACTCCAGCAATATTAGGTAGTTGTAGGGATGATACACAGCGAACGATCGGCTTCACCACGGATTTTTGACTAGGGCCGAGGGGCGTTTCCGTGACCACATCTAACAAATCTTCCCGTTGCCGGATCATTACCTCAATGCCCCCGGTGGCAAGATAGGTTTGGATATCTGGGTTTACTGCCTGTTTGAGGAGAAATTCCAAGGCTGCGGCATTTCCCTGCTGGGCTAGTTCCCGGACATTATGGACAGATTGAGCTGATGCAATATTAATCCATTGAATCCATACCGGAGTTTCGTTAGGTGAATCTGGGAATGAATTTACCTGAGAAGTTTGGGAAAAATCTTGGGGAGAATCTGGGGCTAAGTTAGTTTGCTGGGTTCCGTAGATGGCAAAGGCTTGGAGATTGTGGGGGGCAAGTTCTTCGAGGAGGGGGACGATCGCGCCCATGACCAAACTTTGATCGGGAGGCGTTGATCCGAGGGTGCTACAAAATAAATGCAGAGTACCTTCCTTGGGAATAGACCGAAACCGAATCCCCGACTGAGCAAGAGTGTTATTCAGCAATTCTACTAAAGCGGCTCGATCGCCCCACTTGGCCCATTCTCGGAGCAACTGTTGATCAGCCGTTAAATTCCCCTTTACCGCCCAGAGGGGTTTATTTTTTTCCTCTAGGTATCCAGAGAGCAACACATCTCGATAGCTACTCAGGTTCAAGCGTCGTAATTGCTGGATCAATAAGGGGACAATCCGCTCTGGAGCAAGGGAGTATTCACAATAACAGTTAACCCGGAGCTTGGGATGACTGTCAGCCCCTTGAAGATTAGCTTGGTTGCTAATAAGATTACTAACCTGATTAACCTCTGAGCTATGGACTTGTTGATTTCCCAAGCTAGTTGTGGGTAGATCCGAGAGCTTATTGGCAAGTTTGAACAAAACTAATGGGGAAAAATCCGAGCTACTCTTGGGGGTAACTTCTTCCACTTTGACAGTAACTCCAAAGGGCTTGACAAAGGGATGCAAAGCCTCGGCAATGGCTGTCAGGCTAGGAATCTGGCTAGAGGTTTGGTGAGGGGTTAAGGTTCTAGAAATATGATTAGCTCTGGAAGTTGGGTAATTATCGGGAGTCAGGTTGATCAGAGATTGGCTAAGTTCGGGATTTGATTTTGGGCTTGATTTTTGAGCTGATTTTTGGGAAATTGCTGGGGTTGATTTCGGGTGATTTAGTGACTCGAATTGATTTAGGTGGTCTATTGAATCTAATTGATTTATTTCATCCAACCCCAAGGTAGCCCTAGCCGGAAAGTTTATAAGCAGGGTTTCTGACCACCGGGGATGATCTTGCCCCAGAAGGAGACCATAAACATTAATGCATTCTACCGATTCCTGTTGTAGTAAGGGTAGCGCTGAGGGGATGGCTTTTTTAAGTTGGTTGGCGATCGAGCTAGATTCTGGTAAATTCTTCCCTTCGCAGATAATGTGCAGCTTATGAGAGTTGAGGCGTACCTTCAAGCGTAATCCTTCCCCGCCGATGGTTTTGTGAATCCACTCATGCAAAGGGGACGATCGGGATTTAGCTTTAGGGTTGGTATCCAACATAGAAACTTTTTGTAAAGAAATTATCAAAAGATTATGAGCCGACTATCAGGAAATCATCAAGAAGCTATCTAGAGATGATCTAGAAATTGTCAAAAACATTGAGAGTTTAACATTACAAGGCCTCCCATTAAAGACTCTCCCCTTAAAGACATTAACAACTAAATACTAATCCAGCCCTAACAATCTAGAATTAATAATCTAGAGTTAGCAATCCTAGCAATCTAGAATAAGGAATCTAGACCCAATAATCTAGATATTCGATCCTATTCTAGTAGAAAGATGTTCAGAATCTTTTGAGTTCAAAGGAGTTCAACCCCCCCAGAGATTAATTTCATGCGCTTACCCTTACCCCAGTTTAGTGAACATAACCGTCCTGAAGCCCATATTGGTGAAGTCATCGCCACAGCAACCACAGAATTTATTGCCCAGTGCCTAGAGCCGGAGGATTTGAGTTTTCCGGTGATGCCGCCTTTTGGAAGTTGGGTTATGGCGACAGATGAGGAATCGGGCAACCAAGTTTTAGCAGTAGTTTATTATGCCACTACGGCTCCCATTGATTCTGTGCATAAAGCCACCGCCTTGGGCTTATCTCTCCAAGAACTACAACAACAGCAGCCCCAAATTTTTGCCATGCTGAAAACTGAGTTTCATTCAGCGATCGTCGGCTTTGCCACCCCAGAACCTACAAAATTTTATCAATACCTGCCCCCCCGTCCGCCCCAAATCCATCAAGCAGTCTACCGTTGCGATCCAGAATTGATGTTTGCTTTTACTGACAAATTAGATTTCCTGCGATCGCTCCTCCAAGTTTCCCAAGCCCCGGTGGAGTCCCTAGTTGCTGCCACCATCCGAGAAATTTATCAACTGCGCCGCTTCGATCGTCCATGGTTAGTCCAAGTGGGCAGGACTCTGAGTGTTTTATTAAAAGATGATTACGATCGACTCCGTTATATTCTCAGCCAGGTTCAGCTTTAAGTTTGGGGATTGTTTGGGAAAAATAGGCAAAAAAAGAGAGAGCTCCGAGGAACTCTCCTAATCATCAGGGTGCATCTACTAAACAAAATATATCATAGTGGCATGAGGGGTGTCACCCCCTATTTAAGTTTTTTTGTAATTTCCCTAGGCAGTTTTGTAAAGTTCTGGTGATTTCGCCAATTACCATGATGAGAATTCTTATAATTCCCACAATTTAGATAATTCCGACAATTTTTAGACTTTCTGCCAAACTCGTCCCCTTGCCCATTAATCTCATTGCCAACGAGCAGCGATCGGCATTCTCCAGCCAGTCCCAAAGGCTCGATCGGTAATTTTTAAGCCGGGGGGAGCTTGACGGCGCTTAAATTCGGCTCTGGTGACGAGCTTCACCACCTGCTCCACAATGGGGCGATCAAACCCTGCCGCTGTGATTTCTGTAGGGGATTGGTGCTGACAAATTAGTCGATCAAGAATCTCATCCAAAATCTCGTAGGCAGGCAGGGAATCTTGGTCTACCTGTCCGGGCTTGAGTTCGGCACTGGGAGCTTTAGTAAGAATATGCTGGGGAATTTTTAACTGGGGATGAGTAGCATTCAACCAATCACACACGGCGTAGACTTGAGTTTTCGGCACATCAGCAATCACTGCCAAGCCGCCATTCATATCTCCGTAGAGGGTGCAATAACCCACTGCCATTTCTGATTTATTTCCCGTAGATAGCAGCAGATAACCAAACTTATTGGCGATCGCCATTAATAAAGTGCCTCGACTCCTCGACTGGATATTTTCCTCCGCAATCCCAAAGGTAGTTCCCGCAAATAGAGGCTCTAGGGTGCGATCGAATCCCTGCATCAAATCGCCAATGGGTAAGGTTTGGGTATGAATTCCCAGATTTTTTGCCAATTCGAGGGCATCAGAGACAGAATGCTCAGAACTGTAGGGAGAGGGCATGAGGATTCCCCAGACATTTTCTGCCCCCAGAGCCGCCGTCGCGATCGCTGCCACCAAAGCCGAATCCACGCCCCCGCTCAAGCCCAGCACCACCTGCTGGAAACCACACTTGCGGGCATAATCCTGCACTCCCAAAACTAGGGCTTGCCAAATCTCGCCGGGAGTTGTTGTCTCTAGAGGCTTAATCTCACCGGGGAGCAAGTCATTCCTATCAAATTCTAAAATTGTTAAATCTGGATGAAAAGTGGCAGCTCGATGAATTAATTTTCCGGTGCGATCGCAGGCAAAACTCCCACCATCAAAGATCAAATCATCATTTCCCCCCACCTGATTTACATAAATAATCGCCTGTTGATAATGCTTGGCACTATGGGCAATCATGGCTTCCCGGACTTTTTGTTTGCCCACACAGTAGGGCGATGCCGAAAGATTCACCACTAAGTCTACAGGGGAATTTGCCAATTCAGCGATCGGGTTCACTGCATAACTCCGCTTGCCCCAAAATTCTTCACTATTCCACAAGTCTTCACAGATCGTCACCCCGATCGTTAATTCTCGCCCCACTTCTGGGTTTAATGCTGGATTTAATTCTAGATTTGATTTTGAGCTTGACCTCTGGGATCGATCGACCATGCATAAAATACCTGTTTTTTCTCCGGGCGCAAAATACCGATCTTCATCAAAAACATCGTAGGTAGGTAAAAGTCTTTTATGAAAGTATTCTTGAATCTGTCCTTGATACAAACAAGCCACACTATTAAATAATGGTTTCTGCCCTTTAATAGCCGCCTCAGAATTGGGTTGAATTGTCCCGACCAACACATATAAATCGGGAGGTAATTGACTGGCTAATGTAGCTAATTGCTCTGCCATTGCGGATAGAAAACTAGATTTAAGGAGCAAATCCCTAGGAGGGTAGCCACACAAAGATAATTCAGGAGTGAGTAATAAATCTACGCCTTGATCGGCAACTTGTTGAGCGGCTTGAAGAATTTGGTTACTGTTATTAATTAAATCACCAATAGTCGGGTTAAGCTGGGCGATCGCAATTTTCATATATTAGTTATTACCGTTATAGTTGCCTTAAAATAGAGAGTTAAGACAAGGTTTAAGATAAAGAATTAATTAAACTATCTCTCAGGGCGGAAAAGTCATTATTGTTATACATTTGCCCCAAAAATTCCGTGTCTAACTTACTTGCTTCTAACATTTGTTCACTACATCCCCCCCGAATCCCCGCCAGATCAGTTTCCTTCAGAGTCGGGAATCGATCGACCAAATAATCTGTCACAATTAAATGTAATACTGCCGATCCCAACTGCTCAAAATTTTCATAACCTTTCTGGGTTTTTGTCCCTGTAGTATTAATTTTCAGAGTCGGCAAAAGTTTCTTGAGAAACCATTCTTTTACTTGATAAATATCCCGATTTAAATCTAGATAAACTGCCCCAAACATTGCTGCCACTGCCTCCCCAACAATTTTATTACTAATACCTTCAAGGTTTTGATTAGCCGTAGTCCCACCTAGTTTAATAAACTCATCTAAATGTAAATGCTTCCCCACTTCCCCCAAGATTTTAACTGCCAAGAAATCTGTAGGTAAATTGGGAACTGCAAACTTGCGATCGCTCGCCAATAATCCAGTTACAGCTTCTCCTAAAAATGCCAACTTCCGGTTATGATCATCGGGGCTAAATTTACTATGAGCCGAGGAGTGATGCTTCAGAGCTTTCCACATCAAATCCTTGTCTTTGAAGGTGTAAACAATAGCTCGTTCAATGCGTTCTGTTTGATTGAGATTTTCTTTTTTCTTAACCATTAACTAAGCCTCAATTATTATTGCAATTATTGTTTAATTCAATTAAAACTTAAGAGTTTTAAATAAATACTAGAGGTTTATTCTTAAAAGGAGCAAAAGCTTCAGAATCAAAACGATACAAACTAGCCGGACGACCAGCCCCCCGCGTAACTTTTAAGCCTGTATCTAAGAGAAAACCTAATTTAATTAAACGGGTTCTAAAGTTGGAATAATCTGAGAAACCTTCGCCTAACACCGTAGTATAAAGTTGGTATAAATCACTCAAGGTAAAGTATTCTGGCAATACATCAAAGGCTACGGGACTGTACTCCAATTTGTTTCGCAGACGACGATAGCCATAGTCCAGAATTTGGTTATGATCAAAGGCTAATTGGGGAACTTCTTGGATGGGATACCAGATGATTTTTCGGTGGCGATCGCTGATCAATTGAGCATCTTCAAACCGGACAAGGGCAAAATAACTCACTGAGAGATAGCGGACTCCATAGCTTTCTGGGGCTTCCCGTGGATCCCGTCCCGGATCCCCAAAGGTGTAGAGTTGCTCTAGGTAGAGATTTTTGACTTGAATTTTCTCCGCCAATATCCGATGGGCAGCCCCTTCCAAGGATTCCGCTTCTCGAACCAGAGTCCCCGGCAGGCTCCATGTATCCGCATAGGGGGCTTCATGGCGGCGTACCAAAAGGACAAGGAGACGATTTTCGGGAATATCCACAGAAAAAATTACATTGTCTACCCCTACTTTAAAAT
>JAIMKT010000003.1:97358-105093 GCA_020692245.1 Microcoleus sp. GA_180221_E-2-1-MAG-45_12
AATTGGCAGTTTTCGGCATTGGTTTTAGGCTAGGTTCTGACATGGGTAGAGGTTTTCTTGGTTAATGTAGGCAGCAACGGGGGGCGTGATGGTGCGATTGTCCCCAGAATTACGGTAATCGGTGGAAGAAACTCCGGGGGGATGAACATGGGCGATCGCGATCCTGCCACCTAGGGATTTTAATTCCTGTAAATCCTGCTCTTCTAAGGAATATCCTGACCGGGGAATTACTAAAATTTGCACTTGTTGTAACAAATCTTCAATACGATACCACCGGGGGAGTTGGGGAATTAGATCGGCTCCAATGACTAGGGTTAAGTCGGGTTCTTCTCCCCAGAGTTGCCGAGCCTTGGTGACGGTTTCTAGAGTCCGGGGGCTACTTAGTTCTTGGTAGAGGTCAATATTCAGGACAGGGTGGAGTTGAGCATGAAATTCGGCATTAAATCCTGCATCTCCGTACTTACCGGGCGATCGCAAATCCTCTAATAGTAATTTCAGCATGGTCGATCGATGGGCAAGGGGAGTTTGATGCGACTTAAAGGGATTATCGGAAGCCCACACCGCTACCCAGTCGTAGTGTTGCCCCAGCCAACGACAAATTTCTTGATGTCCTGCCGTAGGGGGATCGGCACTAGTGCCAAATAGGGCAATGCGATGGTTAGCTTTTGGTAGCACGGGCAGCAAAGGGGAATAATTCATGAGCTTTGAGCTATTTTGATAATTTTGACTAGCTAATACTATTTCAATAAATTCTGAAAATTTCTGATCCAATCTGATCCCAATGGAAACTTCTGTAGGGCGTAAGGCTTTGCACCCTCTATTTTAAGCCCTTTATTTTGCGCCCTGATAAGCTAGGCAAACACGAGAGATTTTTGAGTTTTTCGCACCAAGGCTTCTAGGGCTGGGGAAATTTCAATGGTGGGAGCTTGGGGATTGTCTAGGGTGCAAACCTCCGGGGGCAAACTCGCTACCGAGGTACTAGTTCTTTGGCTGATAGTTGCTAGACTTTCCGGCTCTGCTAAGAGTTGCCCTTGATGATAGACCAGTTTTAATAAAGGTATCGCTTCTGGGAAATTTGTGGGGGAATTTTGGACATGATTTTCAAGATCATCTAGAGCTAAATTGGGGAAGGAAGTTGAAGCATACTCAGGGGTTTCAGTGATTAGACCCAAGCGATCGACCTCCATTTTTCCCCCTCGGAACCTGCGCCATACCTGCTTTCTGCCCGGAAAAGTGATCTTCCCACTCGATTCCTTCATCACCGGAGTGCCGTTAATTTCCACCAGCTTATACACCCCATTTACTGGAGTTCCTGTCACCAACTTTGTGCCGATACCATAACCTGTAATGGGAGCATGGGCAGCTCGGAGTTTGCTAATTTCCCACTCATCTAAATCCCCACTGGCAAAAATTGGCACATCTGGCAGGAGGGCCTGGACTTGGTGAGCAAGTTCTCCCAGATTCCCAGAGTCAATCCGTACTCCACCGAGGGGCATGGTTCCCGCATTAACGGCGGCGGCAAGTTTTCGGGCTGCTTCGAGGGGATCGTAGGTATCAATCAACAGGGAGCCTTGGGGAAAATAACGTTGGAAGGCGTGGAAAGCATCCATTTCTGTTCCCGATTGGGAGGCGATCGCCATAATCAACGCATGAGCGATCGTGCCTACGGGTTTTCTGCCTAGTTGCAATGCTGCCAAAACATTAGACGTGCCATTCATGCCCCCAGCGATCGCTGCCCTTGCTGCCCACACTGCCCCCTGGGGACTAAACGCCCGCCGTGTTCCAAATTCCAACAACACCGCCTCCTCCCCCGCCGCCTGCCGCATTCTCGCTGCCCTTGTGGCAATCAGGGTTTGATAGTTAATTGTATTTAATAGATAGGTTTCCACCAGTTGCGCCTGCCATAGAGGAGCTTCCACCCGTAGGATCGGTTCATTGGCAAATACCGCCGTTCCTTCCGGCACTGCCCACACATCCCCCGTAAATTTCCCCTGTCCTAGGAGCGACCAAAACCCAGAGGGTGCATCTTGAAAAATTTCCGTATCTTGGAGAGCTTTGATCTGCGATGACGTAAAATTAAACTTATTTAGGTAATCAAGGGCTTGGGCTAACCCCATGGCAATTAAATACCCATAGCCAGCAGGTAAGCGGCGAACAAAGATTTCAAAACTTGCCCGTTGTTCCGCCATTCCTTCCCCTAGGTAACACGCTGCCATTGTCAATTGGTAAAGATCCGTCAGCAGACTGTAGTCCTCTGGCTGCACTGTTAGTTGTTGGTCTTCCGTGATCATGGTGATAGGGGGTTAAGTTTCTTTTAATTATAGTAGAAATCACCAAAATAACGCAACTAAATTCCACTTCACTATGTATATCCTCTACATCGCCAATAAAATCTATTCGTCTTGGTCTTTGCGCCCTTGGGTCTTGATGCAAGAATTAGGGATTCCTTTCACTGAAAAGCTCTTCCCCTTTGAGGCAGGTTCCAACTGGTCAACCTTTCGGACTTTTTCTCCCAATGGCAGAGTGCCTTGCCTCCATGATGGGGAGTTAGTCGTTTGGGATTCCTTGGCGATCGTGGAGTATCTGGCAGAGCAGCACCAAGGAGTTTGGCCAGCAGACCGGGCAGCGAGGGCTTGGGCGAGATCAGCAACGGCAGAGATGCATTCTGGGTTCGAGGCTTTGCGTCAGCAGTGTTCTATGCATTGTGGTCTACGAGTCCAACTGAGGGAAATATCTCCAGCTCTGCAAAAAGACCTCGATCGCCTTGATGAGCTATGGAATCAGGGCTTAACTCGTTTTGGTGGCAACTTCTTGGCGGGGACGAAATTTACCGCCGTGGATGCGTTCTTTGCTCCAGTCGCCTTTCGAGTCCAAACCTACGACCTCCACCTGAGTGAACCAGCCCTAGCCTACGTTCACCGTCTCCTTTCCCTCCCTTCCCTCCAAAGTTGGCAAACTGCTGCCCGCCAAGAGCCGTGGCGAGATGAAAGCCATGAGGCAGAGATTCTTCAGATGGGGACGGCGATCGCTGACTATCGGACTAATTAAGTGGTTTATGACTTACACGAAATAAGGTTTTTAGGCAACCCAGAGATTCCGGGCAAACCGCAGGGCAAAAGTTGCTAGGACTATCCCGAACCAACTGAGGAAAATATATCCTCCCCAAAGATTTTTGAAGGGTCGATCGCTGAGCCAGAGTCCCGTGGCGATCGATAGGGAAATAATCCCATAACTGATCCGGTTCACCGAAATCGTGCTGCCAGAAGCAAGGATTAAGCCCAAGCCACAGAAACCGTAAGTAAGCACCACTAGGCTGAGTTGATGACGCTTGATCCACAGGAGATAGCCTCCCCCCAAACTCATGAGAATATTCAAAAAAGCATCGCCCCCCAAAAGCCAGAGGATCAACCCTAAAACAAGGGAACTATAGCCGAGGATACTCGCAGGTAAGTGCCGACGTTTCCACCAGAGAGCCAGCCCAGTGAGGAAAGTAAGTGCAAAAATTAGGGGATGGAGGGGATTAACTAGGGTGAAGGTTTTCCAGTTGTCCCAGCCGACAATAATTTCCATGAACATGTGGAGCCAACCGTTGCGATCGAACCCCAAATCTGGTCGCCAACTCCTCTGGGCTGCAAAAAATGCTAACGGCTCTTGAAATTTCCACCAACAATACAAACTAAACGCCCCAATCCCTGCCCCCGTTGCCAAGCTAGCAGCGATCGCCCCCAGCCCCCGTTTTTCTTTCAGAGAAACCAATAACAACGCCGGAATCAAGGCTACCCCCGTCGGTCTAGTAGCCGTTGCCAAAGCTCCCCACCAAGCCGTCCCTAGGTATTGCCGACTTTCAAAACTCCACAGAGACAAGGTACTTACAAAAAGATACAAACCTTCGGTATAAATCACCGTCCCGTACAAAGACAGGGGACACAAAGCCAACACCGCTACAATCCATCGAGCAGCATTCCCGCCATACTGGGATTTCATCCAATAAAACAGACAGACGATCGTCCCCAAAAAAGCCCCATTATTCACTAACACTGCCCCATGCCGAAACTTGATACCGATGAAGGTTAAAGCCTTGGCTAGGAGGGGATAGAGGGGAAAGAAAGCAACGGAATGGTGTTGATTACTATCGGGAATAAAACTATAACCCTGTTGGGCAATCTGGCGATAAAAATCACTATCCCAAGCGGCGAAAACACTCCAATCCCCAAACACTGGAATCACACCGGGCTGCTCTGGCAACAAGGGCGCAACTCCCACCATGATCACCAAAATTAATAACCGACTCCAAAACCACAGGGAGAGAATAAAAATTAAATCGGGGTAAGACTGCCGAAATTTATCAAGTTTCTGCCCTAGGGTCAGAGTTCCTGCGGGAGATGAAACAGAATTCCCTTCGATCGAAGTGTTCCTAGGCAAAGATTTTTTTTCAGCAGCCATGTTTTGTCAGTTATCAGTTATCAGTGAACAGTTATCAAGTATTAATCATCAAGCATCAAGTATCAAGTATTTTTATTCAGCAATTCTCATCTTAGAATCCATGGACTAAAAATTGGCATTAACAAGGCTTTAATTCACCTCCCTTCCCTGTACCTCCTCTACCTCCCTGTACCTCCCCTTACCTCCTTGTTCACTGATAACTGTTTCCCCCGGATGGAGTAATCAAGAAGTTCGATCGGGTGCATGATCGCAACTTTGCTGCCCTGCTCTTGGAGATGTTTGCTGATTTGTAAGGTACAACCCGGATTCGCCGAAGCAATTAACACCGCCCCCGTGTTTAATAAATTTGTGACCTTTTGTTCCCCCAGTTCTTCGGCAACTTCTGGTTGGAGCATATTGTAAACCCCGGCACTGCCACAACAGAGCGCTGCATCTACGGGTTCTTTCAACTCGACACCGGGAATCTGTTTCAGTAAGTTCCGGGGTTGGACACTAATTTTCTGCCCGTGGAGTAAATGGCAAGCATCCTGATAGACGATCGAGAGCTTTTCCACTTCTCCGGCATCATTCACGGGAGTTAAGGGTGATAACTTTGTGGTTAAACCTACTTCTGCTAAAAATTCCTGCACATCTTTTACTTTCTTGCTAAATTCCAGAGCTTTCTCAGTGTAGTCTCGATCGTCCGCCAAAATGTGATGATATTCCTTCAAGGTATGCCCACAGCCCGCCGCATTGATAATAATTGCATCCACCTCAGTATCCGCAAAACTATCGATCATTTTCCTAGCTAAATCCTGCGCCTGCTCCCTTTGCCCTTGATGTTCTGGCAACGCTGCACAGCACCCCTGACTCCGGGGAATCACCACCTCGCAACCATTAGCAGTTAATACCCGCAAAGTCGCCTCATTCACAGGGTTAAAAAACAGGCGTTGCACACAGCCCAAAATCATCCCCACTCGATAGCGTTTCTCCCCCACTGCCGGGAAGACACCGGGTAATTTTTCCTGAAAAGCATCAAAGGTCAAGCTGGGCAGATTTCCTTCCATCCCCGCTAGTCTAGGCGATATTTTCTTGAGTAGTCCCGTAGCTTTGACTAGGTTTTGCAATCCCAGCTTTTGATAGAAAAATAAGGGGACTAACAGAAATCTCAAGCGATTGGGATAGGGGAATAAATTAAAAATAAAACTCCGGTACAACTTATCCAAAGGCTGGCGGGGATGGTTCCGCTCCACTTGCGATCGAGTGGCAGCGATTAATTGGTCATACTTCACCCCTGAAGGGCAGGTGGTGACACAGGCCAGGCAACCCAAGCAGGTATCAAAATGTTGGGCGATTGCTGGAGAGAGGGGAATTTCACCCTCATTAATGGCATCCATCAAATAAATTCTGCCCCGTGGGGAATCGGTTTCTTTGCCAATCACTCGATAGCTAGGACAAGTAGACAAACAAAATCCACAATGAACGCAGGTATCAATCAGCTTGGCATCGGGGGGATTACTAGAATCAAAACTAGGTGAATAGTTATTACTTTGGAGATCAGTGGATAATTTAAGAGGTCTGGGTTCGGTTTGCATATTTTATTTTGTATAACAATATTGTGATATGATATAGCTAAATTTAGATTAGGGGTAAATGTGCCGGAAGCGCAAATTATTTTCTATCAAGATGATACTGGGAAAGTTCCCGTTCTCGAATGGCTGAAAACTCTTCTGAAACAAGATAAAAAAGGCTATGCCAATTGTGTTGCGAAGATTCGGCAACTTGCTAATACAGGATATGAGTTGAGACGACCAGCAGCAGATTATCTGCGGGATGGAATCTATGAACTTCGAGCCAAGCATATCAATGTTCAATATCGTATTTTGTACTTTTTTTATGGTCAAAATGTAGCAATTCTCACTCATGCAATTATTAAGGACAGTGATAAAGTTCCTATTATAGATATTGACAGGGCAATTAAACGTAAAAGTCAATTTGAGGAAAATCCAAATATCCATACTTATCAAGAGGAAGTAGATGATGGTTAAAACTAGAGATGCATTGAAAATTATTGATGGTTTGACAAATAATGATCCTGAAATTGCCGAGATGGTAAGGGAAGCTTCCCTAAATGCGGTAGTTGCCCAGCTTATTTATGAAGCAAGAACTACAAGAGGACTAACTCAAAAAGAACTTGCCGATCTCATTGGCACAAAGCAATCAGCGATCGCAAGGCTTGAAGATGCCGACTATGATGGACATTCTCTCTCAATGTTGCAAAAAATTGCTGGTGTGCTTAATCAAAGGATAGAAATTAGGTTATTAGCGATCGAGTCTGAGAAAACTTCTGTATAGGAAAACATTTCATTTTTATTGATTTTTTATTTTAAATATTGCCTACAAAACGTTGAGGACTGAGAATAGATTGGGGATCAAATTGTTGTTTGAGTTTTTCCATGATTTCTAGAGCATTGCCATGATAACCCCACACATCTAATTGTTTTTTATAATCCGTTGGTGCTGCTAATAAACTGAGATAACCTTGGGAATCTTGGCATTGATGGCGAATTTTCTGGAGGATTTCTGGAGAAATTATCGCCGGATCGAGATTTAGCCAGCCCACGCCGCTACTAGCATGAATACAGCCGAGACTAGAATTATCTAGGTTATGTAAGGATTGTAATAATTGGGGGGCAGCAGTGGGGAGTATACCTATTTTGCAGGTAAGGGTCGGTATTTGAGTATTAGGGAAGATTTGTTTTGTTAAGTCTTGCCATAGAGAAGATTCGTTAGTGTCTGCAAAATTCATCACCTTGAGGCTGTGGGCGGTGGCAAGTTCCGTGAGGCGACTACTCTGCTCTTGGACACTGGCAGGAATGCTTTGAAATCTCACCAATAAACCTAGATGCTTTTCGCCTCCTAATTCCTGAGCCAAGCGGGGAGAGATGAGATCGCAACTAGTGGGAGTGAGGGCAGAATTTAAGAAGGTTTGGACGGTGGCAGTAATTCCAGTTAAGTCTCCGGTACAGAGCAGGGTAGTTGAGGCTTCGGGCAGGGGATAAACTCGAAAAGTTGCCTGAGTTAGTATCCCTAAAGTGCCGTAGGAACCCGTGAACAGCTTCATCAGGTCGTAACCAGCCACATTTTTCACCACTCTGCCCCCAGCTTTGGCAAGTTCCCCATCGGCTCGGAGGAAGGAAATTCCCAACAGCAAATCCCGCACCCCGCCGTAACGTTGCCGCCAACTACTAGTCATCCCTGTGGCGATCGTCCCCCCCACAGTTCCAGTTAAGTTTGAGCCCAAGGGCAGAAA
>JAIMKT010000064.1:0-1951 GCA_020692245.1 Microcoleus sp. GA_180221_E-2-1-MAG-45_12
AAGTATGCAGAGGCAGAAACCCGGTTCTTGGAAGCCTTGGAGATCGATCGAGCCAGCCTCTCCCCCAACCATCCCAGCTTAGCTATTAACCTCCACAATCTAGCTTTGTTGTACGAAGCTCAAGGGAAGTATGCAGCAGCAGAACCCCTGTACTTGCAAGCATTAGAGATATTTTATGGGAGCCTAGGTGAAGATCATCCTAATACTCAAACGGTTTTATCTAACGTGACCCGCTTCTACCAAACCGCCCTTGCTGCGGGGCTACCCGACACTCGGCTCCGGCAACATCCCCTTGGCTCCACCATCCTCTCCCGCCTCTAGCCCACCCTAAAAAATATCCCAACATATTCACCAAAACAAGTCCTAGTTCCTAGACCAGTTAAAAAATTGCCCCCTAGACTTGCCTTAGGTCAAACGATCGGTCTACATTGATTTTAGTTGAGATGTGAATTAGCCGGGAATTTGGATGGGGATTTTGTGATGGATAAAATCGATAAAACAGATAGAGAAATTGCTAGTTATGGCTCGTGGCGATCGCCCATTACCGCAGCCCTGATCGTGGGTGGCAGCATTGGCTTGGGGCAGATAGAAGTGGATGGAGAGACAATCTACTGGACAGAGGGCAGACCCGCCGAGGGGGGCAGAAATGCTCTAGTTTGTCAAACCAGCCAAGGGGAAATCCTCGATATTTTGCCTGCACCTTTCAATGTCCGATCGAGAGTCCATGAGTATGGGGGCGGAGCGTTCACCGTGGATCAGGGCGTGGTCTATTTTGTGAATTTTGCCGACCAAAGAATTTATCAATTATCTGTAGATTTATCATCATCGGGGAGCCAGCCGGAACCTGTCCCCTTAACCGCCGCCGGAAATTATCGCTACGCAGATCTATTGGTCGATCGACACCGCCAGTGCTTGATTGCTGTCCGAGAAGATCACAGCGCAGAGGGAGAACCCATTAATACCTTGGTGGCGATCGATCTCAAAAATCCCCAACCAGATCACGATCCCGGCGACCATCTTGAAAACCTAGGTCAGCAAATTCTCGCCGCCGGACAAGATTTTTATTCTTCCCCCGCCCTGAGTCCAGATGGTAAATCTCTAGCTTGGTTATCTTGGCAACACCCGGATCTGCCTTGGTACAACACCCAGTTATGGGTAGCAGCGATCGACCTAGAGGGAAATTTATCCCAAGCACAGGTAATAGCGGGGGGCATTGATGAATCGGTGTTTCAGCCAGAGTGGGGACTTGATGGCAATTTGTACTTCGTGAGCGATCAATCCAATTGGTGGAATCTCTACCGTTGGCGCCAAGGAGAAATCACGGCTATTTGCCCCATGGATGCCGAATTTGCCCTGCCCCAGTGGGTCTTTGGCATGAAAACCTACGGCTTTATTTCTGCTCAAGAAATTCTCTGTAGCTACAAACAAAATGGTTTATGGCATCTAGGGAAACTTAATATCCAAACCCAAGAATTAACTACCCTTGAGACTCCCTACACAGATATTTCCGGGTTACGGGTGACAAGTTCCCAAGCAGTGTTCCTCGGTGGTTCTGCTACCCTGCCTACCGCCCTAGTAACCATGAACTTGTTAACCTTGGAATCTAGAGTAATTCGAGAATCTAGCCGAGTCGAGGTAGATAGTAGTTATTTCTCGGTGCCAGAGGCGATCGCCTTCCCCACGGAACAGGGCTTAACTGCCTACGGATTCTATTACCCGCCCCACAATCCCGACTACACCGCCCCCGCTGGTGAAAAACCGCCCTTAATTGTCAAAAGTCATGGTGGCCCCACGGCAGCAACTACCAGTAGTTTTAGTCTCAGGATTCAATACTGGACTTCTCGTGGGTTTGCAGTGTTGGATGTCAACTATGGCGGCAGCACGGGCTATGGCAGAGATTACCGTCTGCGCTTGGATGGTCAATGGGGCATTGTCGATGTGGATGACTGTA
>JAIMKT010000064.1:1961-19390 GCA_020692245.1 Microcoleus sp. GA_180221_E-2-1-MAG-45_12
CAAATATCTGGTAGCTCAGGGTTTAGTTGATCCCGCAAAACTAGCGATCGCCGGGGGCAGTGCTGGAGGATTTACTACTTTAGCCGCCTTGACTTTTCGGGATACTTTCCGAGCGGGAGCTAGTTACTACGGGGTGAGTGACCTAGAGGCTCTCGCTACGGATACCCACAAGTTTGAAGCCCGCTATCTCGATCGCCTGATCGGAGCCTATCCAAAACAAAAGCAACTCTATGTGGATCGATCGCCCATCCATGCTGTCGATCGCCTCGCCTGTCCCGTGATTTTTTTCCAAGGCTTAGAAGATAAGGTCGTCCCCCCCAACCAAGCGGAGATGATGGTAGATGCTCTCAAACAAAAAGGTTTACCCGTCGCCTATGTGGCTTATCCCGAAGAACAGCATGGCTTTCGCAAGGCAGAAAATATTAAACGCACCCTAGAAGGCGAATTATATTTTTACAGTCAGATTTTTGGTTTTGCCCTAGCAGAGTCGATCAATCCGGTGGAAATTTTTAATCGAAATTCTTTATAACCCATTTAACTATCATGTCATCTTCATCCCTACCCCAAACCATCATTGATTTCCATGCCCTCAGTCAATACCCCGAAGAACAAGCTAACTTTCGGAATCTGATTGCTACCTATAAAACCGCCCAGTGTCTTTCCCAAGTTTGGCAGAGTGCAGCAGACAAATTTCCAGAGATAACCGCGCTCCTCGATAATCACAATGCTCACCCTATGCAGATTACCTTCCGGGAAATGTGGCAACAGATCTGCCAGTTTGCTGCCGGATTACAGGCTAGTGGATTTGACCTGACAGCAAATGATCCCCAGATTCCCCCACGGATTGCTTTGTTTGCGGATAACAGCGCCCGTTGGTTCATTGCCGATCAGGGGATTATGGCGGCGGGGGCAGTGAATGCGGTGCGGAGTTCCCAGGCCGATCGAGCCGAGCTACTATACATTTTGACAAATAGCGGCAGTACTTCTCTGGTGGTAGAGGATCTAAAAACCTTGAAGAAATTGCTACCAGAGCTACTAGATTTCCCCTTGAGTTTGGTAGTGCTGCTCACGGAAGAGGAGATCCCGGAAGACCTCAAAGATTTATCAATTAAGGTGTTGAATTTTTCTCAACTCATGACCGCTGGGAAAAATTATCCCCTCCAACTCACCATGGCCGATCGATCTACCCTTGCCACTTTGATCTACACTTCCGGCACAGGAGGGCAACCCAAGAGCGTCATGTTAACCCACGGCAACTTACTCCACCAAGTTAATACCTTTGGGGGGACGATTATTCTTCAGCCGGGGGATCTCTTTGTGAGCATTCTCCCCAGTTGGCATTCCTACGAACGGGCCTGTGAATATTTTGTTCTCTCCCAAGGCTGCACCCAAATCTATACCAATATCCGCCACATCAAGGCTGATCTGAAAAAGTACCGTCCCCACCTGATGGTAGGTGTCCCCCGCCTCTGGGAAAATATCTATGAAGGAGTCCAACGCCAGCTACGGGAGCAACCAGCCAATAAGCAAAAATTAGTTAGTACCTTCTTTGGGTGGAGCCAGAGCTATATCAAAGCCAAACGGTTGGCTACGGGATTAGACCTCAATCATCTCAACCCCACCATGACGGAGAAACTAGGGGCGAGCTTGAAAGCAGCCTTATTAGCTCCTTTGCATAGGTTGGGGAAAGTGATTGTCTACAAAAAAATCTTGGAAGCAACCGGGGGCAGGGTGAAAATTGCCGTAAGTGGTGGTGGTTCCCTTGCCATGCACCTAGAGGATTTCTTTGAAACTATTGGTTTCCCGATCGTTGTCGGCTATGGTTTAACAGAAACTTCCCCTGTAACCCACGTGCGGCGACCTTGGCACAATTTACGAGGAGCTTCGGGGCTACCCCTGCCGGGTACAGAAATTAAGATTGTGGATCCAGAAACTAGGGAATCTTTGCCCAGAGGAGCCAAGGGCTTAGTGCTACTCCGGGGCCCCCAGATTATGCGGGGCTACTATCAAAACCCAGAAGCAACCAAGGCAGCAATCGACCCCCAAGGTTGGTTTAATTCTGGGGATTTAGGAATGCTGACTCCCGCCGGAGATATTGTGATTACTGGCAGAGCCAAGGATACGATCGTCCTCACCAATGGCGAAAATATTGAACCCCTCCCTATTGAAGATGCCTGTCTCCGCAGTCCCTACATTGACCAAATTATGCTCGTTGGGCAGGATCAACGTTCCCTGGGGGCTTTAATTGTCCCTAACCAAGATGCTCTGAAACTCTGGATCACCCAGCAAAATCTGAGTTTGCAACTCCCAGAAGATTTACCTAGTAAGCCTATTCAAGATTTATTTCGCCAAGAACTCAACCGAGAAGTGAAAAATCGCCCCGGCTATCGGGCAGACGATCGGATCGGTGTATTTCGGCTAATTACTGAACCTTTCACCATGGAAAATGGGATGTTAACCCAGACATTAAAAACCCGCCGTCCAGTGATCACCGACCACTATCAGCCAATAATCACCGAAATGTTCCAGTAAACGAGCTTAGTCTCATCCTGAGTCTTAGGGAAAATTCTTGCTTAATTTTTTGTTGAATATCTAAACTGCCAGATCAGGAAAGGACAAATTTGCGATAATCTTGATCCGGCAGGTATAACTCACTAATCCCTTGCTCCTAGGAATAAATTAATTACCCCTAGGTTAATAAATTACTGCTATCCCGCAAATGGGTTGTTAATGTTCAATCTGGAAGACAATAAATATGGAAGACAATAAATCACAGCTATCTCTCAAACGGGTTGTCAATATCAAATCTGTCGTTACACCCCGCTGGAAAGAAGATTTTCAACAGCAACTCCAGCAACAGGTAGAACAAATTGATCTCCAGTTGCAACAGTTAGATATGCAAGGGCAGAGAGCTATTTCTGAACTCCAAAAAACTGGTATCCAGCCCCCCGGCCCCCAGATGGTGCAGCAGATCGAAAACATTCAAGCTCAGGTCAACCAAGGTAAGGGCGATCTCTTGAACCAAAAAAATCAAATGCTCCAACAACTCCAGCAAATTCAACTCTTGGAACTGGGGCAGGAAGTCGGCACAGGGCAGATGGAAAGTATGTTTACGGTGAAGGTAGGCGACAACTTAGTCTTAAAAACCAATGTAGATATTTTGCTCCGGGATGGGATTGTGGAAGAAATTCGGGGCGAAATCTAATTTTTGCTAATTTTTCCATCAATATTCTTATCAATTTTGCATTGATTTTGTAGGAGCGATCGAGAGCGGGGTGTGGAGTCTAAAAACTGCGCCCTGTTGCTTTTAATTTGGATCAAGTTATCGCCTGATGCCAGTTATCTTTATAATTGCCAATAGTTATTATTTAGTAACAGCATTTAACAGCAGCAGGGTGGCGATCTACTTAGAAGATGAATAAAATAAACACCGACCACAAAATAGCCCTACTTCTCCACGGAGGGATCAAAGGCGATCGAGGGAAGACGGGGTTATCTTTGCTCCGCTATAGTCCTTGTCAGACGGTGGTAGTAATTGATCGAGATTCCGTGGGTGAGTCTTTATCAGAGTTGACAGGGATTAAGACTGGGGTAAATAGTCAGGCTCCGATCGTCGAATCCGTGGCGGCAGCCTTGGCTTATCAACCCGATATTTTAGTAATTGGGATTGCACCTTCTGGTGGAGCTTTTCCAGAGGCTTGGCGACAGGAATTAAAAACGGCGATCGTGGCTGGGCTTTCGGTGGTTAATGGTTTGCATACGCCCCTTGCCCAAGACCCAGAATTAGCTACTTTCCTCCAGCCCGGACAGTGGATCTGGGATGTGCGTCAAGAGCCAGCCAACCTAGGAATTGGCAAGGGAAAAGCTCAAAGTTTATCCTGTAGGCGGATTTTAACTGTCGGTACGGATATGGCGATCGGCAAGATGTCCACAAGTTTGGAACTCCACAAAACTGCCCAAGGTCAGGGCTTAAAATCAAAATTTGTGGCAACGGGGCAGGCTGGCATCATGATTGCAGGGACAGGGATTGCCTTGGATGCGGTGCGGGTAGACTTTGCAGCAGGAGCCGTAGAGCAGTTGGTTCTCAAGGAAGGTGAGGGTCAAGATGTGATTATCATTGAAGGTCAGGGTTCCCTCCTCCATCCCGGTTCCACCGCTACTCTGCCTCTCCTCCGGGGTAGCCAACCCACAGCCCTGATTCTTGCCCATCGTTGGGGACAGGAGCATATTAAAGACCATCCAGACTTCAGGATTCCGCCCCTGCCAGAGGTGATTAAACTCTACGAAACTGTAGCGATGGGAGCTAGAGTCAAGGCGATCGCCCTCAACACTGCCCTCCTCGATGAATTAACTGCCCTCGAAGTTATTGCCTATACTCAAGCCTCCACAGGGCTACCCTGCACCGATGCCGTGCGCTTTGGGGCAGATATCCTCCTCGATGCAGCAATGACGGACTCCCCAATTTCGGAAATGGTAATGCTAGATTATTAGGATTGAGTTTTTGTCTTAAGTTGCTTTATCGATTGATGGATTGAGGAGAAGGGGCTTGATAAGGCTTGGCTACAGGAGGATTGTAGAATTATTCATGGTTTTTGATGTGGTGAATTCTTGATTAATAAGACCCAATCCGTAACGATTTCCTTGCATCTGTTATCATAAAAAAAACTATAATAAAACCTACATCAATAAGATATCTATCTCTCCAATTTCCGGTAATTTCCTTTTCTAAAAATATAATTTAAACTCAGCCCCAGTGCATCAAAACCAGAATTAAATAACCCTTTTTAACTAATTCTCAGCCCAGCAAACGTAGCCACTAGGAGCAAGTAGCAACTATGTTTTTCAACGCCACGGAAATTCTCATTGATTCCTTTGTTCAAAAGTTACGAGAAGGTTATCGCCGTACCTACGGGGGCTACAAGCCAGACTATGCAGATATTATTGCTTGGGCGGGCAATATGGGCATGGAAAATATTTCTAACAGCGATGCCTTGTATCACAATGTCGAACATTCCATTCTTGTTACCCTCGTGGGGCAGGAAGTGCTGCGGGGAAAACATATCCGGGAAGGGGGTGTCTCCTGCGAAGATTGGCTGCATTTTATTATTGCCCTGATCTGTCATGATATTGGCTATGTTAAGGGGGTATGCCGTCAGGATCGGGATATTGAAAGACTTTATGCCACGGGCTTAGATGGAGATATGGTGCATCTACCCCCCGGTGCGTCCGATGCGGCGTTGACTCCCTACCATGTCGATCGAGGGAAACTCTTTATTGATGAGCGCTTTGGGGGACACAAACTCATTGATGCCGAGTTGATCAAACGCAGTATTGAGTTAACCAGATTCCCCGTCCCCAACAAGGAAGATCATCAAGATACGGTGGATTATGCCGGTTTAGTCCGGGCTTCAGACCTGATCGGCCAGTTGAGTGATCCCCGCTACCTGAAAAAAATTGGCGCATTGTATTATGAATTTGAAGAAACTGGGGTAAATAAGTCCCTGGGGTACAGAAATCCGGGAGATCTGCGCCGTAACTATTCTAAGTTTTACTGGAATGGGGTGTTTCCTTATATTAAAGATGGCTTAAAATACCTAGCTTTGACTCAACAGGGTAAACAAATCATCTCTAATCTCTACTCCAATGTATTTGTGGTGGAACACGAAGCCCAAGAAGAGGAATATCAAAAACTACAATCGAGGGCTGTATAGATTATGAACTGGTGGCAAAAACTTCGTCGTAACCCGATCGCCCGTTTGGGAGCCTTGATCCTGATATTTTTTTATGGAGTATCAATTTTCGCTGATTTTGTAGCGGTTTCTGATCCCTACATTTCTGAAGCCAATGGTTCTCTACTGCCGCCCTCCCAGATTTATTGGCAACACCAAGGGCAGTTTTTTGGGCCCCATGTATACCCCACGAGTCAAGGGAAGACGGATCTGGAGACGGGCGATCGCTTGTTGGTGGTCGATCAGGCGCAACCTTCGCCGATTAAATTATTTACCTATGGTTTTGAGTACCAATTTCTATCTCTGACTCTACCTCTACCGCCGCCTATAAATGAGGTGAAACTATTCCCCGGATTTAGGAGTAATCTGCATCTGTTGGGAACGGAGGGCGCAGGCAAGCTGCATCTTCTCGGAACCGATGAGCAGGGCAGAGATCAGTTTAGTCGCTTGGTGTATGGCAGTCGAGTGAGTTTGAGTATTGGTTTGGTGGGGATTTTGATTAGCTTTCCCTTGGGGCTATTGATTGGGGGAATTTCTGGCTATTTTGGTGGCTGGTTAGATACCCTGCTGATGCGTTTGGTAGAAGTGCTGATGACGATTCCCACAATTTACCTGTTGGTGTCTCTAGCGGCGGTGTTGCCCCCTACCCTCAGTGGTTCTCAACGTTTTCTGTTGATTGTGGTGATTACTTCCTTTGTCAGTTGGTCGGGGTTGGCACGGGTGATTCGGGGGCAGGTGCTGTCGATTAAGGAGCAGGAATTTGTCCAAGCAGCTCGATCGATGGGGGCAAGTCCTCTGCGGATCATTGTCCGCCATGTGCTGCCCCAAACCGCAACCTACGTGATTATTTCAGCAACGTTAGCAGTGCCGGGGTTTATTGTGGCGGAATCGGTATTGAGTTTTATTGGCTTGGGAATTAAGCCGCCGGATCCTTCGTGGGGAAATATGCTCTCGATCGCCACCAATGCTTCGATCCTTGTCCTCCAACCTTGGTTAATCTGGTCGCCTTCGGTGTTGATTATTGTCACAGTTTTAGCGTTTAACTTGTTGGGAGATGGCTTACGGGATGCCCTAGATCCTCGCAATCGTCAGGAAGATTAGGGAGGAATTTAACTCATGAAGGTTTGGTTAGCAAGTTTTGTGGTGTTGTTTCTGTTGGCAGAGGTGTATCAGTGGGCCAAGCTCTTTACCCTGCCCTTACCAATTTTTATTTTAGGCGGGGCTTTTCTGGCGATCGCTTCCAATTATGAAAAGTACACAAAATACACACAATACCCAAAGTTAACTAGACCCAAGGGGGACGATCGTCTCTAGATCACTAAAAAGTAGTTTAAAGGATGTTTGAAAAGTTTCTAGCAACTAAAAGCGACTAAAGTCGTTACTACAAAAAACTACTCTACCCGCATCAACCTCTTAACGTCTTGTGGGCAAAACTAGCTGAGGACTAGATTGAGGATTGGCTAACGTCTTCCCATCCCTTTCTGGAGGAGCCAATACCTCTCGAATGACCCTTGCCAAGGCTCGCTGGGCTAAACCACTGGCGATTTGTTGCCCCATTTGTTGAGTTTCTTGTTTAACGAGGAGTTTGGGTAGTAGGGAGATAATTTGCATACTATCAAAGCCCGGCGTAGTTTGCAAAATATCCCAAATTCTTTTGATATTATCTAAGCTCGAAGGAGTCTCTGGCTGTCGATAGGCTCCGGTTTTTTTACCACCCATGCCCAAGTTAGTGCGGATAGTGTCGGTGAAGTCATCCCAATTCTTCCGCCCTTGCATATCCACCGCCTTGATAATTTCTTCCACTAGCTGTTCCCGGATAAAATCTCCCTGGGGCGAGAAGAGAAATTCCACCGTTTGATCTAAGACTTGACTAAGTTCGTAGTCTTGGCTATCACTAGCATTTTTGAGGAGATTTTCTAACCGATTCCAGCGAAAGCTACCATCCTTGAAGAGGAGTTCTTGGAGGGAATTTCGCAGTTGGGGTGATTTATCTGTGAGTAATCTTTTGGCAATGTAGGGATAAGCTTTGCTGAGAACCTTGAAATTGGGGTCTACATTAATGGCGATGCCTTCGAGGGTGACGAGCGATCGAATAATTAAGGCATAGTAGGCTGGAACCCGGAACGGATACTCGTACATCAGATTCGAGAGTTTATCGGTAATACTCTTAAAATTCAACTCTGCCACCGTCGCCCCCAACGCATCATTAAACACATCAGCCAAGGCGGGAATAATCGGTGTGAGGTCAGTTTCTGGAGTCAAGAAGTCTAGCTTGATATAGTCCTGAGCCAAGCCACTAAAATCTCGGTTGACCAGATGTACCACCGCCTCAATTAAGCCGTAGCGTTGGTAGGGCTTGACCTGACTCATCATCCCAAAATCTAGGTAGGCTAATTTACCATCCTTGGTTGCCAACAGGTTGCCCGGATGGGGATCCGCATGGAAAAAACCGTGTTCTAATAACTGTCGGAGGGAACACTGGACTCCCATTTCTACCAAGTGGCGAGCATCAATCCCCTGGGCGGCGATCGCCTGCATATTGGTTAACTTCGTGCCTTCGATCCATTCCATGGTCAATACCCGTTCGTCGGTAAAATCCCAATAAATCTTGGGGACATAGATATCTGGCAAATTTCCGTAGAGGCGAGCAAACTTTTCGGCATTGCGCCCTTCAAGGCTATAGTCCAATTCTTCAAAGATGCGTTCCCCAAACTCATCCATAATTCCCACCAGATCACTTTTAACTCTGGGAATATTTTGCTCTGCCCACCCCGCTAACCCCCGGAGAATATAGATATCTAGGGCAATATTTTCCTCTAGATCGGGACGCTGGACTTTAATGGCAACAGTTTCCCCAGTTTTGAGTTTGCCTTTATAGACCTGTCCCAAGGAAGCGGCAGCAACAGGTTGGGGGCTAATTTCAGCGTAGAGGTCGTAGGGGCTAGCTTTTAGTTCTTCCTCAATAAATTGAAAGGCTAGGCTGTTGGGGAAGGGGGGAAGTTGGTCTTGGAGAGTGCTTAGTTCTTCAATGAAAATTACTGGTAACAAATCCGGTCTGGTGGAGAGAGCTTGCCCAACTTTGATATAAGCAGGACCTAATTTGGTGACAATTTTCCGTAACTGCACGGCTCGATCGCGCTCTTTTTGTTGACGCTGATCCGTAACTTTATCCCACCACAAATTAATATAGAAAAACACCAAGGGCAGGAGGGTTTTCAGAAATCTTTTTAAGACCGCAAAAGGACGCTGTTGGTAGTGGGCGGCGATCGCTTCCGGGTCGTATTTATTTTGGGGATTGTCTTCTAATAGTTCCTCTCCTTCTCCCGGCAACAAGTTGGGGTTTGGCTTTTCAATAAACTCCACATCGATGGGCTGGCTAGGGTCTGGAAGGTGATTAGAGAAGCGATCGGGGAATTCTATAACGGTTTGTGGAGTGGTGTAGGGAGAAGCCATAGGTTTGGGAAAAATGTTTGCTCTGTTAAGGATTGTAACACGCCCCACTCATAACCGGGGGAATCCACTTCCCGACAGACAACCTCTAATCTTCTGCAATTCCCAACTAACTTTTCTCAGTCTTGTACTTATTTACTTTAACTGTTGTAATAACTCGTGGATTGATAAAACAGGTATAGGAGAACTCAAAAACCCTTGCTGATCTCGGCTCAAAATAGCTTCTAAGTCTTGAGAAACAGCGCAAGCAATCTGAATAGCATCTTCAAAGTCAGCTATACCTGATCTGAACGCCGATTCTAAAATTGCTTGGTTAACAGGGCAAATTATCATAACGGTTAATATGTCGGAAACTGCCTGCCGTGCTTGCTCGATACTACGGGTTTGTCTGTGAGAAATATAAAAAATATCGGTGATAGTTGTGGCTGTAACATAGCCAAACACTCGGTTAGAACTGATCTCTTGAAACAACAGTTCGGCATCTTGAAAAAAAGGTTCTCTCTGCAACAGGAAATCTAGAGCGATATTGGTATCAATTAAAACTCTCACTAAAGATATTTCTCCGCTCGTCGATCGTCTAGCATTGCTGCTACTTCTTCATCTGTTGGGGCTGGCTGATCTGTCTTTAGTAATCCCCGCATTCGTTGAATTGCTTGAGAACGTTTGTTTAAGTCTGCTTCTGAGGAATAGGGTTGGGGAATTGGCGGGTTTTGGAGGGATTCAAAGATTGCCTTAGCTAACTCCAGTCGATCGCTGGGTGGTAATTTGAATACCTGTTCTTTTAGTTCTTGTAACAACATAGCTATTTTCTCAGATCATAGTCTTTTGTATCCATCATAACTTGTGATCATCCATAACCTCCACCCCCCAAATCATTGCAGCTAAAACCACTGGTGAAATAACAGGTTACTATTAAAAATCACCTGATACAGACCGATGAATGCTAAAACTTGGGTGATAAAAGGGAGCCATTTGGTTCCTTTGGCGATTTGTTGTTGATTTGGTTTCATAAATTTTCCTAGAGTTTTCTAAACAGTTTAGATGACCATCTTAAATAACATTAAAGGTGGGCGATGCCCACCCTACACAATATTTCTATGGGTAAGTCTTGCTAATTAACTAGTTAACTAATTACCAACTAATTACCATTTTTTGTAAGAGAGAAACTTGCCATTCATGATCACCTTGACTCGATCACCCTTAGGGTCAGCCTCTTTTTCAATATCTAGGGTGAAATCGATCGCACTCATAATTCCATCCCCAAACTTTTCTTGGATCACCTCCTTCATGGGCATTCCGTAGATTTGCATAATTTCATAGAAGCGATAAATCAGAGGATCCGTAGGCACGATCGGCCCTAGTCCCTTGGTGGGATAGGTAGTTAATTCTGGGATTAGTTCTTCTCCCAAATCCAAGGCGTGCAGCAGTTTACTAGCCTCCTCCTCAGAAGCGGCGGATTGTTGGTAAAACAAAGAAGCAATCCAAACTTCATCCCGTCCTAAAATCTGCTCTAAATCCCCAAAAGTTAAGCCCTTGAGTTTTTTTGCAGCTAATAGTTTTGTAGTCACAGGGGAAATTTCGACACTAGACATGATGATCTCCTTAGATTTTTATTGTTAATTTTTGGTGTTAATTGGATGTCGGTAAATAGGATTCTTGAAGCAGTTCTACTTTTGTAAGCGAGAGGCTTCTACCGTGCGGGTTTCGTAGGAAAGATGTTGTTCCATGGCGGTTTTTAGGCGGTGATAATCGGGGTATTGATCCAACTCCTCCCGTTTGCGGGGGCGGGGAAAAGGCACATCCAACACCTGAGCGATCGCTGCCTTGGGGCCACGGGTCATCATCACAATTTTGTCGGAGAGGAGCAGAGCCTCTTCAATGCTGTGGGTAATGAGGATTACGGTTTTCCGTTCCTGTTCCCAAATGCGCTCCACCTCGTCCTGCAAGAAGCCCCGGGTTAGGGCATCCAACGCCCCAAAGGGTTCATCCATCAGCAGAATTTGCGGATTAATCGCCAAGGCTCTAGCAATACCTACCCGTTGTTTCATCCCACCGGAGAGTTCGTGGGGATGTTTGCGTTCTGCCCCCCGTAGTCCCACTAGGGCGATGTATTCCTGGACAGTTTCCTTTTGTTGGGTGACAGTCCAGTGAGGATAAACAGTTTCGATCGCAAACCGGAGATTTTCTGCCACAGTCATCCACGGCATCAGGGCATAGTTTTGGAAAACTACCCCTCGATCGGGCCCCGGCTGGTCTACGGTTTTGCCATCAATCAGCACCGAGCCAGAACTGGGAGCAGATAAACCAGCGATGATATTTAGCAGAGTCGATTTGCCGCAGCCCGATGGCCCAATGATCGACACAAAGGTATTGGAGGTGACATCAAGGTTAATGTCGGCGATCGCCACAAAATCTGGTGAGGTTCGCTTTAGGAGTTTGTCGATCGGGCTGTTGCGTCCCGGAAACACTTTAGAAATATTTCGCAGAGACAATTGGGCTAACTGGGCAGTTTCGAGCATTTCTGTATTTTGTCTTTCTCTGAAGGGAGTTGTTGGTTCGGAATAGTTCATAAGTTAAGACCTCTAAGATAGTTTTGAGTTATTTATGCCTTGGAAACTAAGACTCCTAACCTAAGACCTCTGACCAAAGGAAACCCAGCTTTGCAAGAGGCTAAACAGGAAATCCATAATTAAACCCACTAAGCCCACCACTAAGATCGCCGTGATAATACTTGTAATCTTGAGGTTGTTCCACTCGTTCCAGACAAAATAGCCAATCCCTCCACTCAAGAGAATTTCCGCCGCCACAATTACCAGCCAAGCAATGCCTAAGCTAATGCGTAACCCCGCCACAATACTGGGAGCCGCCGCCGGGAGAATCACCTTCGTAATTGTCCGCCACCGGGAAGCACCTAGGGTCTTCGCCACATTCAGGTACGCAGGATCCACATTGCTCACCCCAAACTTGGTGTTAATTAGCGTCGGCCAAATGCTGGTAATGGCAATCACAAACAGAGCCGTTTTTTCGGAATCCCGCATGAGAGCCAAGCCCAGAGGTAGCCAAGCTAGGGGAGAGACGGGGCGCAAAATTTGGATAAAGGGATCCACCGCTTTGGAGACTACGGGGTAGAGACCAATGAGAATACCCAGGGGAATGGCGATCGCCGAGCCAATCAGAAAGCCCGTAACTACTCGCCGGAGACTGGTCAGCAATAGTAAACCAATTCCTTGATCGTTGGGGCCATTGTCAAAAAACGGGTCAGAAATCCAAAACCAGAAATCTTGGATAGTTTGGCTAGCCGAGGGCATAATCGGCAGGAAAACTTTTTGATTTGCCCCCAGTTCCCACAAGCCCAAAAAGACCGCAAGAATCACCACAAACAAGAGCAAAGCCTGCTGGTTAGTATTCAAAATTGGTACTTTCATGGAGGACTGAGAGCGGGGTAATGCTTTATCAATCATGGTGAAATAAAGTAAAAAGTAGAAAGTAAAAGGTAAAAAGTAGGGTGGTCAAGGTACACAAGTTCAAATCCACAAGTTCAAACTCACAAGTTCAAATTTACAAGTTCAAATTTACAAGTCTAGCGTTGTAAGCGTTTCACCTGTTCGTCTATGTAGGCAGTGGGATTCTTGGGATCAAAACTGTCGTAAATTAGCTTTTCGGCTCGTTCTGCCTCTGCCGGGGGAGTCTGCCCCAGTTCCTTTTGGAGTTCTGCTGCCACATCTGTGAGGAAAATATCTTGGGCAATGGTGTCATAATTGGCTTTGTCCTTGGGCATTAGCTCCCAGCGCACCAGTTGGGAAGAAATCCATTTAGAGAAACTCTTCCAAGGGTAGGGATCAAAACCAATGCGATCGGGCACATCCTTGATATTCCCTAGACCATCTTCAAATTTCCCGGTTAATACTGCTTGCACCACAGGCAGAGGCTGATTCAGATACTTCCGTTCAATTAATGCTTGGGCAACGCTTTCTCGGTTGCTGGGGTTGTCGGCATAAACGGCGGCATCGATGATGGCTTTGTTCACCGCCCGGAAGGTATTGGGGTTGGTGTCGATCCATTGCTGACTAGCGGCAAAGGCACAGCAGGGATGTCCATTCCACAGGTCTTTGGTGAGCATGTGAATAAACCCGACTTTTTCAAATACCGCCCGTTGATTAAAAGGATCGGGCATGAGCATGGCATCTAATTCCCCGGCGGTCATTTTCGCCACGCTGTCTGGGGGCGGGACTGGGGAAATTTGCACATCCCGATCTGGATCTAGTCCGCCTTCGGCTAGGTAGTAACGGATCAGGAGATTGTGCATAGAGAAGGGAAACGGCACCCCAATCTTGAATCCCTTAAAGTCCTTGGCTTCCTTGACTGTATCCTTGTGCTTCATGGCAACGGTGATCGCCTGCCCGTTAATGTTTTCGATACTGGCGAGTTTGATGGGGAAGGAGGCAGAACCTAAACCAAGGGTAATGGCGATGGGCATGGGGGATAACATATGATAAGCATCAAGTTCTCCTGCGATCGCCGAATCTCTCACCGCTGCCCAACTTGCCAACTTCTTCACGGTTACATTTAGCCCGTATTTTTCATAGAAGCCCAAGGGTTCAGACATAACGATCGGCGTAGCACAGGTAATGGGAATAAACCCGATCGTTAAATCTTTCTTCTCCAAATTAGTCGGGGTACTCCCATTGGGGGAAGCCTCTACGGGGGAATTCGTAGACTGTTGCTGTCCACAGCTACCTGCGGCAATCAAGGCTCCAGCCACTACTACCCGCTTCATGAATTCTCGGCGACTAAAATCACCACTACGAATCGTGTTATCAAAAAACTCTGTGGCATTCACCCCAAAAGCTGCCGCCAGAACTTGATCTAAGCCCCCAGCTTCTCGGATTAATTCTCGACAAAAATTTTCTCGTTCTGGATTGCCACCCCCAATCTGCTGGAGGAGGAGAGCTTCTTTCATCTCGATCGTCGTCAAGGTCTTGGCTAGTTCCAACACCTCTGGCTTGTACAAACCCATCCGCATTAAATCATTAATCATGTCGGCAGGATTGTCGGGCATTCCCTCGGCAGCTTGCCAATGGTCTTGAGGCAGGTGAGTTCCTCCACAGGCACAACGGCTCAATTCCTGTCCTGTCCCTAGTAATGTGCTGGTTAATTGTGTGTTAGCGAATACCATAAATTCCTCCAATTTTCCCTGTCTGGATCAAACTCTGGATCAAAATTAGACTTGTTGCTTGTCAGAATATCTGGAGTTGGGTTGAATTACATTGGAATATCTTTAGGAAATCTACGGAATTTATGGGATTTTCTTTCGGTTTCTGCCAGCAGGAATCTACCTGAAAATTCTTCAACCCCAGCAGAATGCTATAGAATAGTTGAGTTTCAAGCCCCAAGTAGAAGTCATCAAGTAGAAGCCCTCAAGTAACAGCGATCGAGTATGAAGTCATGTAGAGCAGATTATTTTTCTCTCCCGTAAATTTCTGAAGCTATTCTGACGCTATCAAGTTGAGAAGATTTAATATAAAAGATATTCAGTAGATAAATTCATGAGCAACGAACAGATAATTCCTGAAAACCAAGTATCTAGTGATGGCAAGATGACTCCAGCTATCCCGGAAGTTGTTCTAGAAGCTATTCCCGAAGTCATTCCCGAAACCATTCCTGAAATTATTCCCGATCCTCTCCCTACAGTTAACTTTGAGGCTAATTTGATTAATTTGGCAAACTCGGCTAATGCTAGTAATTTTAGTAATTCTACTAATTTTAACTCGACTAATATTTCCAACTCTGAAGCTACATCCCTTGCGGGGTCAGAGAATGGATTAGAATTTGTTGCCGAAATTCCCCCAGAAAATCCCCTAGGAACTCCGTCAGAGACTCCCTCGAAAGTTAATCCAGCAATTCCTGAAAACCCTCCTAAGGCAAAACCCGCAGCACCACCTGTTCCGGCAACTCCCTCGTTGGCACAGCCTTCCTCTAAGGAAATCGATCCCTCTTCCCTCTCAAAAGTGGCTCCCAAACCTACGCCAACCAGTTCTTCCAAATTCAAAGCTCGGCGGATTGTCGTCACCTCAGGAAAAGGGGGCGTGGGCAAAACCACCATCACGGCAAATTTGGGGATGGCTCTGGCAAAACAAAATAAAAAAGTTGCCCTAGTCGATGCAGATTTTGGGTTAAGAAATCTAGATCTATTATTGGGGCTAGAAAATCGGGTGGTGTATACGGCAGTGGAAGTGATTGCTGGGCAGTGTCGTCTTGATCAGGCCTTAGTCCGTGATAAACGACAACCGGGGTTAGTGTTGTTACCTGCGGCTCAGAACCGGAATAAAGAGTCTGTTAGCCCAGAGCAGATGAATCATTTATTAGATGAGTTGGCAACCACCTATGATTATATTTTGATTGACTGCCCCGCCGGGATTGAGCAGGGATTTCAGAATGCGATCGCCGGAGCCAAGGAAGCCCTAATTGTCACAACTCCCGAAATTGCCGCCGTCCGGGATGCCGATCGAGTGGTGGGTTTACTCGAATCTCAAAGCATCAAACCCATTCGCCTAATTGTCAATCGTCTCCGCCCCGCCATGGTCAAGGCAAACGATATGATGTCTGTGGAAGATGTGCAGGAAATTTTGGCGATTCCCCTGATTGGCGTGGTTCCCGATGATGAAAAAGTAATTATTTCTTCTAACCGGGGTGAACCTCTGGTCTTGGCAGATAAGGAAAACCCCTCCCTGCCGAGTATGGCGATTACCCACATTGCCCAACGCCTCAATGGGGAAGACGTTCCTTTCATCGATCTCATGAACTACAATGACGGTCTGCTCAACCGGATCAAGCGATTTTTCCTAACTTAGCTGAAAATCTAGGCTAACAATCTAGACTAAAAATATTAACTAAAAAATGTTCCCTAAAAAACATAAATACCCCTAGGTGTTCCCCTACTAACCCCCCACTAAGACAATGCTTAACCAAATTCTTGAGAAACTTTTTCCAAATAATGCCAGTAGTCGAGAACAGGTAAAAAGTCGCCTAAAGCTGGTGATTGCGAACGATCGTTCTGGGTTGAGTCCAGAAATGATGGAGGCAATGCGGCAGGAAATCCTTGAGGTTGTTTCTCGGTATGTAGAGATAGAGGTGGAGGGGCTGGAGTTTTCCCTAGAAAGCAATCAACGGGCAACGGCTTTAATTGCCAATCTACCGATCCGCCGAGTTCGCAATAGTGCCTAGTTATGAGAGCTTAGTTATAGTGTTTAGCTTGCCTTGAAAAATCTCAATAAAAAAGCCTAAATGTGATTTATTATTTTAAATTGTCTCTTTATTCTGCTTAAGCTCTTCGCAAATTTCCAAGCAAGAGGAAAATACATAAGAAATTTTTAGCAAATATTAGCAAGTAATTAACGATCGTAAGTACGCCTAAAAGTATGTCCAAAATTATGCCCAAAACTAATCAAGATACTGAATTAAATACCGAATTGAGCGAGATTGATGAGTTGTTCGATCAAGGCTATGAACGCTATCAAGCCGGGGAAGCTCCAGAAAATCTCATTCCGGTGTTTAAGGAAGTATGTGCCAGTTCTCCCAAATCTGCTCCCGCTTGGAGTTGTCTCTCATGGCTCTACCTTCTCACCGAACAGAATACCCTAGCTCTTAAGGCAGCTAAAAAAGCAGTTAAAGCCGACCCCACAGCGTCCCAAGCGAGAATTAATCTAGTCTTAGCCATGCTGGAAACTGGAGAAAAAGGCGTGCGAGAACACATTGAAGTTGTCCAACGCATTAATGATGTGGAGCCAGAAGTCAAAGAATCTGTAATTGAAAATATTGCCGATGGTCTAGCCCGGAAACCAGACTGGAAAAGTCTTCAACGAGTTCAACAATGGCTAGGTTTATAGAATAACTAATACAATCCAGTAATACTATGAATTTGTTGAGTTAGATAGAGAATCTGGAGATAGCGATCGCGGCGATTGTAACGAATCTCTCGATCGCTCGGATTTAGGGCTGCCTGCCAAGCCAACTGCTGAAACTCTTCTATGATGCTGCCCCGCCGAGTATATAAGCGCTTTACTTCTGTTTCTAATTGTTCCAGATTAGAGGCGATCACGTCATTGTATCCCCGGAGTCTTAGCTGGTTGCTATCTCCAAATAATAGATCCGTCAAATTCCAATTTAGCCCAATACTAAAACCATCACTCCGGCTAAAACCCGCTCCACAAACCTGTTGACTAGATTGTCTCCGTCCCCCAATGCAAGGAT
>JAIMKT010000064.1:19401-23015 GCA_020692245.1 Microcoleus sp. GA_180221_E-2-1-MAG-45_12
TCCCCTACGCTGTCACTGGTACTATCCGACCAAGAATAACCCAAGTTTAGGTTAGGGAAAGCATTGCGCCAGACCAGATTCTCCACGATCGATCGCTGCGCCCGCAACCCCGCAATTAAACGAGAATTAGGCTCCACAGCCCCTAAATACTCATCCAAACTCCGAGTCTTAATCACCTCTAAACCATCTGGTAGGGGCGGCAAAGAAACCTGAGCCTGAATCCGTTGTATCCCAATAAAAGCATCTTGATTATCAGCATTTAGATCGTAGGCTCTTTGATAGCTCTCCAAAGCTACCTGATCTAGCCCCCAAGATTCTTCAATCCTGCCCATGAAAATGAGAGGCTCATCAATATTGGGGTTTAAATCCCGGGCTTTTTGGAAAGCAGCATAACTTTCGTTAACGTACTCAGAACCACTATTAAGCAGCGCCACCGCCAGACGAATCTGAAATAAATAGTTATCTGGTTGTTGCTCTAGGAGTCGAGAGTAGAGAAAAACCGCTAGGGATGCATCTCCCTGATTGTAGGCAAGGGCAGCCCGTTCTTCTAGGTTTGCACCCAGAGAAAGATTAGGAGAAGCATTAGGGGAAATATTTTGAGCTAATAAATTTGGGGTAAATAAATAGTTCCCATCTTCCCTAAAAACTTGAGCCTGAACCGGAGCTGACCAACTACAGCCTGCAACCACAAATAAACAACCAAGGGCTTTCCCGACAGTAGAAATAGAGATACTCATGCAAAAAAAATAACTATGCTTTAATCAACACCTCGAATCAGAACATGGAATCAACCTTTAGTTAATTAACAAAGAGCTAATCAAATTTTTATAAATCTAATCAAGTCTTTATTAATTAACTGGTTAATCAACCCTTAGTAAAGTCCAGTGATATTGTGAATCTGTTGGGTAATGTAGAGAATCTGGAGATAGCGATCGCGCCGAGTGTACCGAATATTCCGATCGGCGGGGTTGAGGGCTGCCTGCCAAGCCAACTGCCGAAACTCTTCAATCAAACTTCCCCGTAAAGCAAATAGGCGCTGGGCTTCCAGTTCCAAGTTACTTACATTATTGGCAATGTCATCTTCGTAGGCTCTGACCCGGAGGTTGTTTTCATTAAAAAAGATATCTCCCAAACTCCAGCCCAAGCCAATACTGTAGTTATCTGAACTACCAAAGCCAAAGCCTCTCTCTAGACTAAAATTACAGGTTGCTTCGTCGGCACAAAAAACCGGAGCCTGGGGACTAAGGGAGGTACTATCAAAGCCCGATCGAGAATAGCCCAAACTCACACCGGGAAGCAAACTCCGCCAAGCAAAACTCTGGACGATCGACTGTTGCGCCCTCAATCCTTGAACTAACCGAGAATTTGTATCTACTGAATCAACATATTCTGTCAGGGGTCTAGCTTCAATTTGCGAGATTCCTTCGGGAAAACTGGGCAGCGCAGGCTGGGATTGAACGCGTTGGATACCTGTAAAGGCTTCTTGACTTTCGGGATTTAGCTGGAAGGCAGTTTGATAATTAGCCAGAGCCTGCTCCGATCGCTCGTAAGCTTCATCTATCTTGGCAAGAAATAACCACGGCTCATCCACATTGGGGTTCAACTCCCTTGCTCTTTGGAAACCAGCATAGCTTTGATTGAGATATTCAGGTCCAGCATTCAAGAGGGCGATCGCTTGTCGAATTTGAAATTGATAGTTATTAGGCTGCTGTTGGAGCAACTGAGAATACAAGAAAATTGCTCTGGGTGCATCACCTTGAAAATAAGCAGTTTCCGCCTGTTGTTGCAACCCAGAAACTTGAGCAACCAAAACCCTTTCTGGAGATGGAACTAGGCTTTCTGGAGACTGAACTGGAGATTGAAATAATTGTGTCTCTAGCTGTTCGTCCAACTGCGTTTGTGCCGCCTGTACGGGCAGAATCCAACTACAGTTTGCCAAAATTAATAAACAACCAAAGGTCTTACTGACAGAAGAAATAGAAATACTCATGCAAAAAAATTTAGCCATTCTTTAATTAACACACGGTTTGCCGTCCAAGTTTGCTTAGAGCCTACTCAAAATCTACTCAAAGCTAATGAGTCATTACTTAGCGATTACTCAATAATTACTCAATAATTACTCAGCCATAACTCCAGTTCTGGTAAGTTTCCTTTGTTGCTGAATCACAAGTCATTAGTATAAACAGCACTCAAAATAACTATGCAAAACTATGCAAAACTTGGGAAATAAATTGAGGGCTTTCAGCACCCAAGGCAAAGGACAAAATATCTGCAACTTGTCTAGTTTAGCTAGTTGGTTACAGAGTTTTCTCAACACAACTGTCAAAACACAGCTAGATGATTATACAAGATTAGTTAATATTTTCCGTAATTTTTCTGGGGATTAGTTTTGAATGTGTTATCTTTATTGACACTTTGGCATAAATTAAGGCGATCCGCCATGATAGGGAATCACCTTAAATCGGTTTTAGCTCGTGACAATTTCTGCGATGAATGTATCGTAGAGTTGCCCAGAAATGATATATTGATTTTTACTGACTAGTGACAGGGGTCTTTGGTTTTTCTGGCACTGGCTCCATCGTCCGCAGGCTAGGGAATAGAAAATGATTTTCTTCTACGTATTGTGCTCCAAACAATCCCTTCTCAGCCCAGAAATAACGATCTGTAGTGTGTTCGTTTCTTTTAACGAGAACTAGGGCTGGAGGTAAGATGCCCGCAGATTGAATGTACTTTCTGGCAGCGGTAACTGGCTTATCTTCACCACTTTCAATGCTATACTGTGGTACGTTTTCCAAAATCTTGCGCCCTTCTTGGCGACGGCGACTCTTGCGCTTACGTCTTCTTGCCAATTTTCTTTCCTCCAAGTTTTCTGATAAGATGTAATCATAGCTACAAAATCCGTGCTGATTATATCCGCACTAGTTAAAAATAGCAATCACTATTTACAGATTGATACAAATTGCTAAATCTTCTTAATCTGTATACTTATAGGCTAGCATGGCGATCGAGTTGACGACAAATCTAGCTTTGAGAGCTTTACTTTTCTTAAAGATAGAGATAGTGAAGAATACATAATAAATTTACAAGCATTTAAAAAAATAAAGGAAGGATTGAATTTCCTTCCCTCGGTTAAATAATTTGTTGTAATCTTGCTGATTTTCTTGGGGATTTCGTTGATGACCCGGCTGGTCTGGGGATTGGTCTTTTGTTTGATTTTTGGATTTATCTTTAGATTGCTCTTTTAACTTTTGACGAAGCATCTGGGTTTGCTTTCTTAGCTGCCTTTGCCTTGCCGCACCCCCCTTACCTTTATCATTTCTCCCTTGACGGCGGGGAGATTCCCAACTTTTTAGTCTTTCCTGCATGACTTCCTCTGAAATATTGACTGGAATTAGAACTTACACGGTTTTTCTAATGACATTCTAGCGAAAATATTCTAGACGAACAATACTCTAGATAAGCACAGGATTAAAAATAAGATTACCGAAAATTTGGGTATAAAGCCCCGTCCTTCAGGACAGCTTTAATTTCTTAATTATTGCCTCGTAGATTCTATCTATCCCTTTAACCCTAGATAAGCTATAGTAGAGATATGTTAAACATGACCTATGAGT
>JAIMKT010000065.1:0-2764 GCA_020692245.1 Microcoleus sp. GA_180221_E-2-1-MAG-45_12
ACTAGACATGAAATTTCGAGTAGTCATAGATACAAACATTTGGATTCGCATCCTACTAAAAGGGCGCATCACACTTCCAATCTTAGAAGCATTTAATCAAGACAAATTTCAATTAATCATAAGCCAAAGCCTTTTAGACGAACTACGTGAAGTATGGAATCGACCACGATTAAGCAAATATATTGACCGAAATCAAGCCGTACGCCTAGAACAACAGTTAAAAAATCGTGCAATCTGGATCGAACCAACAACGATCCCCCCTTATTGCCGAGATCCCAAAGATTTACCCGTATTAGCTACTGCCATTGACGGTAAAGCCAAAATCATCGTATCTGGAGACGACGACTTACGAGCCGATGAAGCCTTGAGAGGGGCAATGGAGTTATATTCTATTGAGTTATTAGGAGTTAATTCTTTTCTAAAATATTTAGAGGAATCTGAAGAATAAATCTCATCTGCTAAAGAATAAGATCGCCATGCAGATAAAAGGGAATTAGAAAAAGATGCTCGATCGCTTAGTTTACAAACTCTATCAACTTACCTAGGTCGAAGTAAAAATCATCGATCCAGAATTTGAACTGACAGAGCAAGAATACACAGCAATTCAAATGGAGTAGAGATTATGACACAACAACTATCACCAATCCTAAAAAAACTGCGTTACCAGATGGAAATACTCTATCAGGATAGATTGCATAGTCTAATTTTGTTTGGTTCCCAAGCTAGAGGAGATGCAAATATAGATTCAGACATTGATATTTTAATAGTGTTAAAAGATGACATTGACTCATGGACAGAAATAAAAAGAACAGGAGGTATTATTTCGCAAATATGTCTAGATCACAGCATTCTAGTAAGTAGCTTGTTTGTTTCTGCAAAACAGTTTATAAACCAAGATACAGCCCTATTTCGCAATATCAAAAAAGAGGGAATATATATATGACAGACGAACAAGAACAGCTAATTGCAAAAGCCAACAACAGTATAAAAGCTGCTCAAATATTATTTAATGAAGAAATTTATGATGTTTCGATATCTAGAGCTTACTATGCCATGTTCTATGTTGCCGAAGCATTTTTAATTAGTGAAGGATTATCATTCTCTAAACATTCAGCAGTCATCAGTAAATTTGGAGAAACATTTGCTAAGACAAATCGCTTACCATCAGAATATCATCGATATCTAATCGAAGCAGAACAGTCACGCATTAGATCTGACTATGACGCAGGCTTTAATCCAACCGAAGTTGAAGCAAAAGAGAACATAGAAAGGGCGATTATGTTTTTAGAATTAGCAAATCAATACTTGACATAAAAAGAGATTAATGAAGTCTATTAGCGATCGCCATGTAGATACAAGGGAATTAGAAAAGGCGATCAATCGCTTAGTTTATAAACTCTATCAACTTACCTAGGTCGAAGTAAAAATAATCGATCCAGAATTTGCACTGACAGAACCAGAATATACAGCGATTACAATAGAATAAGAGGTAAAAATAATGACACTCGCCGAACTACTACCCGCCGCCCGAAAACTCACTGCAACAGAAAAAGTTAAACTAATTCGGATTCTTGCAGAAGATCTAGATACACTTGAAAACATCCAGCCGTCAGAAACCTTAAAAAATCAAAACCCGCCTAACGAAGTTATACCAAAGAGTAAAGAACTACGCCCATTTGGTTTATGCGCTGGGGAATTTGTAGTTCCAGAAGACTTCGATGCGCCGCTACCAGAAGAAATTTTGAATGCATTTAGCCAAACTCCCATCTTTACATCGAGACCCCTTTGACAGAATGCTTATTTGTCAAGCCCTACAAAATGATATGGCGATCGCCACAGCAGACGAAGCAGTTCGAGCTTATCCAGTCAATTTACTTAAACTATGACAAATTTCTAAAAAAAGCGATCGCCATGCTGATACAAGCGAACTGGAAAAGGCGATCGATTAGTTTACAAAGTCAAACCCAAACTTAACCTCACTGTCTGTCTAATTTCTTTACAAAAACCCAAAGCCTGACGTGCTGTACCCTTATCAGCCGAGACTCCCGGATAACGGTACGCAACTGCAAAAGCATTTAACCCTAAAAGTTTCTGTCGAAAAATATCCCATTCAGGCTCGATCGGTAGAAGTAAATCTAATAGAAATGTCAAATTATGAGTTTTACTAAATACAATTCCTGCCTCTTGCAAACGAGCCTTTAGATATTTCTCCACACACTGTTGAGCATGAAAACACGCTGCATCATAATTGGGAGATTTCCTCGCTCGTAACTCCCTTAAAGCCGTTGAAAAATCCCCTTCAGCTTTATCAACCTACTCAATTGTTAGCTGATTCATAAAGCACCTTTCCCTTTTCAAGGATTTTATTTAGAAAAAAATCATTCCAAGCAAGACGCTGATCTATTTCCATAGGAGTTTTTACTAGCAGGTCTACTGCAAATTTAGGTTGAATTCTATTGAGAATCTCCCAAGTTTTATGAAGACCATTACCTTGATAGGGCAAAATCACTAATAAATCTATATCTGAATCATCTTGAGGATTTCCATAGGCATAGGAGCCAAATAAAATAATTTTATCTGGTTGAAATTCATCATAAATAGCTTTACTTATCGCTAAAATATCCGCCATTTTTATCATTTTTTTACTAACTACTCCTGATTTCTTGGGCTGCGAGATAAATACGTCCCCATTCGGTAACAACTTGATGGAGCTTGAGCTGGTGTTCTTGGGCGATCGCCTCAAAATCTAAACCCGATTGGAGCT
>JAIMKT010000065.1:2776-12375 GCA_020692245.1 Microcoleus sp. GA_180221_E-2-1-MAG-45_12
TTTGCTGGTCGGGGTTGAGGCTGGTGGTAAAATCTTGCCACTGTTGGGGAGTGAGACCGAGGCTGTGTTCTTGGAGAGAGATTTCTAGCCAGTTGCTGACCAACTCCGGTTGATTTTTGATGGCAAAGACCCGGATGGCGTGATAGCTCACCTTTTCTCGGAGACGGTAGATTTGCTTGATGGGTAGCTCCAAAGATTGGGCGATCGAGTCTTGGGTTTTGCCTTGGAGGTAGAGCCGGAGCCATTGGACAGCGATTTCCCCTAATTGTTCATGGAGATAATTTTCAAACTCCTGTTGCACCGTCAGGCGGAGGGATTGCTGCTGTTCCCACGCTTGTTCTTCTTGGTGAAAGGCGATCGCCTGCTCATCCCAGAGATTCATCGGGTTGTCCGAATCTTCCCCCATCACCTCTTCAGAAATTAGCTTAATAATCTCACCTTCGGGAATATGAGTCATGCCTCCCCGTTGGGAACGCCGCAAGAAATTTACAAAGCGATAGACAATTAGGGGCTGATTGCGGATGGGGCGGAGACAGTATTCTTCCACGGTAGTGAGGAGGAGAACATCTCGGAGTTTGGGATCATTGGTACAGGCAGCAATCCAGAGGATTTGTTTCTGGATATATCGATCGCTGTGGAGGAGTTCTTGGACTACTTCCTGCAATACATCAACTACGGCTCGTTGCCGATCGCGGCTCAGGGCCACCCAGGTGCGAATTTTATTGCGGAGCATGACAAGAGAACCCAGACGACCTGTGAGGTTTTGATAGCATCGGGTGGGGGGAACTCCCAAATAACGCTCCTTGAGAATCCGGTAGCGATAATTCATAGCTTGCTTGGCGATCGACCACTGCTGGGAATTCATATCTGCAAAGGCTTCGAGGTTTGCTCCTAGTAACCATTTGCCAATACTATTCCGGGTCATCTCATCCTGTCGGGGCAGTTCCTGCTCAAGGCGCGATCGCCATTCTTCAGCCAGCTTTTCTCCCCGCTCTCCCCCATAACTCACCTGTGTATCTACCCGATCTCCCAAATTCTCCATGAAAACCTTGCTCCTCTGAGTCTTTTGAGTCTTTGATTTTACTGCTAACGAGGCAGGGTCGGCAAATCTAGGGGTTTACCCGATCGATCCACGAGGGAAATATGCCACGCCCCATTAATCGCTGCTTCAAAGGCAATCACTTCCCCATTAGCACTGATGGTTGGATGGCGGACATGCACCCCCAAATTTTCCGTGAGATTTCGTACCTGAAATAACTGTCGATCGTAGAGATAGATGCTAGATTTGCCCTGCCGAGTTGCCTGATAAACAATATAGTTCCCATTTTCGGAAATAGCCGGATGGGAAGCGAGGGTATCGAGGGAATTTAGCCCCGGTAGATCGATTAACTGCCGGGCTGCTGCATCAAAGAGGAAAATATCTTGAGAACCCCGTCGATCGGACACAAACACGAGGTAGCGATCGACCAGACGAGGTTGGATTTCTGCCCCCGGACTGTTGAGGCTCCTGCCCCCGGTGTCAAAGGGAAAATCTAGTAATTTTGCTGTCCCCGTACAACTACTCAAGCCCAGACCCAAGCCCAGACCCAAACATAATCCTAAACTTTTTACTTGCAAGAACTGGCGGCGCAAAGATTACCCCTCCGGTTTATCTAGTTCAATGGCAGCACCCCGATCGATCACATCAATATCCCACTGTCCCCGGCGATCGGTTTCAAACACCAGATATCGTCCATCTGGACTCAAGGAAGGAGAACGAATTACATTACGATAGCCCGAAGTTAGCACCTCCGAGCGTTGGGTAACTCGATCATAGATAAATAGATCTGGCTTTCCCTGATTTCCCGCTAGGTAGGCAATGTAACGGGCATTTCTACTCAAGCTAGGATTTTGAGCAATGGTCATGGTGGAGTTTAACCCAGGTAGGGCAATAAACTGGCGGACTCTGAGGTCATAAAGCAGAATTTGACTAATCCCATTCCGACTGCTGACAAAAGCTACAAATTGACCATTACCACTTAAAGCTGGTTGCTCATCAGTATAGCGGCTATTGATGCTAGAAGGCTCTAGAGTTCCTCGATCGCAGGCTCCTAAAAGTCCCCCCAGCCCGATTAAAACTGTCCCCAAGCTGGGTAAAAGTAATCTCTTCATGACAACGATCGCCGGACTCATGGCTTTAGTAGTCTGGTTTTAATATTCAGAACCTCTTGGTTGCTCTTCATCCTCTGGAGCCGGAGCATCAATGGGCTGAAAATCTACATAATCCTCTGGGGGTGGCACATCTCGGCGAGTCCGGGGCGGTAAATCCTCTGGAGCGTTAAAATTCTCAGGGGGTTGGGGTCTCGATCGTCTGGCTCTAGGTTCTGGCGTTTCTTCCTGCCAAGTAGAAGTTGAGTAATCATCACTACTTTCTGGGCGAGAACGACGACTAGAACTAGAATTAGGGCTAGAACCCCTGCTAGGACTACGTTTAGCACTGCGACTAGGACTATCACTAGGACGACTAGAACGGCTGGGTTCATCACTCCACTCCGTAGCTGGACGGGGCGGTGGCGTATCCCAATCATCATCATTGACCCGACTGGGGCGAGAGGGCTTGGTAGAACTAGGGCGACGGGAGCGACTTTCTGGGGGTGTAGCAGTTGATCGAGGAGGCACAGCCCGACGACGGGGCGGCTCTGGGTCGTAATCATCATTCCGGCGAGTAGTTCCCCGCAAACGACGACTATCTGGGTAATCATCTACAGATTCTAGTTCATCTAGTTCCGCTGTGTAAGTGTAAGCATTAGTCACTGGACGATAGTCATCATCACTACTGCCCCGTGGAGAAGCCCGTTTTGCCTGTTCAGTGGTTGCGCCCCGGAGCCGGACGGTTTCCACCGCAAAAAAGACCACAGAGGCGGCTAAGAGAAATTGCCCAAACTGGAGAATTGGGTCTAGGCGCCAGCCTTGGAAGATGAGAATGAAGCCACACAGTAAACCAATGGCGGCAAAAAAGATGTCGTGGTCACGGGATAGTTCTGGACGAAAAGAGCGCAGAAAATACAATCCCGCGCCACCTACTGCCAAGAAGATACCGAGAATACTTGCTGAATTTAGCCCAAAATTTACCATGAGTTTATGTGTGTTTCTATGTTGTAGTTATTACTGCCTTGAGAATTTAGGTACGATCAACCCGATCTTTTTGGCTAATAAAGAGCAGACCAATGGTTGCAGGAATAACGACAATTATAAAACCAGCAAGGAGACTGTAAAAAAAGTTGGCTAAGGAAGGAGTCATGGAATACTAACCTCTTTTAATGAATAATTTTATTTTGAGAGCTATATTTTGAGGAACGATCATCAAACTAGGACTTGGTAGCTAGGCTTTGGTTTTGCCTAGAGCTTGCCTTGTACCGAGAGCGTTGATAGTCAGAATACGTCTATTATATCCACTTTTGTTAATTTCCCTTGGGGATTTTTGGTGATTTCCTTGGTTAATTATCTAGGTTAACTTGCTTTATAGATTTTCTTTGTTGATTTTTTTGTTAATTTTTTAGTGGATTTTGGGGATGCTATCTACCACCAACACCGCAGTTCTAATTTTAGCCGGGGGAACCAGTTCTCGCATGGGACAGGATAAGGCTCTGCTGGCTTGGGAGGGCGTGCCTCTGCTCCAGAGGGTGATCATGGCGGCGCACCAATGCGGAGAACCAGTGTATTGTCTAACGCCTTGGGGCGATCGCTACCAACAGGCTCTCCAAGATTACCAAAAATCTCAATTTTCCCCAGATGATGATCGATCGCCCCCAATTCATTGGCTACAGGAAATCAATCCTCACCAGGGCCCGTTAGTTGCCCTCCAGCAGGGATTAGCCCTAATTTCTCAGCCGTGGGTGCTTGTGCTAGCCTGTGATCTGCCCTTGCTAGATGCAGAAATTCTCCGGGGCTGGCGATCGAAACTAGCTACTCTTCCTGCCAACATCCTTGCCCTAGTTCCCCACCATGAATACTGGCAGCCCCTCTGTGGTTTCTATCGCCCCCAAGCCTTACTGTCCCTCGAAGCATTTCTCTCCCAAGGGGGGAAATCTTTTCAGCAATGGCTCTCCCACCTCCCCGCCCAGAAGATTGTCCTCACCACAGGAGAATTAACAATGCTTTGGAATTGCAATTCTCCCCAAGATTTCCCCGATGGACTTCCAAAACCTTCTTGATTCTGGAAGATTTCTAGTATTTTTTTGACTAAGCTCAACCCCTAAATCAAATAAATTAAGCAAACTAAGTTAAATTAGATAGACTCAACTAACAAAAATTAACTCAAAGTAGCCTTCAATATTTTCTCATCAATATTCGTTAACTACTTCAACTATTTCATGGAGCAAAATTCCCTGCCGACAGAGGTGATTCTTAGCCAATCGGCGCAATCTTTGGGCAATATTAACCTTGATTGGATGCCCCAACCCGGCAACTATCTAGCTTTGGCGGGTAAAACCTACGCAGTGCTAGAGCGTCGCCATCGCTACCACCTCAAAGCAGGACGCTATCAACTCCACAAAATTGCCCTTTATGTCCAATCTGCCCCAATCCCAACGGAAACTAGCTGGGTAGAAGGGAGGTTGGTACTGGGGGATGCAAGCTGTCGTTTCAATGCCCATTCTGAACTAATCCGTTGTGCGGTAAATCCGACGGGGAGTTGTGGAGATTGTCGATATTTTGAAGCGAGATGAGTAGGGGCGTAAGGCTTTGCGCCCTCGTAGACTTTGATTTCCTAAGAATTCTTGAGGATTATTTGAGATAGGCGATCGTCACCCCGGCTCCACCATCGGCATCCGTAGCAGGTTCATACTTGGCAATTTGGGGATGACTTTGGAGAAATTGGTGAATTCCTTCCCGGAGTTTGCCTGTACCTTTACCGTGGATTACCCAGATCGCCCCCTCAGTTCTATTGGCAAGCATTTGATCTATTTTCTGCTCTGCTTCTGCCACCCGACTGCCCCGGAGGTCGATCGTATTATTGGTAGTTCTGACCACAGGCACACTAAGGCTAGAAGGTTTTGGCTCCTCTGGTTTTTTCTTGGCTTCAGGAGCCGGGATTTTTTCCCCCGCCAGGGATTCTATTTCTGTAAACCCCAAGGTCATTTTCATTACCCCAAACCTGACCGTTAGTTGTTGATTTTCGCTGCTAATACTTAAAACTTCCCCAGTTTGACCAAGCTGGATAATGCGGACTCGATCGCCCACTTGGGGATGAAAACCGGGTTTGGGTTTGGGTTTAGCTTGGATGTGTTTTTCTTGGAGAAGTTCTAGAGATTGTCTGGCTTTCTGGGCTTCTTGGGCAGTATTTCCCGCTTTTTGGAGGTTGCGGATCACTGTAGCAATTTCTCCCCGTGCTTGGGCGATCGCCTCCTGTACTACCTGTTCTTGTTGTTGTTTGAGTTGTTGTTCCCGTTGTTGGAGAGCCAGAGCCTTGGTGGATAATTCCCGATGCAGAGCCTCAGTTTGTTGCAAGAGTTGGGTTGCCTCTGCCGCCTTTAGTTCCTGTTGTCGCCGTTGCCCTTCCAGACCCGCAATCACATGGTTTAAATCTGCGGAAGTATCCCCCATCCCCAAGGTAGCCACTGCTGTAATTTCGGCGGGTAAACCCAATCGGTGAGCAATGGTCAGGGCGTTGGAGCGACCGGGAATTCCCCAGAGGAGACGATAGGTAGGCGAAAGGCTGATTTCATCAAACTCCACCGAGGCATTCTCAAACCGGGGGTCTTGATATTTTAGGGCTTTGAGTTCCCCGTAGTGGGTACTAGCGATGGTTAATTCTGCGTGGTCGGCGAGGTACTTGAGGAGAGCGATCGCCAAGGCACTACCCTCGGCTGGGTCTGTTCCTGCCCCCACTTCATCCAGCAAAACTAACACAGGTTTCAGGAATTTTTTCGTAGCTTTTGGAGTAATAGTTAGGGAGTCTTGACTACCCCCTTCTAGGTCTAGTTGCACACCACCATCGGCGGCTAGGCTTAGATTTTTAGTATCTGGATTTTCTAGATTTTTAATAGCCTCTAAAATCCGGCTAATCCGGCGAATATGCCCCGAAAAAGTAGACAGGCTTTGTTGCAAAGATTGCTCATCCCCAATATCAGCCAAAACTTCCGCAAACCAAGGAATTTCCACTGGCTCCCGCGCCGGAATAAATAAGCCGACCTTCGCCATCAGTGCTGCCAAGCCCAAGGTTTTTAATGTAACTGTCTTTCCGCCAGTATTTGGACCAGTGATCGCTACAACTTTAATCTGGGGATTGATCTGGACATTAATTGGTACAACGGGAAATCCCTGCTCGTGCTTTTGTTGCCAGACTAAGAGGGGATGGCGGAGTTGACGGAGGGTAATATTTTCAGCAGGGTAGCGCTCAACAAACCGGGGCAGATTGGCTTCTAACCAGAGGCTATAGCGGGCTTTGGCTGTGGCTAAATCGAGGCTAGTTGCTACCGCCAAGAGAATTTCTAAATCTGGTTTCACCTCTGCGACTTGGGCAGTTAAGTGGCGTAACACTACCTCTACTTCTCTTTGTTCCTGCCTTTGGAGTTGGCGGAGTTGATTGCCAAGATTGACGATCGAGTGGGGTTCGATATATAGGGTTGCCCCACTGCTGGAAGTATCATGAACAATTCCCGGTACCGCATCTTTTTGGGGAGCCTTCACGGGCAGCACGTAGCGATCGCCCCGTTGGGTAATAATACCTTGGCTCATGGCTGTAGATTGCCGTTGGATAATGGATTGCAGTGTTTGCTCAATCTTGCTGCGGAGTTTTCGTAATTGTTGCCGAATATCCGCTAATTTAGGATTGGCTCGATCCATGACACTAAAGCGTTCATCAATGCAGTGGTAAATTTCCTGCTCCAGTTCTGGATAGGTACGAATCTGCCCAATCATTTCCTGCAAGGTGGGGATTTCTTCCTGTTCATCCAAAAATCTCCGCAGACGGCGCATTCCTGCCAAGGTAGTAGCAATCCGAACCAACTCTTCCCCCATCAACATCCCCTGTAAGGCAGCTCTCTCTAGGGAAGCGGTGATATCTTCCACTCCCTCAAAGGATAAACCCGTGGTGAGGCGTTGTTCTAGTTGATAAATTTCTTGGGTTTGGGTGAGGAGGGATTGGCTTTCGGCTTGGGTGGTGGGAATTCCCAGATGCTGGGCGGCGATCGTCCCCAATTTAGTCGCTGCAAAAGTCGCCAGATGTTGACAAAGGCGAGACCATTCCAATAGTTCTAGGGTTTCAGTTTGAATCAACGTAAATTTTTAGAGTTAAATTTTTAGGGTAGATATTAGAGTTAAATCTTGGAGTAAATTCTAGAGTATTGATAAATTAAGAAGCGAGAATAATTAGCAAAAATAGTTAAATGCTGAACAAGCTCAAAGACGATTATTTTTAGATTATTTTTATTTATTATAGAGCATTACAAAAGATCAACCCCATCTCAATTATCTCTGGGATTGCCTAGCCTGTCTTTCAAAGCATCGATCCCCTGTTCTCCCTATCACCAATTATCCCAAGATTATATTGCCAACTATGCAAAACACCCGCCTCACCACGATCGTCAATGGTACCCTCACCAGATTCAATCGCTTTAGCACGAACCCTTGGCGACAAACCTCCTTGATCATTATCAGTTTCCTGTTGGGTAATTTCTTTGGGACGATGATTGTGACGATCGCTGGACAAACGGCAGCCCTAGATGTAGTAGCAGCTTTCATACTTATGGTGTTTACCGAAATAGTTAGCTGGTTTTCCTACCGTATCCAACGCCCCAAAAATAATTTCCTCGGCATCGAAGGCGGCTCTTTCTTTCTTGATCTACTCAATGCCCTAAAAATTGGGATTGTCTACAGTCTCTTTGTGGAAGCGTTTAAGCTCGGTTCATAAGTATCTTTTCAAAGATTGATGAAATCCCTTATTTTTTTTAAGTCCGTACTGGGAGAACGGCTGGATGTAGTTGCGACTTTAGTCGCCAGAAACTTTTTAGATATCTTCTTAGAGTTGTTCTAGATTTTAGTATGAACAATAATCCAAATATTAAAGAGCAGTTAGATCAGGTTGCTAAATATCTAATTGATCTTGGAAAATCCATAAATGAACAACAAACTTATTTAACTTTGGTTGCTCAGATAGTTAATTGGCGGTGGGAACTCGATTCTCTAGATTCTCCACAGGAAAGGCTACGTCCCCTGATTCAAGGAGTATTAGGAGGGCAAGGTACTGGCAAAACTACTTTGTGTCGATTACTTTGTCAATTGCTAAAAATTATGGGTTACTCGGCGGTGAGTTTGTCCCTTGATGACTTGTATAAAACCTATCTCGATCGACAACAACTCCAAATTCAAGAACCAAAACTGCGCTGGCGGGGCCCACCGGGAACCCATGATATCCAGCTAGGAATTGACACTTTGCAGCAAATTCGCCTTGGTAATTCTCAACAACAAATTGCTTTACCAAGGTTTGATAAATCTCTCTGGGCGGGGATGGGCGATCGAGCTACTCCAGAATTAGTTGATCAACCGGATATTGTTTTTTTTGAAGGTTGGTTTGTGGGAGTTTTGCCAATTTCGGAAAAGAGGTTTTTGGTAGATGAAATTACTGATGGAATTATCGACGGAATTGTGGGGGACGATCGCCTAGCCTCTCCTGGGGAGAATCAAGCTGTGGAGAATCGAGTTTTTGACCTCTCCTTTGCCCGCTACAGCAATCAACAACTCCAAAATTATCTCCCCCTCTGGCAGTTAGTAGACAAATTAATTATGCTTTACCCAAAAAATTATCAATACTCCCTCCAGTGGCGGCTGCAAGCAGAGCAGGAAATGATTTACTCCGGAAAACCGGGAATGGACTCAGAAAAAATTACAGAATTTGTCCAATACTTTTGGCAAGCTCTACCGCCCCAATTATTCCTCACGCCTCTAACCACACAACCCACTCCAGTAGATTTAATCCTTCCCCTAGATGAAAATCACAATTTTGGAAAAATTTGCTATCCTGTTTGAGGCATTGATCCCCACGATCGATCCGGTCAGGTTAATTTTTGTCAGAAAGACTGTATCATTTGACAGGAGTGAAGGGTGGTAATTCTCAATTTCTAGCAAACCTAACTCCATGAAAAGACTTTGCTGACTTTCTAAGGAAATATCGCTCCTCCGCATCTTCTGCATCTATTATCTGGATTAATTACTTGGATCAATTGCCTGTATCAATTACCAGTATCATCCCCTGCCTGCTTAATAAATAGGCTTCTTTGAATGTAAATTTCTCTAAGTATAAATATTGTTAATGTTGCCTCTTTTACCAGTTCTCCTTATTGCCCAAATTGCTCAAGCGGCTGAGATTCCCGTGATGGTCGCCCCCACTGCTTCAGTAGAACCAACTCATGATGATCATGAACTAAATAGTGCATCAAACTTCCAAAACAGCCTATTTACAAGCTCATTTACAAGCTCATTGATCAGCCCAACCACAGATACTTTTTCTTTCCCTATTTTTGTTGCTAACACTCCAACAAATCCAGAGCTTTTGCCTTTTCCCATCTTTGTTGCCAATACTCCAACAACTTTAGAGCCTTTAGCACCTCTGGCTCCTCTCC
>JAIMKT010000065.1:12393-23032 GCA_020692245.1 Microcoleus sp. GA_180221_E-2-1-MAG-45_12
CTCCCCTAGCACCCAGAATTGTGACCCAAAGGCACGAAATTAGACCCCTGCCGGGACGTTTGGATCAAGTGCCTGTGTTGCATAGCAATAGTCCTGAAGTTGTTTTTAATAATGGCATTCTTGTGTCTACTTTTCCGCCCGTTGGTAAGAGAAATCCCCAAGCTCACCTCAATGCTGCCCTCGAAGGAAGATTTGATATTTTTGCTCACCACATCGCCAGAACCAATACCCAAGAATTTGGTCGTCCTTTATACTTGGGCATTTTATTGTATAACCCCAACTCCAGACCTGTAATGATTGATGTTATGCAGGCGGCGGCTCTTTTTACCAACCCCGATGCACCTTTTGTTAATCTCCCCAGCTATGTGGATAATTTTGCGGGGAATATTTACTCTGGTCCCGGTTCTCGCTTATCTACAGATATGTTGCGGGGCGTGCATCAAACCAGATTTCCTAGCCAGATCGTTCTGTTTCCCGGAGAAAGCCGGATGGTGATGAGTGAGCCGATCTTAATTGGGAGTGCGGTTTCTGCTTTGATTCGGTTGCGCAGTAATGGGGCTGTGTATGCTGCCACCCTTGCCCTTCAGGCTCCCATTGTCCCTCCTGCCGAGTTGCCACCGCCACCGACACCGCCTCGATCGACTACGGGTAATTCTACAGGTAATGCTACTACCCCGCCCCGCCCGACTCCACCACCGCCTCCGGTCTATCGTCCACCGACTATTTTGGAATGGGAAGACTTGATCCGCTATGGTAGTTTAGCGACCCCTAGAGATTTGGCTCCCACTCCTCCTAATCGTCCTGTAATTACTACCATTTATGGGCGAGTGGCAGGGATCGCTGTGGGTTCAGTGTGGCAGGGGAGGTTGGTAGATCCAGCAGGAGGACGGCAGGATTTGAGTATTCCCGATCGAGGGCAGGCTTTTTCCTACGTGATTAATACCCTAAATCAGGGAACCTTTGGGACTGGACAAGACCAGAGTGCGCCCATGGTGTCTCGTTATCCAGACACGGCTTATCGTTCTAATGGCAATTATGGGGTGCAGTATAATCTGAGTCTGCCTCTCCAAAATACGACGCAACAAACTCAAGCAGTGTCGATCATGCTGCAAACTCCCCTAAAGCGGGATGAGGCAAGTCAAGGGCTACAATTTTTGGAACCACCTTCGGCAGAGGAAGTTTTTTATCGGGGAACAATCCGCATTGCCTACCAAGATGATTTTGGTTTGCCTCGGACTCGATCGATTCACGTTGTCCAAAACCGAGGGCAGCAAGGTGAGCCATTAATTACCCTGAGAATGCCGCCGGGCGATCGACGTTTGATCACAGTAGATTTTATCTATCCCCCGGATGCGACTCCACCCCAAGTTCTCACCATCAGAAGCACTGACCCAGCCACTACCCTATCTGAGTTGCGAGATAGCAATGGTAATTTTTTCACGGATCCACCCAGTCAATTACCCCAACGCTTATCAGAGATAACCAATCCAGAGACCAGAAGTTCTGATGCTGTAGCTCCGAGTTCGGTAATTTTCGAGATGTCTAATACCGATGGGCAAAGTTCTAATCAAAGTTCTAATCAAAGTTCTAGTCAAAGTCTTGCCATTCAAAATATCAATACTCAAAATATCAATACTCAAAGCCTTGGTGATCAAAGCCTTGGTAATCGGACTAGTCGGAGCTTAGATACTCAAAATCTAGACCCTCAGAATCCTCCTCGAAATTTAGAGAGCCAAAGTTTAGATCCTCAGAATCTAGGTAATCAAAATAGTAACACTCAAAGTCTTGGGAATCAGAATCTGGTTAGCCCCAGTCCTCAAAGCCCAAATATACAAAGTCTCAATATTCAGAGTTCTCCTCAAAATTTAGGTACTCAAACTTCAAATACTCAAACTCAAAATACTCAGGGTTTAGATGCTCAGAGTTTAGATGCTCGAAATTTAGGCGTAGAAAATCTGCGTGGTCAAGGTGAGAGTTTTAACTTAAATAATCAAACTACTCAAAATCGTTGATCGATCGAACTAGTCTCAAAAAAATTAACTGATACTCCAAAACCTTGGTATTTCTGGATTTTTAGGTATGGTTAAATCGCTAGGAATAGCTAAGGCTCCTATATATCCGGGGGCTGGGGTGAGTTCCACAATCGACCAATGCACAGGATTATTAATTTCTGGATCATCTAAATCTGGTGACTTTGCTAGTGAATCAGCTTCCAGAATATCGGCAGAATTGGGGAAAGCCTGCAGTTGAAGAGAGCCGTCCTCCTTGGTAACAACTTCGATCTGGCTGAGGTGGCGCAAACCTGCCCCCGTGGCTTTCAGGTAAGCTTCCTTGGCTGTCCAGAACTGAAAGAAAGTTTTGGTGGGGTCTGGGGATTGGCAAATTTCTGTGTATTCCTTGGGGGTAAACCAACGCTTGGCAAGGGATAGGGTATCTTTGAGGGGGCGGAGATATTCCACATCAATCCCCAAGGGTCGATCGAGCATCACTCCATAGATAGCTAAATCTTGAGAATGGGATAAATTAAATTGAATGTTGGGAAGTTGAATATCGAGTGAGGCAGATAGATTAGTTGAACTAGACAAATTAACTTGTTGATCTCCGGTGAGAAAAGCTCGATCGAGAACGGGTTTACCTTGGGGAGTGTAGGTGAATTTAATCTCAGACGGATCGAGGTGAAGATATTGGCTGAGAATCGATCGCAGGGTTCCTCTAGCCATAATGTAGCGCTGACCATCGAGGGGATCATAGAATCGATCGGCTTTAGCTAGTTCATCGGGGGATAGGGTTGCTCTTAGCCTTTGAATTTGCTTTTGAATTTGCTTTTGAATTTGCTCTGGGAGTTTATTTTCTGAAATTGTAGCGATCGAGAGACTCACCTGCCATAGATGGGGGCGATCGACACTTAACTGGGGGACTAGATCAGTTGACCAGTCCGGTAATTGCTGATGCATAGAAAAATAAATCTAGAGATAGGCTCAGGGATTGATTCAGAGGCAAATCTAGAGGGGATCATGAAAAATCGTTAATTTTCGGGGTCTGCCCTGCTCGATCGCCGCCCGGACTTGTTGCGCTCCCTCTGCTTCCAAATCTTGAAGATAGCCGCCTTGATTTGCGATTGCTTCTTCTTGACTGTCAAAGGGGCCAAAATAGTAGGTACATTTAGGTTGTTGAGTGACAACTTTTACCCACCAAGCATTTTGTTTGAAGTCTGAAATAATTAGACACAGGAAAACAAAATAAATGCAAAAGAAGAAGAGTGCCAACATTTTCAGGAAAGAAGTTAGTGATTTGATGCAAGCTTACAACAGACCGGAGAGTCTTGTGTATACTTTTGAAAAGTTATTGTCTAGTTCAGAACCCCATTCTTAATATTGGTAGTCTTAATTAGCTATTGAAAGTTATCAAATATACAATTTATGCCTAGGATATTTCTCTTCAGTCAGTGTCTGGTTCTGTGTTTTCTGCTCCTTGCTAGTGGGTCTGGTTTCCGATCCAAAGAAGCGATCGCCCAACAGCTAAATAATCAGATAGATAGTCAGGAAAATAATCAGACAGGTAATCAGCTAAATAACTCAGCAAGTGTGACTGGTATGACTAAGGTAACTAGTGTCACCAGTGTAAATACTGAACCTAGTCAAAACATAGCCTATCTAGAAAATGTTGAGAACCTAGAAAACCTAGAAAATATTAATGGGAATCAATGCCCTGATTTGTATGCGATCGCTATCAATCAAGCTGGTACAGCCTACGCCAATTCCCTAAGAGCAAGCACCGCCGCTGACTGGGATCAGGTAGCTCTAGGTTGGTTTCAAGCCGTCACTTCCCTGCAATCTCTCCCCCTCAACCATCCCCAAAAAGCCTTTGCCCAAAAGAAAGTGCTGGAATATATGGAAAATCTCAGCGTTGCCCTAACTCGGAGCCGAGACATGGCTACCCCTGTACCCTTCAATAGTTTTAATAGCCGTCTGCTCGATGAACAGTTGCGCCTGTACCTTTCCTACGTAGCGGCGGTGGGTGTGCCGGATGTCTTGATTGTCGGCAGTTCTCGGAGCTTGCAGGCGATTAACCCTAGGGAGTTGCGCTTTGCCTTGGCGGGGGCAGGTTTAGATGGGTTGCGGGTGTTTAATTTTAGTGTGAATGGGGCAACGGCTCAGGTGGTGAATCTGCAATTAACTCAACTTCTTTCTCCTCAGCAGTTACCAAAAATGATTATTTGGGCTGATGGTGCGAGGGCTTTTAATAGCGGGAATCCCGATCGAACCTTTCAAAGCATTCAACTTTCTGGGGGCTATCAACGAGCCATTGCAGGCGATCGACCTTCCCTGCCTCCTGCTCCTGCCTGTGGGGGACAAAAATCTACTAGTAAATTTCCTGATCAAGCTTCAGGGCAGTTTCTCGGTGAAAATGACTGGCTCAGCAAAATTCTCGCTCCCCCGGTTGTGGCTAGACCCGGCGTGATTCCTGTAAATATTGATGCCTACGGATTTAATTATGTCGAGGGCAATTTTGATCCCAGAACTTATTTTCAACAGGTTCCTAGAGTCACGGGACAGTTTGATGCGGATTACCAGAATTTTAATCTAGGGGGAGTTCAGGCGGCGGCTTTAAATAACGTAATTAATTTTACAAGAACCCAAAATATTAGATTAGTTTTTATCCATCTCCCCCTCACAGGAACCTACCTAGATCCGGTACGCCGCAATTTTGAGCAACAATTTCAAGTCTTTATGCAACGCCAAGCCAACCAGAATAATTTTACGTTTATTGATTTCTCCCAAGCGCTGGTTAACCGCAATGATTTATTTATTGATCCCAGCCATCTAAATTACCAAGGGGCAGCGCTCATTTCTCGGCAACTGGCGGGCGATCGACGGATTCCGTGGGCTACTCTCCGGCAGTAAGATTAGATTCCGGCTTGAGTTGATATCTGCCAAAAATTTTCGAGCCAATCCTTGAGGCGGTGAGTGGCAAGGCAGTCGTCTTCATTGTAGCGGCGGACTTGTTCGAGGAGAGAGCGATCGCCCGTTAGTAACCATCGATCGTACAAGCAAACACAATCAGCCCCCGTAGTATTGGGGTCTCGCCAACTAAAGCCAATCCACTTAGCTACCTGTTTGAGGGAATAACCTTCCACCGGGAGAATAACGGTATTGGTAACGAGGGTATGGAGGTCAATAAATCTCGATCGCAGCTCCCCTAGACTGCCCCCAGTGATGCCGTAGGTGTGGGCTAATCTTTTCACGGTTTCGAGTTCGTAGTCAGAGAAATGATAGATGGGCGATCGAGGATAACTCTGGACTAGATTCAGGAATTGCTGCCAAATTTGGTTTTCCTGCTCTGGAGTTTCAGCTATAAAAGCATAAAATTCTTGAGTTTGAGCGGCTTTATTAACTACCAAAACTCCCAAAAGATAATCGAGATTTAACTCCGGCTCCGCTTCAATATCAAAATATAATTCTATCTCACTTACTGGCAAGGGCTGGTGGGGCAATCTTTGGAGGATGGCTTGATTGGTGACGATCGCTTGGGCTTGATGGATCAAAGTGGTGGCGATGGATCTACCCATTACAGGTTCGAGGTCAGCAATTTTGGTCTGGGCGATCGCTTCTTTTGTGGTTAAACCAACGGCTTGCAACTGTTGATAACGATTGGGAGTCACCCCTGCTAAGAGGGATAAATGTTCTTCGGTTTGGGCTTGGGCATAGCAACTCCGGTACCAAGGACAGAGACCACAACGTTGCCGAGAGATAAATAATTCTGGAGCCGTGTCTTGGCTGAGGGTTTGAATACATTCATCGACAATTTGCCTCGTCACAGGGAGCCACTTGGGTAAATCTACACTGTAAGGGGCTACGCCTTGACCGGGTACTTGGGGTTTGCCTCGCAACATCAACCACGCTCGATCGGCCACCCTGCCCTGAATCTGGGTTAACAACTGCACCTGATAACTAATCACCACCTGATACTCTGCCTTTGGTCGCTTCCCCAATTTAATATTCATCGGCACGTAGTACCAACTACCCCATCGGGAATCCCCTTCCTGTCGCACCAGCACTTGGGGATAGGCAACTAACTCCGCTCCAGAGCTATGGCTCCCTTGCAACACTCCATCCACAATGTGGGTAACTCCCTGCTGCATTAGTTCTAGAGTAGCGGCAAAACCTTGGTCAATATCTCCATGAGAATACTGGACTTTTTGATAGGCAAGATCAGCGAGGCAAACCTCTTGGAACGATCGACTCTCCTGTTGGAGCTTGAGGACAAAATCTTGGATTTGATCTTTTTCTTGGAGGTTTCCATAGAGATCTAGGAAAGCCCGCCGTTGACAACGCTTGTAGTGGAGAAGAAGGCTATCAGTCAAGATCATTGGGAAAAATGATAAATTAGTTGAAGCATAATATTGTTTAATTGTACCCCCCCACTCGTAATGTCCATACTTTCCGCCCCTGCCCCCGCTCCAGTTGTCGCCCCAGACCTCGTTCCTTTTTTAGGTCATGACCTGCAAGGAGATTACGATGCTGCTCAGGTAGTGATTCTCCCCATTCCCTACGAAGCTACCACCACCTACCGTCAAGGCTGCCAATATGGCCCCGAATCTATTCTCCTCGCCTCCCATCAAGTGGAAATTTATGATGATGAACTAGAGCGGGAAATTGGTGAAGAAATAGCTATCTATACCCACGGAGCGATCGCCGACACCCGCAGCCAGCCTGTCCCCGATACCACCATGTTAGAGGTGACACGGAATACCGTGAGTAAATTAATTGCTGATGGCAAATTTGTGGTAGCCCTAGGGGGAGAGCATAGTATCACCGGGCCGATCGTGGAAGCCTACCACCAAGCCTACCCAGAACCCTTTACCGTCATCCAGATCGATGCCCACGGAGATTTACGCCACGAGTACGAAGGTTCTATTTATAACCATGCCTGTGTGATGCGGCGGGTAGTAGATATGGGTTTACCAACTGTCCAGATTGGGATTCGTAGTGTGTGTAAAGAGGAAGCAGAACTCATTAAAGCCAAGCAACTACCGATTATCTGGGCAAGGGATATTGCCAACCAACCAGACTGGATGGAAAGAGTGTTTGCCAGTATTACTACCAAGAAAGTTTTCTTAACGATCGACCTCGATGGCATTGACCCGACTTTGATTCCGGGGGTCGGCACACCAGAACCGGGGGGCTTAACTTGGTTTGGATTGTTAAATATGCTGCAACGATTATTTAATGATTATGATGTGATTGGCAGCGATATTATGGAATTGGCTCCGATCGTGGACTCTGTAGTTTCGCAGTTTACTGCCGCCAAGTTACTGTATAAACTAGTAGGGTATCAGGCAGTAGCCAAGGGTTGGTAGTCAATCTGGTAAATCTAGAAAGCCTAAATTTCCAGTATCTAGCTTAGTTTATCTCTAGCAATGTCTACCCGTCATAATTACTACGATTCAATTATGTGAGAAACTAGCATGTAACTGTACCGCTATACCCTAAACTATTAAAGTGTAGTATTTTTACCAAAGTAAGGAATACTAGCTTTTCCTTGCCAGCAATTTTGTTTCCAGTTTGATTCGCAGTTTTGTTATCTCAAAAAATTCCCCTCTGAGTAAACACTATGGCTTCTACAGCGCATTTTCCCTCCGCCGTTGGCAACTATGCCCCCGATTTTGAAATTCCCGGAGTAGATAAAGAGGTACATCACCTTGCCCGTTATCTCCGTAACTACAAACTTGTCTGCGTGGTTTTTCTGTCTAATACCTGTACCACAGTTCGATCGCAACTCAGCAAGCTCAAGGCGATTCAGCAAAAGTTCCCTGAAGTCAAGGTGATCGGCATTAATTCCAACGATAGCCACAAAGAACCCGCCGAGGGCTTTGAACCGATGCAGGAGTTTGCCCAGCAGATGCAGCTTAATTTTCCCTATCTATGGGATTCGACCCAAGATGTGGCTTTGGGCTTCCAAGCTAAATATACCCCCCAAGCTTTCCTGATAGATCCCCAAGGATTAGTCCGCTATGATGGCGACCTTGATGGCTTAGATAGTGGTTTGAGCTATGGTTTAGATAGTCGCCTCGAAAAAGATACGGGGGCGATCGTCACCCTATTGGCTGGCAAGGAATTTACCCCAACTTCTATCCCAGATTCAGAAATTTTCGGCAGTCCGATTACTTGGTACTAGAGCTTCGGCATGGAACTTCTAGGGGGATATTTGAAAGGTCAGTCTTAGAGGATATCTAAAAAGTCTATCGTAGGGGCGCAAGGCTTTGCGTCCTTGATCAATTTTTTTATCCTCTGCTTCCTTTAATGTCCCAAAAGTTTATCCCGGAGGCGTTGGATGCGATCACGCAACTGGGCAGCTTTTTCAAACTCTAGATCCTTAGCTGCTGCTTTCATTTCTAGCTCTAGACGCTGGATCACTGCCGGGATATCTTCGAGGGAAATTTCGTGGATATTATCAAACACCTCCTCTAGTTGCTGGGCGTTGAGGCGGCGAGAAGTTTCGAGGAAAGAGAGGATGGAATTGGTCGATCGCTTCTTGACTGGTTGGGGCGTAATGTTGTGCATTTTGTTATAAGCCATTTGGATGCCCCGGCGGCGATCGGTCTCCTCAATGGCTCTTTTCATGCTATCCGTAAGGTTGTCGGCATAGAGAATGGCTTGCCCCCGGATGTGACGGGCGGCTCTACCAATGGTCTGGATTAGCGATCGCTCGGCTCTGAGGAAACCTTCTTTATCTGCATCCATAATGGCAACCAAAGACACTTCTGGTAAATCTAACCCTTCCCGAAGCAAGTTCACCCCAATCAACACATCAAATTCCCCCTCCCGGAGAGCCTGCAAAATCTCAATCCGTTCAATGGATTTGATCTCTGAATGCAGATAACGCACCTTAATATCTCGTTCTTGGAAATATTCCGTCAAATCCTCCGCCATGCGTTTAGTGAGGGTGGTAATCAAAACCCGCTCTGATAATTTCACCCGTTCCCTAATTTCCCCTAACAAGTCATCGATCTGACCTGTGGTGGGGCGGACAAAAATCTCTGGATCAATCACTCCCGTAGGGCGGATTACCTGCTGCACAATCTGGTCTACAGATAGCTCTAATTCCCAATTGCCCGGAGTTGCTGACACAAACACACATTGATTCACTTTTTCCCAAAATTCATCAGCCTTCAAGGGGCGATTATCCGCCGCACTGGGGAGACGAAACCCATGATCAATTAAGACCTTCTTCCGGGCTTGGTCGCCATTGTACATACCCCGGATTTGCGGCACAGTGACGTGGGATTCATCCACAACTAAGAGCCAATCTTCAGGAAAATAATCAATTAAACATTCCGGCGGTGAACCCGGCTCCCGACCCGTCAAATGGCGAGAATAGTTTTCCACACCATTACAATAGCCCACCTCTTGGAGCATCTCTAGATCGTAGCGGGTGCGCTGTTCCAATCTTTGGGCTTCGAGGAGTTTGCCTTGGGCTTCTAAGGTTTCTAGTTGATCCTTTAATTCTTGGGTAATGGCTAAGTGAGCCGCTTCTAACTTCTCGTCATCGGTGACAAAGTGACGGGCAGGATAGATATTCACGTACTCTAAATTTTGCGTTGTTTCCCCAGTGATGGGGTCAATAAACCGAATACCATCCACTTCATCCCCAAACAGTTCAATGCGAATAATCCGGTCTTCGTAGGCGGGCCCCACTTCGATAATGTCGCCCTTAACTCGAAACTTACCTCGCCCCATTTCCACATCATTTCTGGTGTATTGAATATCGACTAAATCCCGGAGCAGTTGCTGCTGGTTAATTTCTTCGCCGACTCTCAGGGAAATGGCGGCTTCTAGGTATTCTGTAGGGGTTCCCAAACCGTAGATGCAACTAATGGAGGCAACCACAATCACATCCCGACGTTCAAAGAGCGATCGAGTGGCGGAGTGGCGCAACATATCAATTTCATCATTAATCGAAGCGGTTTTTTCAATATAGGTATCGGTGACGGGAATGTAGGCTTCTGGCTGGTAATAGTCGTAATAGCTAACGAAATATTCCACGGCATTCTGGGGGAAAAAATCTCGCAGTTCGTTACATAGCTGGGCAGCAAGGGTTTTATTGTGGGCTAAAACGAGGGTGGGGCGATCGAGCTTGGCAATTACCGAAGCCATGGTAAAAGTCTTGCCTGTCCCTGTAGCTCCAAGAAGGGTCTGGAACCGGGTTTGTTTTTGTAGAGAAGCAGTAAGTTGGGCGATCGCGGTTGGCTGGTCTCCCGTGGGTTGAAAGGGCGATCGAAGTTGAAAAGATCCCATAACTAAATCTAGGTAATAACTAACAATTCTGAACTGAAGCAGCAACTATTATTTTAGAATACCTGTACTAAAAAATGACATCAAACCACTAACTACTTTCTACAATATTCATATTTGATAATTCATCCTACTAATCAGTAAAGCCCTAAATAATGCACAATCTTGTTTGTCTAACCCATCAAAGAGGAGGCTAGTCTAAATATTTCCTTATAAGTAATCTAAGATACGGTGTCATAGAAGATTTTTTATATGATACTTTATATATAATAATTAGTGAAAAGAGGATATTCACCCTATACACTCTGTAGTAACATGAAGTAGTGTTTTTCTGTAAAATGTAT
>JAIMKT010000066.1:0-16993 GCA_020692245.1 Microcoleus sp. GA_180221_E-2-1-MAG-45_12
GATTCGAGTCTTCATTCTGCTTGTTGTGGGGTAAAAAGATTAATTTAGCAAAGAAAGTTGATGTACCAAGAGCAGCAATATTCATGCCAATTACTTGCCAAGGCAGGAGATTTTTCATAGTTAAAACTTTGGCTCCAAAACCAGAGAGCAGGGGAAACCCAGAGATGGAGAAGCTAGCGATCACTAAGGAAATCCAGATGGGCGTTGGAATCGGCTGCGATCGAAGTTCTTTCAAGTTGCGACTGGGCAGTTTCCCAACAATCAAAAATAGAGCCGACTTAACCAGTCCATGAGTCAAAGCATAGAACCCACCTACCTCTGGGGCTGCGAGAATAAAACCAAGTTGGGAAACCGTACTCAGAGCCAACATGCGCTTAACATCCTTTTCAAAGATAGCCAGAAATACCCCCAGTAGGGCTGTACAGACTCCAAAGAAGCGGACGATCGGGTCAATCTCTTCCATCAGGAGAGCAAACCTAGCGAGGGGAAAGATTCCGGCTTTGACTACAACCCCAGACATCAGAGCCGACACTGGGGATTCTGACTCCGAATGGGTCAAGGGCAGCCATAATCCAGAGACAAAGATGCCGCCTTTGGTTAATAATCCAGTGAAAATGAGAGCCACTGCTTCGGGAGGTGCGCCCCGTAACCCGATGAACTCAAAGGAATGATGGGCTTTGTAGACCAATACTGCTCCGACTAAATAGAAGAGCATGGCAACATTACTCACAAACAGGTAGCGCAAACCAACCCAAATCGATCGATCAGTGCGGGGATAGGCAATGATCAGAAACGTCGCGATACTGATTACTTCAAGAGCCACGTACAAGCTAATAAAATCTGCACAAATAAAAGCCGCATTGACGCTGCCGTGGAGGATCAGGACTTGGGCATAAAAAAAAGTTGTTCTGTCACCCCGCCAACAATAAAAAATTACGGCGGCTGTAACTAGGGCATTGGTGAAGATAAAAAATCCTGCCAAGGGATCGAGGAGGAGAGTCACCCCAAAGCTATCTAGTAATTTCAGGGTTATGGGTACTTGCTGAATCAATAACAGCGTGGCATAGACCGTCGAAAAAATTGCCCCCGTCAAAGCAAGGACTCGATCGAGTTTGGGCAGTAAATAAATCGTAAAGCCTACCAGAAATGGGAAGACAATCCAGATCAAGGTGAGGATAGTCATGGTGTGTTACTTTGTTCTATTTCTTGTGTTTCTAAGGTCGGGTTATCTTTAGCTAATTTGATGGCGCCTACCAACATCAGGGCTTGGATAGAAAAGCCAATCACGATCGCGGTGAGAATCACTGCTTGGGGTACAGGATCAGCATAGGCTCCTGAAGGTGAATCGGTCACGATCGGCGTAAACAATCCCTCCCGTCCTGACACTACCACATAGTAGGCGACAACTCCCGTACTCATGACATCCATAGAAATGATCTTCATGATCAAGTTTTTCTTCAATAAAATACCCAAAAAACCAATCAGTATAGTTATAAATACAAAGGCTTCTAACACTATATTTTTTCCTTTTTATCCCTAAATTTATCATGAACTTACCTAAAATTTATTGTGAATTTGTTTAGGTCAGCAACTTACTAAGCTGGGGGAATGGTAATGTCGATCGAACCTACCTCTGGATTAAGAACCGTTAAGGATGGCTGGATCCCATCGGGATTCCCAACAACAAGAGTTACTAATTTGTCTGGTTGGAGGTTAGTTTGGGCTGCCCGTTGAATATCTGCGGCGGTGACGTTTGCTACTTGTTTTTGGTATTGAAAAATAAAATCTTGGGGATAGCCGTAGTAGGCATAGCGCATTAATCGGGAGAGGATCTGGCGGGGAGTTTGAAAATTAAAGATGAAAGAGTTGAGGGTAGAATCCTTTGCTCTAGCTAATTCTGCTGGGGTAATTGGTGCAGTCCGCAGTCGATCGATCTCTCCCAAAATACCTTTAATAAAAGGAACCGTAGCTTCGGAGCGAGTTTGTCCTCCCGTCACGAATACACCGGGATAGTCAAACCGGGGACTCCAAGAACCATAGACAGAATAAGCCAAGCCTTGACGAGAGCGAATTTCATCAAACAATCTGCCCCCAAAACCATTCATCACCCCATTCACCACATCCAAGGGTACAAAATCTGCATCCTTCAGCGTTCCTCCCAAATGCCCAATCTGGATATAGCTCTGGGTAAGTTGGGGTTGGGGAATCAGGAAAATTCCGCCCGTAGTGGCTTGATTAACGGCTGGTAAGGGGGGTAACTCTAAATTTTCTTTAGGCTGCCAAGCACCAAGTTTTTCACTAATCAGCTTTTGCATCTGTTGCGGATTGAAATCCCCAGAAATGCCCAAAATTGTATTGTTGGGATGAAAATATTGCTGATGAAGTTTGACTAAAGATTCCCGATCGATGCGATCAAGGTTGGCATATTCGGTCGATCGAGCGTAGGGACTATTTGCCCCGTAGATCAACTTCACAAATTCCCGGCTGAGAATTTCTCCCGGATCGTCATTACGTCGTCCAATCCCGCCCCGGACTTGAGATTTAGCAAGCTCCAATTTATCTGGGGCAAACACTGGTTCCGTCAACACCCCAGTAAACCAACCAAAAACTTTGTCCACATCCTCCGTTAAGCTACTAAAACTAACACTGCCAGAATCGGTGCCAATTCCTGCTTCTACGGAAGCTGCTTCCTGCTCCAGCAACTGATTTAGCTCGTCTCCAGTGTATTGCTTCGTGCCTCCAGTCCGCATCACTGTTCCCGTCAATTCCGCCAAGCCCAATTGTGACTCCGGTTCCCATCGATCGCCCACCCGCACCATGGCTGTCCCACTAATAAACGGCAGTTCATGATCTTCCATCAAGTAAACCACCAACCCATTGGGCAGTTCATAGCGGTTATAGTCTGGCAACTTCACCTCTGGCAGGGGCGGAAATTCCAACTCTGTATAATGACGAGGAGCCGCACTCGCTGGGGCATTATTCCCAAAAATCATCAACCCCGCCAGTACAAAAACACTCACCCAAATATAAATAGTCCGCACGCCCCAAATCCTCCTAAATTTCCTAGCAATCATAAAAACCTCTCCTAATTACCTTAATCTAAAGAATTTAAAGAGGGCGTAAAGCCTTACGCCCCTACACCGTCACATTCTTTCCCTCCCTGTACCTCCCTGTACCTCCCTGTACCTTCTCTACCTCCTTTACCTTCTAACTCTTCGGCACCAACTTCCCGACAGTCCGGTTCGCCTCAGTGAAAGTCGCCTTGGCTACCCGTTGAATATCTTCCGCAGTAACGGCTTCCACTCGATCGATGGTTTCAAATAGTTTCTGCCAATCTCCCAACTTCACCTCCGACTCCACCAAATTAATTGCCATACCCCGATTAGAACCCAAGCTAGAGAGAACCTCCGCCTTAAATTGTTTCTTCACCCGATCCAAATCTTTTGGATCTATAGGTTCCTGCTGAATTTTGGTAATCTCTGCTTGCAAGCTCTGGGCTAACTGCTCCAAACTCACCCCCGGTACAGGCAAAGCAATAAACAAGATCATGTGGGCAAACTTATCTCCCGGATAGCCATTCAAGCCACTGGCCGATAGAGCCACCTGCTGCTGCTCGACCAAGCGACTATAGAGGCGAGACCTGCGCCCATCACTCATGATCTTGGCAATTACTTCATACACCGCATTATCTGGATGATCTACCGCCGGACGATGATAACCTTCCACATAAACGGGCTGATGGTCTAGCTCTAGGGTAAATTCCTGTGGGGCTGTCTGGGGTGGCTCTGGGGAAATGGTCGATGGTGTAGCTGGCTTGGCAGCATAACGTCCAAAATAAGATTCGGCCAACTGTTTCACCTGCTGTGGATTCACATCTCCTGCAATCCCGATCGTCAGCTTACTTGGCACATAATGAGTCTCAAAAAACTCCTGCACATCTTGTCTGGTGAGATTCCGAATATCTTCCTCGTAGCCAATTACCGGACGCTTGTAGGGATGGGTGCTAAAAGCCTGATCTTGAAGAGTTTGAAACAACTGCCCCGTCGGCGAATTATCAACCCCAGCTCGACGCTCCTCTAGAATTACTTCCTTTTCCTTAAAAAATTCCCGAAACACCGGGTCTAAAAATCTTTCCGACTCCAGAGAGAACCAAAGCTCTAATTTATTGGCAGGCAAATTGTAGAAATACAAAGTGTAATCAGTGCCTGTGGCAGCATTTAGCCCCACTCCTCCAGCTTGGGTAATAATCTGCCCAAACTCATTAGATTTTACATACTGATCAGCTTCAGCTTGGGTTTTGGTAAACTCTGCTTGCAAATCCTTGGGGTCTTTCCCTGTGGCGATCGCCTCTCGGATCTGTCCGTCCAACTGGTCTAGCTGATCTAACAAAACCTTCTCTGCCTGCCAATCTGTAGTGCCGATCCGAGTCGTTCCCTTAAAGGCTAGATGCTCCAAGAAATGGGCTATCCCCGTCTTGCCCACTGGTTCATCTGCTCCCCCCACATCGGCATAGGTTAACAAAGATACCACCGGAGCCTGATGCTGCTCCAAAACAATAAATTTGATCCCATTCTCTAGCTGAAACTCCGTCACCTTGGATTTCACTCGATCGAGGTAGGGCTGAATACTACTGGCAGGATTTGGAGTCCCACTATCTAAAAGAGCTAGAGCTGGAGTCTGTAGCCCAAACACCAAGGAAATAATTAACAGAAGAACAACTAAAAAGCGCCAGAGGATTTTCATAGGGAATATCTAAGGATTTTTACTAGGTATCTTCAAGCAAGGGAAGATAGTCTAGAAGTATGCAGGATTTTACTTTGTCTAGTATAGATTCTTTAGAGAATTTAAGGGCTTACAGGGTTGGGAATGGCAATATTAATTTCCTTGATTTCTGCATTTAGAGTAGTCAAGGGGGGCTGAATTGCAGCTTGATTGCCGACTACAAGGGTTACTAATTTGTCCGGCTGGAGGTAAGTTTTGGCTGCCCGTTGGACATCGGCAATAGTTGTGGCTGCCACTTGGCGTTGGTACTGAAAAAGAAAATCTTGGGGATAGTCATAGTAGGCGTAGTCAATTAGTCGATCGAGAGTGTAGCCCGGAGTTTGAAAATTGAACACAAAAGAGTTCAGGGTAGAATCCTTGGCTAGATTCAATTCGGCTTCATTAATAGGAGTAGTGCGGAGGCGATCGATCTCTCCTAAAATACCTTTAATTAGTGGCACAGTAGTTGCCGATTTTGTTTGCCCCTCCGCCACAAAAACACCGGGATAATCGTAGTTGGGACTCCAATAACCAGAAACATGGTAGGCTAAGCCCTGACGCGATCGCACTTCATCAAATAACCTACCCCCAAGACCATTAAGGAGATTATTGATCACGTCTAAAGTCCCGTAATCTGCATCTTTCATCATGCCGCCCAAATGCCCCAACTGAACAAAGCTCTGAGTTAGCTGGGGTTGTTGGATGAAAAAGAATCCCCCCGTTGTTGCTTGGTTAACTTTAGGTAAGGGTGGTAACTGTAATTGGGAATTGGGTTGCCAAGAACCTAATTTTTCGCTAATTAGTTTTTGCATTTGCTGGGGATCAAAATCGCCCGAAATTCCCAAAATCATGTTGTTGGGATGGAAATATTGCTGGTAAAACTTGATCATGGAGTCTCGATCGATGGCATCAAGGCTAGCGTATTCCATCGATCGAGCGTAGGGGCTGTCGGCTCCATAAACTAATTTATTAAGTTCCCGATAAGCAATACTGCCCGGATAATCATTCCGGCGAGCAATATCTCCCTTCGATCGGGTTTTGGCTACCTCAATCTTTTCTTGAGCGAATACTGGTTGGGTCAGAACTTCCGCAAACAAACCAAATACCTGATCGACATCTTTAGTTAGGCTCTTGAAATAAGCATTACCCGCATCACCAGAAATGTATAATTCCATCTCGGCAGCGATCTGCTCCAAGGACTGATCAAGCTCATCTCCAGTACGTTGTTGGGTGCCACCAGTCCGCATCACATTTCCGGTCAAAGATGCCAAGCCAACTTGATTTGCAGGTTCCCAGCGACCACCCACCTTCACCAAAGCCCTGCCCCTAATTACCGGAAATTCATGATCTTCTACCAAATAAACTAATAAGCCATTGGGCAGTTTATAGGAAATATAATCGGGCAGTTTCACCTCCGGCAGGGCTGGAAATTCTATTTCTGTATAGTGGCGGGGCGTAGCAGTAGCTGGATAATTAATCCCCAAAACCACCAGAACTGAAAGGACAAAAGTAAAACCTAGCAAGCACAGCGTCCTTAATTTCATCCCTCCTCTAATTATTCCTATACCTCCCTGTACCTCCCTGTACCTCCCTCTACCTCCTTCTTCAAACCCCCGCCCCAATTTACGCTTCGCCATAATTCCTCACCCTGTTCTAGTTTTTGGTTATCAATTTACCGACAGTCCGATTTGCCTCAGTGAAAGTTGCTTGGGCAACTCGTTGAATGTCTGCCGCTGTGACCGCTTCTACTCGATCGATCTCCTCAAATAACTGTCGCCACGATCCCAACTTCGCCTCGTACTCTACTAAACCCATAGCCAAGTACAAATTAGAGTCTAACCTCTCTAAAATCTCTACCCTAAACTGTCTCTTCACCCGTTCTAGCTCTTCAGGGGTAACGGGTTCCTGTTGAATTTTGGTAATCTCTGCTCTCAAGGCTGTTTCTATTGTTTCTAGGGACGTGCCGGGAGTAGGAAAGACGTTGAAAACCAGTAAGTTGGGGAATTTATCGCCGGGATAGCCGTTGAGTTCCCACGCAGAAAGAGCAATTTTTTGTTTGTCTACCAATTGATTGTAGAGGCGAGATCTACGCCCATCACCCATTAATTTGGCAATCACTGCATACACAGCATGATCGGGATGGTCGATCGCCGGACGATGATACCCCTCCATATAAACTGGTTGATTCTCTAACTCTAGGGTGAAACTCTTCGGAGCCGTTTGCGCTGGTTCCACTACATTTACTACCGGAGCCGTTGACCCAGATACATAACGCCCGAAATAACTTGCTGCCAACTGTTTTACCTGTTGTGGATCCACATCTCCCACAATCCCTACCGTTAGATTACTAGGGCCATAATAAGTTGTAAAAAAATCTTGAATATCCTTCCTAGTCAAATTACGGATATCCTCTTCATAACCAATAACTGGTTGTTTGTAGGGATGCACCCCAAACGCCTGCTCTTTAAAAGCATCAAAAAGATTACGTATAGGAGAGTTTTCTCTACTCAAACGCCTCTCTTCTAGCACAACATCCTTTTCTTTAGAAAATCCTCGAAACACTGGGTCTAAGAACCTCTCTGACTCTAGAGAAAACCATAGTTCAATTTTGTTTGCAGGCAAACTATAGAAATAATTGGTAGTATCGGCACTAGTAAAAGCATTAAGATTTACGCCCCCAGCTTGGCTAATAATTTTAGAAAACTCGTTGACGTTAGCATATTTATCTGCCTCGGCTTCCGTTTGGGCAAATTCAGCTTGCAAATTTTGGGGGTCTTGTCCTGTAGCGATCGCCTCCCGAATTTGAACATCTAATTGATCTAATCTATCTAATAAGACCTTTTCAGCTTCCCAGTTGCTTGTCCCAATCCGACTAGTTCCCTTAAAGGCAAGATGCTCTAAAAAATGGGATATGCCAGTTTTACCCACTGGTTCATCAACTCCCCCCACATCTGCATAGGTGACAAAGGAAACTACGGGAGCCTGATGTCGTTCTAAGATGATAAACTTCATACCATTATCAAGACGAAACTCCGTCACCTTGGATTTCACTCGATCGAGGTAGGGCTGGATGCGATCGTCGGCTATGTCTAGGGCTAAAGCTGGAGCTTGTAGACCAAGTATTAAACCAATAACCAGCAACAATACAAGCAGAGTACACCTGATTTTCATGATAAATATTGTCGAAAACTAGTTGAAAACTATTGAATAAGCCAAATATGTCGAAGCGTACCAGTAGTCATGTTGAATAGTAACACTCTAAATAGTATTCGTCATGACAAATGATACTTTGAATATATTATTTTCACTTAGTATAGATTTTTCTTAATACATATATAGATTATTCACAGTGAGTATAGAAAACAAAGTATAGAAATATGAAGGTAGTAATTCTTGCTGGGGGACTAGGCAGTCGATTAGCAGAAGAGACAGAGCTGCGCCCCAAACCGATGGTAGAGATTGGCAACTTGCCCATTCTTTGGCATATTATGAAAACCTATTCTGCCCATAATTTGCACGAGTTTGTGATCTGTTGTGGCTACAAAGGCTATGTCATCAAAGAATACTTTGCTAATTATTTCCTGCACAGATCTGATGTCACCTTTGATATGCAAAACAACCAAATGGAAGTCCACCAAAAGTATGCCGAACCTTGGCGAGTAACTTTGGTAGATACGGGAGAGTCGAGCTTGACGGGGGGCAGATTGAAGCGAGTCAAAGACTATGTAGGTCAGGAGACTTTTTGTTTTACCTACGGAGATGGCGTGAGTGATGTGGATATTACCAAACTCATTGCCTACCATCACCAACAGGGATTGCTAGCAACAATTACCGCTGTACAACCCCCCGGACGTTATGGAGCCTTGAATGTGGATGATCAAGGGCTGGTGACAAGTTTCCAAGAAAAACCTCAAGGGGATGGCAACTGGATTAATGGGGGTTATTTTGTCTTAGAGCCGGGAATTTTTGATTTTATTGAAAGTGATCAAACCAGTTGGGAAGGGCAGCCTCTTTTAGATTTGGTTGGCAAACAACAATTAGCGGCGTTTTATCATGGTGGATTTTGGCATCCTATGGATACCCTGCGGGACAAGAAATATCTAGAGAGTCTCTGGAATTCTGGTGAAGCTCCTTGGAAGATATGGTAAAGATATAACTTACGGCAAAGATTGAGGAGGGCTGGTTAATTAGGGCATGGTTATCAATAATTCTTTTTGGCGGGATAAAAAAGTATTTATCACAGGACATACAGGGTTTAAGGGTAGTTGGCTTTCCCTCTGGTTGCAACTTTTGGGGGCTGAGGTGCTGGGTTATAGCTTGCCTGCTCCCACGGAACCGAGTTTGTATGATTTAGCGATGGTTGAGAAAGGAATGACTTCGATCGAGGGTGATATCCGGGATTTGGAGCATTTATCTCAAGTAGTCGGAGATTTTCAGCCAGAGATTGTCTTCCACATGGCGGCTCAACCGTTGGTGCGCTACAGCTATGCCAACCCAGTGGAAACCTATAGTGTGAATGTGATGGGGACGGTGCATTTACTAGAGGCAGTCCGGCAAGTGGGTACAGTGCGATCGCTGGTCAACATCACTTCGGATAAATGCTACGAAAATCGGGAATGGGTCTGGGGCTACCGAGAACAGGAACCCATGGGGGGCTACGATCCCTACAGTAGTAGCAAGGGTTGTGCGGAATTGGTAACGGCGGCTTACCGCAATTCTTTTTTTCCGGCAGATTCCCAAACGGCGATCGCGACAGCTAGGGCGGGAAATGTAATTGGTGGCGGCGACTGGTCGGACGATCGACTCATTCCAGATATTCTCCGGGCAATTACCAACAAGCAAGCTATTATCATCCGCAATCCTCACGCCATCCGTCCTTGGCAGCATGTTCTGGATCCCCTAGCTGGCTATTTGCTCCTCGCTGAAAAGTTATATCAAGATTCAGATCTAGATTTAGATAAAAATTCAGATCAAGGTAATCAAGATTTTCGCAGTGGCTGGAACTTTGGGGGGAGCGATCGAGATACTCAGCCTGTAGCTTGGATTGTAGCGACTATGCTAGAACTCTGGGGAGATGTCGGGGTTAGCTGGGAGTGCGATCGAATCCCCCAACCCCACGAAGCCAATTACCTGAAACTAGATTGCTCCAAGGCGAAAGCGCACCTCGGCTGGGAACCGCAGCTAGATTTAACCACGGCTCTTGCTTGGGTAGTGGAATGGACAAAGGCTTGGGATCAGGGTAAAGATATGAGTGAGTTTACCAAGCAACAAATTCTAGAATATAGGCATAAATTAAACATATTAAGTTAATGAATAGTGAAATAAAAATTCCCCAATGTCGTTTTTGCAATCATCCCCTAGAGCAAACTTTTGTTGATTTGGGTATGTCCCCTCTTTCTAATGCCTATTTGTCTGTCGATCGCCTCCAAAATGCCGAGAAATTTTATCCCCTCCATACCTATGTTTGTTCCCATTGCTGGTTAGTGCAGCTAGAAGAATTTGAATCCCCATCGGAAATTTTTAGTGACTACGCTTATTTTTCTTCTTATTCGGCAACTTGGCTCCGTCATGCCCAAACCTATACTGAAAAAATGATTGCTAGATTTGGCTTTGATCAAACTAGTCAAGTTATAGAAATTGCTAGTAATGATGGCTATTTATTACAATATTTTCAACAGCAAGGAATTCCAGTTTTAGGAATTGAACCAGCCGCAAATGTAGCAGAAGTGGCTATAAATAAAGGCATTCCCAGTTTAGTAAAATTCTTTGGGGTAGCTACGGCTAAGGAATTACTCTCCCAAGGAAAACAGGCGGATTTATTACTAGGAAATAATGTGTTAGCCCATGTGCCGAACCTCCATGATTTTGTGGGTGGGATGAAAATTATTCTTAAGGATTCTGGAGTGGTTACAATGGAGTTTCCCCATTTATTACAACTAATCCAACAACAACAGTTTGACACGATTTATCATGAGCATTTTTCCTATTTATCTCTGATTACAGTGCTGGATATTTTTGCTGACCATGATCTGAAGATTTTTGATGTGGAAGAATTGCCTACTCATGGGGGTTCTTTACGAATTTATGCTGCCCATGAAGGGAATGATAGTTATCAGGTGAGCGATCGCCTCATAGCTCTTAAACAAAAGGAAATAGAAGCAGGATTACAAAAAATAGAAACCTATCAAAGCTTTGCGGCTCAGGTGCGGGAAACTAAACGCCAGTTGCTAAAATGCTTAATTGACTTGAAACAACAGGGAAAAACTATTGTCGGTTATGGGGCAGCAGCGAAGGGAAATACGTTACTAAATTATTGTGGAATTCGCAGTGATTTTCTAGACTATGTGTGCGATCGCTCCCCCCACAAACAGGGCTTATTTTTGCCCGGAACCCATCTGCCCATCCAGCCACCGGAGAAAATTAGCGAGACGAAACCAGATTACATCTTGATCTTGCCTTGGAATATTCGAGAGGAAGTAATTGCTCAACTTGACTATATTCGATCGTGGGGTGGTAAGTTTATCATTCCCATCCCCCAAGTAGAAATAGTAGGCGGGAGTGAAAGATGAAATTTATTCCCACAAAGTTAGCTGGAGCGTATATTGTTGAGCCGGAATTGATTAGGGACGATCGGGGTTTTTTTGCTCGATCGTGGTGTCATCAGGAATTTAGCCAGCAGGGTTTGAATCCCCATCTAGTCCAGTGTAATATTTCCTTTAATGCTCACTGGGGCATTATCCGAGGAATGCACTATCAAGCCGCTCCCCATGCAGAAGTAAAATTAGTCCGGTGTACCCGTGGCAGTATTTATGATGTGATTATTGATCTTCGTCCTGATTCTGCGACTTTTAAGCAATGGATATCGGTAGAATTAACTGCCAATAATCACTTAGCTCTCTACATCCCCGCAGGTTTTGCCCACGGCTTCCAAACCCTAGAACCAGAAACGGAAGTTTTTTATCAAATGTCGGAGTTTTATCACCCAGAATCTGCCCGGGGATTGCGCTGGAATGATCCCGCCTTTGGGGTGGATTGGAAACTAGAGCCAGTAATGATCAGTGATCGAGACCAATCCTACCCAGATTTTGTGCCGGATGAAATTCTAAAATTCTGATGTCAGTAAGCTGAATAATAATAAATGAAAACAGACAAACTCTTCTATCGAATTTTCTTATCTCAACCCAGTCTGATTACTGAATTACTATCCGATATTCCAGATGATTGCCAATTTGAATACACTGCACCTGTAGTCAAAGAAAAAGAGGTAAGATTAGATGGATTACTGATTCCTTTGGGTGATCTTCCTTATGCACCGATCATTTTTCTCGAAGCCCAAATGCAGAGAGATCATCAATTTTATAGTCGTTATTTTGCTGGATTATTTGTTTATCTGCACCAATATAAAATCACTAAAACATGGCGAGGGTTGTTGATTTTGAGCGATCGCCATCAAAGTCTAGGCTCAGAAATACCCTATCAAGACTTATTTAACTATCGAGTTCAAAGAGTGTATCTACAAGATTTGTTAGTTGCAGAAAATCTCAGTCCTAACTTAGCTCTTTTAAAATTGATAGTTACACCTGAAACAGATGTAATATTAGAGGCACAACAAATTTTGAACAATGCTACTACGGAGGCTGAATTTAAACTTAAATTAGATTTGGTAGAGGCTATACTAGTAAATAAATTCCCACAATTGACTATTGAGGAGGTACAAAAAATGCTCAATCTCAGAGAAGCAGATGTCACTCAAACACGTTTTTACCAAGAAGTATTACAGAGAGGTCTTCGTGAGGGGACACAGCAAGGTGTGCAGCAAGGTGTGCAGCAAGGTATACAACAGGGAGAAGCTAATATGGTAATCCGTTTATTGGCTCGGCGGTGTGGGGAGATTTCGATCGAGCAGCAAAACCAAGTACGATCGCTCCCCCTTGAGACCCTAGAAACCCTCGGAGAAGCTCTGTTAGATTTTCAAGGAATTATTGATCTAGAGCATTGGCTGGGAGAAAACACTTAAACTCAAATTACCTAGAGGAAAAGATTTCATTTCCCAAAGTATTTTCATTTTCCACCTGATGCCCTAAAATTTGCGGTATGGTAATTTCTAAGCCTCAAGAAGTGGTCTAAAGTGAAATCCTCAAAGTTGAACAGACCCATCAACAAGTCAAGTAGGCAGGTCAACAGGCTGAAGAGGCGATCGCTCAAGTCCAAGAATTACAAGCAAGAATGCGATCGCTGGGTATTTCTCTTGAATAAATAAGTTAGCAATGCCAAACTATGACAAAATTTTATATTTATTATCCTAAACTCTCGATCCTTGAATTAGAAGTTGAGTAATTATTAATGGTACAAAATTGCTGTTTTCTATGTAATCAATCTCGTGTTTTTCCGGCAGTGATTAGAGAAAATCTAATTACTATGCAGAACTATGTTTATCAAAATCGTGATGATGCTCTAAGAGCTAAAGTTGGTCAATTTGAATTAGGAGTTTGTCCAGATTGTGGATTTGCTAATAATAAAAAATTTAATTCTTCTCTACTTAGTTATGATGAAAACTATGATAATAGTGTCCCTTCAGCAATATTCACTACTTACTATCAAGAAATAGCTACTTTCCTGCATCAAACCTACACTTTAGATAATCAGCTAGTAATTGATGTTGGCTGTGGCAAAGGTAGCTTCTTAAAAGTATTAACAGATTTATATCCTCAAGTTCGAGGATTAGGAATAGATCCTAGTTATGAAGGAGATTTATGTATTTCAAAAAATAGCAATTCCTCTAACTTACACTTTATTCAAGATATCTTCAAGCAAGAGTATGTAACGGAGCAACCAGCCTTAGTTATTTGTCGCCATGTTCTAGAACATATTCCCCAACCTACTAATTTCTTAAAATCTATCCACACTGCCCTTAGTGGTTTCCCGAATACACCATTCTTTTTTGAAGTACCAGATTTAAGTTGGATTTTAGATAATCAGGCTTTTTGGGATTTTTGTTATGAGCATTGTAATTACTTTACAACTGATAGTTTTAGAGTAACTCTAGAAAGTTCTGGATTTAATGTGGAGGAGACTCGTAGAGTTTTTGGTGATCAATATATCTGGGCTAGAGGTATTATTAGTGATATTTATAATGATACTTATCAAGGAAATAAGAATGATATAAATCACTTTATTAACAAAGTTAAAACTTATACAAATACTGAGAATAAATTAGTCTCCAAGATGAGCGAGCGACTCAGGAAATTAAAGAGTCAGAATATAAATATTGCTATTTGGGGTATGGCAACTAAGGGGGTTATCTTTGTGAATTTGGTTGATCCAGAAGCTCAATTAATTGATTGGTGCATTGATATCAATCAGAAAAAGCAAAACTGTTTTGTTCCCCATACAGGACATCAAATATCTTCTCCCGAAATTCTTAGTCAATCCAAAGAAGCCGATCTGGTGATCATAGTTATGAATCCTAATTATCTTGATGAAATTAAATTAATGTGCCATAACTTATTATTAAACCCTAAATTTATAGATGCTAATGGTAAAGATATTTAAGTGTGCATTTAAATAATCAAGACTAAATTAAATTAACGATGAAAATATTAGTAACAGGAGCAACAGGTTTTATTGGCTCTCATATAATTAGATATTTGGTAGAAAAGGGATGTGAAGTTTATATAATTCATCGTCAAGAAAGTAATTTATGGAGAATTGGAGATTTGGTTTCCCAAGTACAATTAATTCCCTATGACCTACTAAATTTAGCACAGATAAATAATTTACCAGAAATAAGGTTTGATGTGTGTATTCACTCTGCTTGGTATGCTGTACCGGGGAAGTATTTAGCAGCACAAGAAAATATTGATTTCCTGAATGCTACTCTTGCCCTAGCGAGGAAATTACAAGAATTAGATTGTCAGCATTTTATCGGTATTGGTAGCTGTTTTGAATATGATACGAGTTTTGGATATTTATCAGAAACATCACCAACTAAACCACAACATCTCTACTCTGCTAGTAAATTAGCTACACAGACAGTTTTAGAGCAATGGGCAAAGATTTCGGGGATGAAATTTAGTTGGCTTCGTTTGTTTTATCAGTATGGAACTTTTGAAGATCAACGGCGACTAGTACCAGCCGTAATTACATCTCTATTACAACAAAACCCTGTAAAACTCACCCTAGGAGAACAAATCCGAGATTTTCTCCACATTGAGGATGTGGCAGCAGCGATCTATACAGTGGCTGAGGCAGAGCTTTTGGGAGTGGTAAATATTGGCTCTGGTCAACCTGTGACGGTTAGAGAAATCGCTGGGACGATCGGCACAATTTTAGATAGGTCTGAATTACTAGAATTTGGAGCGATTCCCTATTCTCCCTCTGACCCTAAATTTATTTGTGCAAATAATTCTCGACTGCGACAGGAAACTAACTGGACTCCTCGGTATACTCTAGAGACAGGGCTAGGAGAAACGATCGAGTGGTGGAAGAAATTCCTCGCAAATGGTAAAATCTCTTAGAGTTATTGCTATTTAATAGTCCCTTAATAACTAAATAATAATTAAGATTATAAAATCAAAATAATTAAACTAATGAAATTAATAATTGATACAGACAAAAATACTTTATTAATAGAAGATGCTCAAGAGAAAAAAGAACTATCTCTGAATACAAAAGAAGGATTTGCTGCCCTTTCTCAGGTGTGGCTGAAATCTGGTTGGATCACAAAACATATTTATACTTTTACTTGGTTAGGCAGACCAATTATTCAATTGCCAGAAGATTTAGTCCGGCTTCAAGAGGTTATTTATCAATTAAAGCCAGATGTGATTATTGAAACTGGGGTAGCTCATGGCGGCGGTCTAATATTTTATGCCAGCTTGTGTAAGATAATTGGCAAGGGAAAAGTAATTGGTGTTGATATTGAGATTCGTCCCCACAACAGAAAGGCGATCGAGGAACATGAATTATTTCCCTACATCACATTATTAGAAGGTAGTTCGATCAATCCAGACATAGTTAAGCAAGTAAAATCAAATATTCAGCCCGGTGATACAGTTTTAATTTTACTAGACTCAAACCATAGCAAAGATCATGTTTTGGCAGAACTCAAGGCTTATGCTGAATTTGTGACTCCCGGTTCCTATATTGTTGCCACCGATGGGATTATGCAAGATTTGGTTGGTGCGCCTCGATCGCAGCCCGACTGGGGAACGAATAATCCCCAAACTGCCGTACAGGAATTTTTACCAAACCACCCAGAATTTATCCTAGAGCCACCCCAATGGTTATTTAATGAAAGTGAAGGGTTGTCAGAAAATATTACCCACTGGCCCAATGCTTGGCTGAAACGTAAGTAATCTTCCAGATGAAAACAGATAAACTCTTCTACCGTATCTTCCTATCTCAGCCCGCCCTAATCTCAGAGTTACTGCCCGATATTCCAGCAAACTGTGAGTTTGACTACAGCGCTCCAGTTGTCAAAGAAACGGAACTACGGCTAGATGGTGTCCTTACCCCCCTCACTGCCGATCTAAACTTGCCCTTAGTATTTCTAGAAGCCCAAATGCAGAGCGATCCAGAATTCTACGGGCGGTTCTTTGCCGGGCTATTTCTTTACTTACGCCAATCCAAAATTACTCGACCTTGGCGGGGATTGTTAATTTTGCGTCGCCGCAGTCACGATCTAGGGAGTGAAGCACCTTACCAGATTTTGCTAAATACTTGGGTACAGCGACTTTATCTAGAGGACTTACTCCCTCTGACTGACTTGAGTCCAAATTTAGCTCTTCTAAGGCTCTTAGTAATTCCAGATCAAGAAGCCAGTACAGCGGCTCAATCTATTCTCAGTAGTGGCAGTACACCAGCAGAGTTTAAGCGACTACTAGATTTGGTGGAGGCTATACTAATAAATAAGTTTCCCCAGTTAAGTATTGAAGAGGTACGGCAAATGTTAAATCTTAGAGAAGCAGATGTAACCCAGACAAGATTCTATCAAGAAGTTCTTCAGATCGGTCGGCAAGAAGGTTGGCAAGAAGGTTGGCAAGAGGCTTTTCAACAGGAAGTGGATTTAATAATCCGTCTATTGAACCGTCGTTGTGGAGAGATTTCGATCGAGCAACAAGACCAAGTTCGATCGCTGCCCCTTGAGACTCTAGAAACCCTCGGTGAAGCCCTCCTAGATTTTCAAGGAATTACTGATCTAGAAAACTGGTTGCAAGCAAACACTTAAACT
>JAIMKT010000066.1:17133-22807 GCA_020692245.1 Microcoleus sp. GA_180221_E-2-1-MAG-45_12
GCAAACACTTAAACTTCTATTACCTAATGTCTTTAGTGAAAACGACAATTAACAGTTCCTTAAATACTTCCTTCAATACTCCCCTAAGATCACGCTCTATCTATTTACCTCAAGTTAGTTCAACGCCGCTTGTGGCAAGTTATACGGATAGCTGGGGAGATAATTTTGTAGATAATTCTGCAAAGATTGACGGGGGAGTGCCTTTAGTATTTTTGCATGGATTCCTGAGTAACAAAAGTTGCTGGGATGGGTTGATCTCCTTACTGGCAAAGGATTATCGGTGTATTGCCTTGGATTTGTTGGGCTTTGGGGATTCGAGTAAACCCCAGATTCGCTATGATGTGCCGACCATGGTGGCGTTTGTCGTAGAATTTTTGAAGGGAATGGGGATCGATCGAGCCTTGATCGTTGGGCATTCCTTCGGGGCTTGGGTCGGTGCTGCCACGGCTTTACACACTTTAGATAATCCAGATAACCCAGATAAATTGCAAATTGTGGGCTTGGGCTTAATTGGGGCGGCGGGGATTCGGGATGATAGTTTTTGTGGGAAGTATGATCAATACCGTCCTTTGCTCTGGGATACTCCGGTGGTGGATTGGGTTTTAAATTTGGCAACTCCCCTTGGCAAACTTACCGGACGACAGGCGGAGTTAGATAAAATTCGTTGGTTTCGAGCAGAACTAATGGCAAATCCGGCAGCGAGGTCTTTTGTGGTCGATCGCATTCGTCCAGAAGATGCGGTGGATACAGTAGAAAAAGAAATTTATCGATTACACTTACCAACATTGGTGATCGCAGGCGCAGAAGATGAGACAATTCCCCTATGGCACAGCCAAACCTACGCCCAAAAAATCAAAGGTGCAAAGTTAGCTATTATTTCTGAAGCTGATCATTCTCTCCCCCAAAACTATCCAAGAGAAATCTATCAACTCCTGCAAAATTTCCTAGAATCTCAAAGCATTTAGCTATTAATAAATACTTCTAATATTTAAGGATTAATTACTATGAACAAGCGAAAAATTAAACCCCAGTTAATCACTATTGCCTTGGGATTAATTACCTTTGGTCTTGTTTATTTAATAACTGCCTGTAGCCAAACCCAACTACTTAATTCTACGGCAGTAATTCCTCAGGTAGTAACGAGTATTTTATCTGATGTGAAGACTTTTAACTATGCCTTGAATCAGGAATCTCCTAATATTTTTGGTTTGACCTATGCTGGCTTAGTTAGTGAAAATCCCTTGACAGGGAAAGTAGAGCCAGAGCTGGCAGAATCTTGGGAAATTGCAGATAATAAAACTCAAATTGTTGTCACTCTTAAGGATAATTTACGCTGGTCTGATGGTGAGCCATTAACCGTTGATGATGTAGTTTTTACTTACAATGAAATTTATTTCAATGAAGCTATTCCTAGTAATGTCATTGATGGTTTTAGAATTGGCAAAGAGCGAAAATTACCAACGGTAAGAAAGCTGGACGATCGCCGCCTTGAGTTTACTACTCCCGAACCCTTCGCTCCTTTTCTTGGCAATTTAGGTACAGCAATCTTGCCCGCCCATGCTCTTCAGGAATCTGTGAGAACGAAGGATCAAGAGGGTAAGCCCTTACTTTTAACTAAATGGGGCGTGGATACAAATCCCCAAGAAATTGTTACCAATGGTCCGTATAAATTAGGTAGCTATGCCACTAGTCAACGGATAATTTTTGAACGCAATCCTTATTTTTGGCGCAAAGATTCTCAAGGAAATCAACAACCTTATATTCAACAATTCATCTGGCAAATTGTCGAGTCTACTGATACGGCTCTTTTGCAGTTTCGCTCTGGGGGCTTGGATTCTATCGGCGTGAGTCCAGAATATTTTTCGCTGCTAAAAAATGAAGAAGAACGGGGGAAATTTACTATTTATAACGGCGGGGCGGCTCCGGGGACTAACTTTATTTCCTTTAATCTTAACCAAGGTAAAAGAAACGGATTTCCCCTCGTGAACCCAATTAAATCTAAGTGGTTTAATAATGTGAAATTTCGGCAAGCGGTTGCCTATGGGATCGATCGCCAACGGATGATTAATAATATTTTCCGGGGCTTAGGAGATTTTCAAAATTCTCCTCTGTCGGTGCAGAGTCCTTTCTTTTTTAGTGCCGAGCAGGGATTGCCTGTGTATGATTACAATCCAGAAAAATCTAAGGAATTACTCACCGAGGCAGGGTTCAAATATAATGCTCAAGGGCAACTTTTAGACGCAGCAGGTAATCGAGTTCGGTTTAGTTTAATTACTAATGGGGGCAACAAAATTCGGGAGGCTCTGGCAACTCAAATTAAGCAGGATCTAGAGTTGATTGGCATTACGGTGGATGTGGATACGATCGCCTTTGGGGTATTGGTTGATAAACTGGTTAATAGTCTTGATTGGGATTGCCATCTCCTTGGTTTTACTGGGGGAACGGAACCTAATGGTGGCTCAAATATCTGGAATGTGGACGGAGCATTGCATTCTTTTAATCAAAAACCTAAGCAGGGTCAACCGGATTTGGAAGGGCGGGTGGTGCAAGATTGGGAGCAGAGAATTTCTGATCTTTATGTACAAGCGGCGGGAGAGTTGGATGAAGCCAAGCGCAGGGAACTATATATTGAAACTCAGAAAATTACCCAAGAAAATCTACCTTTTATTTATCTCATTAATCCCCTATCTTTGTCAGCGGTTAGAAATAAAATTCAAGGCATAGAATTTTCAGCTTTGGGGGGTGCTTTCTGGAATATTCATGAGCTACAACTAACAGAATAAAGTTAGGATAAAATAGCTAGGAATCTGTTGAGGTAGAAGAAGGCTGGTCAAGATTAGATATCGGCTCAGAAAGTTCTGGTTTTTCGATGGGAGTTGATTGAGTTAATTGATCTAATTCATTTGATTGAGCTAATTTATCTGGTTGATCGATCGAGCTTTCTATTGCAGATTCAGGGATTAATTCAGGTGCTAATTCTTTGGGGACAGATAACTCGTGGCGAATAGGCTTAGGCATTTTAAAGTTGCTTAATATTGATTTTTTTACGGGGGCGGTGTAAAAATTTGCGCCTTCAATATTTTGGAGAGACTGTTGGATTTTTCTATTTTCATTGAGAAGAACTACCGCAAAATCTCCGGGAAGAGAGAGGGCATTACCAAGGACACTTTCCCATTCAACTTGGGCTGTGGCTGATTCTAGAAAACCTTTACTGCGGATAATCCCTAGAAGATAAAAAGGATGCTCTGGTAAATTATCTAGGGCTTTTTGGACTAGGTAGGCTTGTTTGATTTGGGAGAAAGTAGGCAGAGTTGAGAGTTGTTGGTGAAGGGTTTCTAGCTGCTCTGAGGTAAGGTCGTGGGGAATATAAATATCTTTTTCCTTGTGGATAGATTCTCGAAGCGAGAGGCTACCGCAACGCTCTTGATGAGCAACATTAACTTGCTGCCATAGATGGCTATGTTCCGAAACTCCTAAATCCCCAGAAGACTGAAACCCAAGACTTTCCTGCAATCCTTGATATAGCCCTATTATCTGCTCACTGGAGATTATACCCTGCTGGAAATGATGAAATTTGACTAGTCCGTTTTTGTCGATCGAACTCCGCTCAATTTGCAAAAGTCCATTAGTTTGCTCACAGTTAGCACAGTGTTGGAGATGCACTTCTAAGCTAGGTGGATAAACTTTTGTCAGAGGATTAATTAACCGACTAGCCAGCACTGCCCTATTAACTAAGACTGGTGGATTCTCTACATTATCAGCAGTGCCATGATTAACATTCTCTACATTACTAGCAGCATCATTTACATTATTAACAGTAGCCTCATCATTAACGGCAACATCATTTAAATTATTAGCAGTGTCATGGTTAACATCATATAAATGAGGATTTTCCGGGTTAATCAAACCTAGTAATCGGAGAAATTCTGGTAATTGGGCTTGGCTGAGGCGACCTAGACGATCGACTGTGTTGTACCAACTCTGGCAACCTTCACAAAAAGGCTTTCTAGCAGCACCGGAGGCAAAACCTAGGGCGATCGCCCCCGTGACCAAAAATTCAAATCCCCAATAATTCCACATTATCTGAGACCCCACCGGGAGCCGCATCAGCGATCGATTAATCATCAAACCTTGCTGCGATCGATATTGAAGAAACCCTGAGAATCCCGTTTTTCCCGTTGTCTCCTTCAGGAAATTATCCACTGTAATATTTGCTGCCGAACTCTGGCGAGAACCCCGGAGCGCCCGACGAATCTCGGCATTGGCATTTTGCCGAAACAAGACATAATCAGCCCAGTGCATTGTCCCGTAGAGTAGCCCCGCCATGAACACCGCTACAACCCCCGCCGCCAGAGGATTCCGCACCTTCCCTCGCACCACCGCCTGCCGCAACAACCAGCCACTCCCCAAGCCCAGCAACACCGGAAAAATCACGACTAGATAAATTAGTTGGGACACCAAGAAAGTCACCCCTCCCAAGGTAATGCCGCCGATTCCCGCCGTTAGAAGCAGCCATTTAGCACCAGTTTTATCTATGTAGTTACTTGGTTTGTAGGGTTTCATTAGTTGTTGTTAAGATTTTTGCAGAGATTATTATTAAGGTTATCGCCAAAAAATATAGGGGAATATACAGAAAAATAATTAACGTTAAATATATAAGAGAAAATTAGCAAGATATCAGGAGAAAACGCCCAATTAACCTTATTTATTTTGCGATCGTTCCCCTAATTTTTTCTCAAGTCTTGCCAAAATCAGGCAGCAGATACACCAGCGAAGACTTACTGGAAAACTAGGTCAGGCTTGAACGGGGTTAAATTATGGGATTAAATTAGAGCCAAATCAACACGAAAACGAGTCAGTAGCTATGCTAAATTGCTAGGAGACTAGGAAACAAGGATTTTCTATGACCACATTACCACCAGATTTCGGCGTTCCCTACAGTACCGGGGTAGCAGCAGATAGCTTAGGGATTATTCTACAACGGGGCGGGGAAGAGTTACGGTTAGAAAAGGTGAGCGATCGCTTTACTCTCTGCCTTGCTGATTTGGCTGATTTGCCGGAACTTGCTGATTCCCCAGATAATCTAACAGATAATTTCCCAAATGATTTCCCAGAGAATTGGCAGAGCTTGATTCCGGCGGAGTACCAAGGAAAAATTGCCAATACCCACCTAGAACTATTCCGGGTTCTTAATGCGAATCTGGATACTGTGATGGCTACGGTGCGAGCCTTAAATTTTGTCGCCTTTGCTAGCCATGTTTATCATCTTGTAGATAATCCCTACAGCCGAGTCTACATCAGTAACGAGCTGACCCTTCAGTTTGATAGCAACACCGATGAGCAGAGAATTAATACCCTAGCGGCGGAGTTTTCCCTAATCCTCCAAGAACCCCTTGTAGGCATTGCCAACACTTTTATTTTCTTGGTGAGTAAGCAATCTCTGGAAAACCCAATCAAAATTAGTAATCGTTTGATGAACTTGCCAGAAGTCCTCACGGCAGAACCCAATATTATTATTCGTCAAGATTTCAACTACCGCCCCAAGGATCCCCTCTATTCTCGCCAGTGGCATCTCCAACACAACGGAGGCAACTTTCTGACTGCGGGTTCTCATATCAGTGTCGAGGCGGCGTGGGATATTACGAGGGGCGATCGAGCCGTGGTGGTAGCGGTG
>JAIMKT010000067.1:0-22450 GCA_020692245.1 Microcoleus sp. GA_180221_E-2-1-MAG-45_12
CGAATATCGTTACCCACAGGAATGGGATCAGTCATTGAGGTTAATTCGATCGTCAAATCCATGACGGGAGCAGAAGGAGACACTACACTTCGACAAGACTCTTTAGTTGATAATTCTGGGATTTTTCGGGTCAGCCAGCCAGTGAGAAGGCGGACATTGCCATTAAGGAGAAAGAGAAAAGGCGAGAGCAGGTAATCACAAATTTGTAGGGGGCGGATGAGCAGGAGAGCGGTTTTTTCAGGAGCATTGGTGGCTAATACCTTGGGAACTAATTCCCCTAACAGGATTTCCACGTAGGTAATTAGAAAGAAAGCCACAATGACAGCGATCGCATGGGAAGTAATACTCATGGGTAATTTCCCCAAGGGCAACCACCCCAACCCCCGGTCTAACCAATGCACGGTGGTTCCTTCCCCCAACCACCCTAAGAGTAAACTCCCCGCCGTAGTTCCTGTTTGGGTGACAGAAAAATAGTGAGGTAGATCTTTTTGGGCTTTCTGCACAGCGATCGCTGCTTTTACCTTAAGGGGGTTAGCTGTTTGGTGTGTCCATTGAGCAATCTTTTCTGGGGAAGCTGCCACAAGGGAGAGTTCTGCCGCTACAAAGAAAGCCACAAATAGTATTAAGGCTCCTAATCCTAGCAGGGGAAGCACTGTTGCTGTCAGCTCTGCTTCAAAAATATGAATTAAATTTAAAACCATTGAGAATAACGCCCTCTGTTCCTAGCCCATACCTACTAGATCCATTGTAGGGTGCGGAGGAGGAGGCAGCAGAGTTTTGGTAGTTTTAGCTACTTTTCTTAACTTTGATTCGGAGTCTAGACTATATAATATTAAATCCGCTTTATTTTAGATTAACTGATTTGTACTTAAATCTCTTGGGCGCAAGCCTTACGCCCCTACTTCTATAACTGGACATCATCTAATCAACTAGTCCATCCCTCTTCTCCCTTGCGAAAGAAAGCTAGAGCTTTACCCTTAGATAGCACAATATTAAAACCCGCTACCTTAATTTCTGGGGTCTTATGAATTAACTCAGTGATCAGTTCTACCATGCCAGCATAACTGGGTTGATCCGGCCAGTAGCCTGCTGCCCAGTCTTCGATAACGTAGTAGCCACCGGGGGGAACAAAATCCCAGAGGACTCGGAAACAATTTTCTGTTTCTCGGCGGAAGTGAGCACCATCATCAACGATAAGATCAAACCCGCCAAATTCCTTTGCCAGAGCCTCTAAGCTCTCACTATCATTTTGGTCGCACTGTCGGACAATCACATTTTCTGGGAAGGTAATATCAGGAATGTTGAGATCGATACCCACGATCTGAGTTTCAGGGTGACTGAAGTAATCTGCCCAGTATTGGAGAGAACCACCTTTGAAAATGCCGATTTCGAGGAGTTTAATCTTTTTCTTCTTGAAGGCATCAAAAATAATCAGGTAATCAAAAATTAAGCCGTTAGTTAACTTATCAGAATCGTACTGCATTCAAACTCCTATGATGAATCGACATGATCATACCAAAGTTGTTTCAGATTGTTTCAGAAATAGAAAAAATTAGATAAGTCTACTTTAAGTCTCTTTTTCTAAGGGAGGATTTTCAAGGTGGTCACTGTGAGACCCTAGGCTAGCCGTTGTTGGTGTAGCTTCTTGCAGAGAAGGGGGCAGTTCAATAGGCTCACTATAAAATGTTGGCGAAGTTGCCTCGTTTTCAATGGTTGCTTGTAAAGGGGGCTGAAGGAGGTTGGGGGATATCTCTTGGGGGAGATGCTGTTTTCCTTGTTTGTTAGCAGAGGCTTGGAGGTATTCTAGGGTTTTGAGGATGCGGAGGGCAGAATCGTAGGATTCTTCAATGAGTTCTTCTCTTTCTGCTGGGGAGTCTACGAGGTCATCGACGACTAAACGGAGGAAACCAATCATGGGCGTAAGGCGCGATCGAATTTCGTAGGAGATTTTCTCCAGGGCATCATTGACGGCAGTTTTAATCACAGCATTGGCATCTTGATCAAACTGCATGGCATACAACTGGGTATAGTAACCGCCGAGACGTAAAAGTTCCTCGTGGTTGCCTACTTCCACCACCTTACCCTGATCCATGACCGCGATCTGGTCGGCTTTTTGAATAGTAGATAAACGGTGAGCGATGACGATCGTAGTGCGGTTGCGGCAGAGTTCTTCTAGGGCTTGTTGGACTAGGCGTTCAGAGACGGTATCTAGGGCGCTGGTGGCTTCATCCAGAATCAAAATATCGGGATCCCGGAGGAGGGCGCGGGCGATCGCTAGTCTTTGGCGTTGTCCTCCAGAAAGCATCACCCCTCGATCGCCAACTTGGGTATCAAAACCATCGGGCAGTTGAATAATAAACTCGTAGGCATTGGCTCGTTTGGCTGCTTCGATAACCTCGTGATGGGTAGCTTGCTCTCGACTGTAGGCAATATTGTTATGAACAGAGTCGTTGAACAGAAAAGTATCTTGGCTGACAATCCCCAGTTCCCGGCGAAGCGATTGGAGGTCATACTCCCGCAGGTCTCTGCCATCAAGGGTAATGATTCCAGACAAAGGGTCATAAAACCGGGGAATTAAATCCGCTAGGGTTGATTTTCCGGCTCCAGAGGCTCCTACCAAGGCGAGGGTAGTTCCTTTGGGGATCCAGAGATTTATTTGATCCAATACTAGATTGTCGTGGTTTGGGTAGGCAAAGCTGAGGTCTTGGAAACGAATCCCTTCTTTGATTTTTTCATAGGGATAGGAGCCATTGATCATGATGGGTTTGTTCCCACGGCTGAGGAAGTTGGCAATGATTTCGGCGCTGGGAATGGCATTGGCTAGCCCACTCCGGGAGGAATTGAGCTGCCCCACAAAAGGCAGGAGGCGAAAGAGGATAAATAAATAGGTCAGCAGCAAAGTAGACAGAGAATCTAGCTGATTGCTAAAAAATACTCTACCGACGGTGACAATACCCAAAATGGCTAAAATCCCACTGATCTCATTGATGGGGGCGATCGCGGCAAAATAGGATTGAGAGCGAAATTCGGCTACTTCTCGGTCTTCAATGAGGGTTGATAGGCGCTGAAATTCATGATCTTCATTGGCAACTCCTTTAATTAAGCGAATGCCGATCAAAATTTCTAGGAGGGCGGTGGAATAGCGGGCGGACTTATCAGAGAGGATTTTGCCAAAGTTTCTGGCTTTTCTAATAAAGGTTTGATTAAGAAGAGTGACAAGCATCAATAGGCAGGTGGAAACGATCGTCAACTGCCAAGAAATAGATAATAAGATTGCTACAAAAACTAAAATTGTGACGGCGATCGTGAAAATATTGATCACTGTCCGCACGGCTCCGGCGGCTCTACCTACTTCATTACTAATCTGATTAATAATATCCCCAACCTTAGATTTGGTATAGAAATCTAAATCCACATCTAATAGCAACCGTAAACCATCTTTTCGCATCCCATTAACCAATAGCTGGGAAAGTCGACTGGAGACAAGAATATTGATGTAACCGCAGAGGTTCTTGAGGATAATTCCGGCAATGACGACGATCGTCAAGCTCAGGAGTTGTTTTTCTGGAGAGACGATCGAGAGAAAGTTAAATAAATTTCTGATTAAGGGTGGCATTCCGCTAACGGAAACAAGATCATTTTGTCCCAAGAAGCCCAGAATGAGGGGCACAATTAGAGTAGTACTAAGACCATTAAAAATTGCTCCAGAAAACCCCAAGGTAATCGTCAAAATTACAAGTAGGGGATATCTGAGGGCAAAACGTAGGAGTAGGTAGTTAGCGGACATAAACTTGTGGGGATTGCAAAATCCGGGAATTAAAGACGATCGATAATTTTGCTCAGAATTGCTGCCATTCGATCGAAGCTATACAATTCTATACAGCGTTGTCTTGATTGATTACCCAGCAGATTGGCGGTATCTAGATGATCCCAAATCCATTGAATCTTCGTGGCAATTTCCTCGATCGCTCCCGGAGTTACTAAATAGCCAGTATCCCCCAGAATTTCCGGAATATCACCAACTTGAGTCGCCAAAATTGGTTTAGCCATCGCCATACCTTCTGTAAGTTTAATGGGAAATTGAGCGATCGCCGTTAAATCTTCCCGTTGGGGAACCACAAAGATATGCGCTGCCGCCACAATCTCTGGCATCAGGTGGATTGGGAACTGGGGTAATTTAATGATCCATCGGCTCCATCTTTGGATTAACTGCTCTAGGTAATTATCTTGAATTTCTGTTCCTCCCACAATTACTAAGCGATAATCCGGTTGATCTAACTGCTCTAGGGCAGCCAATACATCTTCTAATCCCTTGTGGGGACGGGCTGTACCCGGAAATAATAACACCCGATAATCTTGAAGTCCGTACTTGAGGCGACTAGCTTCGGGGTCAAAATTGGCGGGGTTAAATAAATCTACATCTTTGCCGTTGGGTAGGTAAGTGCCACCAAACCGATATTGGAGAAAGCGAGTATCCACTGTCAGGGCATCTGCTTGGGCAATTAATTTTTCACTCCACTGAACATACAAAGGATGGTTAGGATTGCGTAAGGCTCCTTGGGTCTGGATCACATCCCTTGCTAGTTGTTTGATCGTCGGGCGATACTGCCAATCATCACCCCCATGCCAACTCATCTCCCAGTCATCCATATCTAACATTACCGGAATTCCTGTCTGCCAGCGTTTAATCAAAGCCAAGCCAAGGCTAGTAGGGCGGGGTTTGACAGCATAGATGAGATCCGGGGCGTTGGCGTTAGCCTCCCCTTGGGGAATCGACCCCATCAAGGTTAATAATTCTCTCAGGTTGGGAATAATTTGAGGATAGTCACCACCGGGCAGGGCAAAGATTTCTAGATTTTCTGGGGGATCAGGGTAAACTCGTTCCCCAAAGACTAGACCATAAATTTTCACAGTATGCCCCAATTTTTGGAGTACCTGAGCTAAAAGATAAACTCTGGTGGTGGCTCCTCCGTGGAGGTCTGGGGCAAGGAGGGCGATCGTTTTAACCATAAAACTTAATCTGTCCTAGTTGTAATTTATCAAAAACTTCCCGGAGGTGGGTTAGTGTAGCCTCTCCCTTAGAGACTCGATCCTTAGCTTCTGCCCGGAGCATCACTGCTACTAGTCGGGCATAGTCACGGCGGCTGATCTGTCCAGTTTGGGAAATTTGTTCTAGGATCTTAGTAATATCTTTCTCGGTTATATTGGTTTGCATAAATATATGGAAATTATCCAGATTCCTGTCTTAAGAGACAATTATATTTTTTTATTGGTCGATCGATCCCAACAGATTGCTGCGGTGGTAGATCCCGCTCAAGCTGCTCCCGTCCTCCAGCAATTAGAACATCTTCAACTCCAACTTACCGCCATTTTTAATACCCATCACCACAGTGACCATGTGGGCGGCAACCAAGAACTCCAAGAGCATTTTCCCGAAGTAGTAATCTACGGCGGAGCTAAAGACCGGGGCAGAATTCCGGGACAGCAGGTATTTCTGGAAGAAGGTGATCAGGTGCAGTTTGTCGATCGAGTCGCCCAAGTTTATTTTGTGCCCGGTCACACCTACGCCCACATCGCCTACTATTTTCCCCCCACTTCACCCTCAACACCGGGAGAGTTATTCTGTGGAGATACCTTATTTTCCGGGGGCTGTGGCAGATTATTTGAAGGAACTCCGGCGCAAATGGTGGATTCCTTGGGGAAATTAAGAAAATTGCCAGATCAGACACGGGTGTGGTGCGCCCATGAATACACGCTCAAAAATCTCCAATTTGCCCTAGAAGTGGAAGATACTAATCCAGAATTGCAGGCAAGATTTCAAGAAGTCCGGCTGGCTCGATCGCAGAATCAACCAACTATTCCCTCTTGGCTGGGTGTAGAAAAACAAACCAATCCCTTTCTGCGTTGGGATATTCCCCGCCTCCAAGCCAAGGTTGGTAAGACTGATAATATCGGGACTTTTACTAAATTACGAGGGATGAAAGACTTGTATTAATACCCAATTTATATTTTTAGATTTATATCTAAGGTGTAGATAGCTACGGCAAAAACTATGGGTAAAGATTTATTACAAATTAAAGTGTTTCATTCTAGCTGAAACTTTATAAACTTTAGTAGGAGTAGTGCAATTGAACTACCCCCTACTAATTTAACTTTTCAACTCTTTCCACAGTTCGTAAAACAGGATTCTAGAGACTTTAAATAGGATTCTAATCACTTTCTGCTTGCCGTTTATTTTAGACTCTTTCAAATCTTTTAATAGCCAAGATTGATTATCCTTGTCTGGTTGATTTAGTCTTTGGTTCAGCCAGCAGTTATCCCGGCGATCGGGCAGCACTTGAGCCACAGCCCAAATATACAGACTTGCACGGGTAATCTCAGAACCGCCTAACGCCTTGGTAGACTTATCTCCTGATTGTTTCTCGACATAGCCCAATCCTAGGAATAACTGGAAACTTCTTAGCGATCGGTGTCTTTTCTGGATTTTGGAATTACCATCTTTATCTTTACCTTCCTCCAAGTCTACCCATGGTTTACCATCTAGAAGGAATCGATCGAACGGATAGATTTGAGCTAAGAGCAGAGCTTGATTGCGTACCCCAAACCCAAACCGCTTAAACACCCTCAGATATTGCTCAAATTCTGGGGCAGACATCAAGGAAATTAATTCCCGCTCAGTAGCAGACAATCTTTGTTGTAGGTCGCAAATAGTGGCAGCGTGGCTCCTTGAATAGTCTGATAAATTTATCCCCAAGGCTCTAGCCGTGCTATTTTTATCTTTCTTGGCTGCATTACTATATATCCGATTACCTGCAATATATCCCCATAAAGGAGAATATCCTAGCTTGTCAGAAACTTGAGATTTTGTTTGACAGGCTTCTGGAAACTCTAAACTTAGTCGCTGTCTAAGCTGATTAATCATCCCATTCAGCACCTTATCAATTTGTTCTGCCTCAAAAAATAAATCTCTGATCCGGGCGATCGTTCCGTCCTCAAACTTGAGAAATCTAGAACGCCCGTGGATATCTACAAATCTTGGATCAAAGTAGCAAAGTGCTAGGCAGTAACTATCTTCATCGTCTCGTTTATTTCTGAACCCATAGGCTTTTCGCTGGGCAGCTAAATCTCCATGCCCAATCCAAAAAACGGGGATATCGTGAGTTCGTGCCAAGGCTTTCCAGAATGCTGAATACCAGACCCCTGTAGGTTCTAGCACAAGGGCATCAGGATTTAATTCTAAGAGCTTAGAAACTCCTAGAGCATCACATTTTAACTTGATAATTTCTTTTCTATGTTGCTGAAAATGGCGGAGCGGTTGCTCTGGAAATTCCGTGAGCAAACAAGCATGGGCAGAATTTCTACCAATGTCTAATCCAATTATTCTCATGAGGGAGTCCTGATTATTTATCCTGTGAATCTCCCAGAAGCCGGCTTGGGCTTAATTCATTCTGTAGGTTAGATGGAATAGGGCTTTTGAAACACTAAAGCACATAGCTTTCTTCATGCTGTAAGCCCTTCTCCATACGATCGCTTGTGGAGGGCGACCGTAGGGAAGGGAATCGTAACCCCCCTCCGTACGATCTTTCCACTAGCCAATTCGGCGGCGGATAGCCTTGGATCTCATGAGTTCAAATTCAGCCCAGCAATTAATAGCTGTTTGACCGCCTAGAGTTACTTTGGAGCCGTCATGGAAAGTCAGCACCATCTGAGCATTCATGGGATTGTTGCCATAGAAATTAGCAGTCTGGACTAGATAGAGGTTGATCCAGTGCTGCCCAAAATCAGATTTGCAGTGGAAAAACCAACCGCCCTCTTTAACGGAAATTTTCAAGTGATTCATAGGTTTATTTAGGTTTGCGTTTAAAGTCCTTAGCCTTGGTGCAGGTTCCCCAGTGGGTGCTGCCGTCTAGATTGATTGGGGTGCGTTTGCCATTGATAGTCAGTTGCCAAAATATGCGCTGCCCGCATCCCCGGCAGAAACACTGGTTTTCACTCATCGTCAATGTCCTCGCTGTCAGGATAAACATCATCAAGCGTCAGCCCGACCATCTCGATTTGAGCAACTGAGTAATCTTGGGGATACAGCATCATGTCTTCCACCAAGTCCTCATATTCATCCTCGATCGACGGAGGCTCGAAATCATCCTCACCGTCTACAATCCCCATGTGGCAGCCATACCAGCTAGGGCATTTTCTAGCATCGTCGCAGGGGTCAGATTCCTCACTATTAGGGCAAGGTATTTTTTCACTCATGTTTTTCTCGTGGTATTTGAAACGATCGCCCCCGCAGTAGAGAGCGATCGCATTGAGGTTTACTTACTATTCGGGTCACTCCAGTAGGTAGCTGAAGCTGCATCTATTTCAATGCGGAGGGCTTCTATTTCGTCCCGGTTCTTGTCTGCAAAGGAGTCTTCTGTGATTGAGTCAAGATATTCCTTTGCTTCTTGAGCTTCTGGTGATAATTCTTCGTTTTCCATTGGTATAGTTGAGTTGGTTACGTTGGTTGCGATCGATCCCCTGCCAGAGATCGATCGCATTTTAGTTATTTGAACAGGCGCTCTAGTTTGGCTCTAGCATCTACGGTGACGGTGGTAGGTTCCACATCATCCAAGACGGCTAGGACAATCTTTCTGCAAGCCTCACGGGATAATTTGCCATGTTCCCAAGCATCTAGGGCATCTTGGGCAACGTCGCTAGCAGTGTGGCAAGGTGGGCTTAGTAGCTTCCCTAGGTTTTCAAGGTTTTCAGGCTTGAACATTTCGCTAGCCATGGCGGTAAATAGCCCTTGGAGGGCTTGGGACATCAGTGCTTCATTCATTTTTCAAGGTTCTGTGTTAGGGTTGATATTTAACACTTTAATGTTAGTTATTGCTTTTGTCAACACTTTAGTGTTAAAACTTTTGTGTACATAGATAAATCCTTAAGAAGTATCCCCAACATCCCCTGGGGTGGTGGCTTGATACTCTTGTACTAATGCCTCTAAGTCTTGCTCCCATGTTTGCTGCCGGGGCAGGGGGATGTGGCCGATCGCACATTCTTGTTCCTGATCCGCCTCTACCAAATCTGCCAAGTATTGCTCTGGGGATTTCCCGGCTTTGGCGGCGGCAGCTTCAATTTGTTTCCAGAGTTCCTTGGGAAATTTCTTAGAAACGGTTTGCTTCTCTTCAGGAGTGACAACGGTTTTGACTACATTGGTGGTGATGCGCTGCGCTGTGTTTTTGGCATAGTCCAATACTTCCTGCCACTTTGTTACCAGGGGAGAATTACCATAGCGATCGACCTTGTTGAAGGGAATCAATACCGCCGCTTGGGATGCACATTGGGGTAGGGTGGTGAACCCGGCTTGAGCGAGGGCAATCGTCACTTCGGCAGCTTTGATTAGCAATTTGGCATAGCCTAGGCTGATTCCTAGGTAGCGATCGCAAAAATCATGAGTAGTTTTTGCACAGCTTCGCCACAGGCGGTAGTGAAATATTTTCTTGATCAGCCAGCCAGAGTTGACGTAACTCAGGAGATTCTTTTTGATTTGCCCGACTGCGGTGGTGAGGTTGATCCATTGCCCCTCTAGGTCAATCTCTAGGATTTCTTCTAGGAGGGTGTCTGATGGGCTATCTAGGATTAGCTCTGCCATTCCACCGCCTCTAGGTTCTGTTCAAAGAAATATGCACCGGAAAAGCGTTGCGACGCTACTTCGTATTCCCAGTAATCTTTGTCTGGGTAATATCTTCGGCTGACAATTGTTCCTAAAATTTTCTTCTCGTTCCAGTGGAGGGCTACATATTCACGCAATTCAAACTTTGGTGGTGTGATTTTCATAGGTTTAGTTGGGTAGGTGAATTTGTTCGATCGCCCCCGCCGTGGAGAGCGATCGCCTGAAAATTAAGGAAGTGTGGAGTCGATTTCATCCATGCGCTCCCAAAAGAGGGCTATTTCATCCACATCGTTACCCGCAGCTTCCAAGGCTCCCGCCCCGATGAGTGTTTGTCTTACTAGGGCAATATCTAGCCCGGAAAATTTCGCCACCCATTTAACTGCATCGTCAAAGGCGCAGAACCGTTCATAAATTTCTCGTTGGGATGGCGGGGTTAAGTCTGAAAAGTTATAGGTCATAGGTTTAATTTGGTTGGGTGATAGAGCCAGAGACAGAAATTTCATAAAATTCTCTGGTGAAGATTTAATATTTGAAGGAAATGGGCAATCTTGCACCCCGGCAGGTTCTAGGGTTGCCCTTTTTTGTACTCAGTAATTAACACTTTAATGTTATTGACTGCCTTTTGTCAACATTCTAGTGTTAAAACTTTTGTGTTAATATATGAATAAAGAAGATAGTGAGAAACCGGAGGTTTTAACCTTGAGAAGTTATAGAGAATCCTTAGATTTGTCTCGTGAAGAGTTGTCAAGGAGGCTGGAGCTTAGTGCTAGGACTATTGAGGACTGGGAACGGGGAAGAAAGTTACCACGATTAGATAATGCTGTCTCACTTGCAAAAGAGTTAGGGCTGTCAATGAAGGAGCTTTGTCGATCAATGAGCCTTGACGTGTCAAATTTACTTGATGACTAGATAGAAATTCCGGCAAGTATGCCAGAATAAAAAACAAATTGCCGGAGGATGAACCGCCCCCGGCAAATAATAACTTCTACAGGAATTTTACTATGAACAACCCCTTCATCAGAGCCGTAGGCATCACCGCGATCGCATGGGCATTGCTCCAAGGACTAACCTACATCCTAGATGCCTTGGCAAAACTAGCAACCGTCGCCGCAGTCTGGACTAGAGCATTTTTCATCCCCTACAGCACCCAAGTAGCGATCGGCATCGGTGTAGTCTACCTAATTTATACCGCCGTCACCACCAGCAAAGACAATGATTATTAACAATGGACAATCCCCACCGCTGCCGCTTGGTAAAAAACACAGTTGGGGGTAAAGATTGGGCGCACTGGCGACTGTGGTACTACCCTGAACCTTTACCTGCCAAAAGCAAGCGATGTTATGTAGATATTCCCGGAGCTTGGAACAGCACTACCGGATGGCGATATTCTGAATATGTGCGGATGGCGATCAGACAAAATCAGCCCCTCAATGCAATAATTTCCGCCGCTAGAGGCAACTATATAATACAAAATTCCAAAGTAAAAAAACGTTGAACGAACCGTATTTTCAGTTCGTTCAGGCATTTCCAACAAGTAGCGCAGCTCGCCTAATATACTGGAAAAATGAAGCATCGAGGAGACCAGAATGATGAGAAAAAGGGATAAATTTGCTGCTGTAATGATAGCGATCCTTGTCTTGACTTATCTTGCGCTTTATCATTTGACTGGCTATTTAGATAAATACAAACCTCTTATGAAGGAAATAGAAGATTCCAACAATCTCAAGCTGCCCAAGTAACGAATATAATTGTGGATGCGATCGCACCAATCTAAATAGGGAGATATTATGACCCATCCTGATTTACCAATTACAGAAGCTGGAATTAGAGGAGTATTTCAGTATGACCACGAATTAGGCAAGGTTTCCCGGCAACTAGCCCAACAGGTACTCAGGAATACCCATGTACTAACTGCCCAAGAAGCCGAGGCGATCGCCGTCCACGTTTCCAAACTGAACCAAACCAACTACTGTATAAATTCCCACCAGAGCGCCCTAGACCATCTAGGAAATTTTGAACAATCCAGACTGCCAAAACTATTTGAAGTTGCAGAGCAAGTAGTGAAACTCCAAACCATTAATTTCCGTGAAACCGGACTAGATGCAGAGGCAGTTTTTGAGTGCGCCGCCGTCGCCGCCGCCTTTTGCTTTTTTAACAGGCTAGTGACCGCTATCAATCCCACAGAACCAGAGGACTATGAGGCGATCGGCAAAGAATTAGCGATCGACGGCTACTGGGGACTACTCAATCATTAAATTTTAGAAAGCATTTTAACCAAGGATTAAATTACCGTAAAATTTGACCTGTACACCTGATAGCCATAATTTATTATCAATTTGATAGACATTAGACTGCAATTTTAGATATTTGTAAGGAATTGATTGCACAGGCAAAATATAACTATCCCAGTAGTAGGGATTCGATACTACCGTTGTCCAAGTCCCCAAAATGTCATAAGAGATATCATCATTGCTACCCATAATGACAATTTCTAATGGTCTGGCATCGGAATTTGAGGGCATTTGCCATGCGATCGCCTGAAGTTCTATTTGATTGTCATAGAAATCGAACTTAAACCAAGGCTCTGTGGGGTGTTCATAATAAAATTCACCACCAGCTTCTAAAATTTGATATTCAGGACTGTAAACAGAATTATCATAAACCTCAACATTTATTTTATTGGGGTAAGCAAGGTTGTAGTATCCATCCTGAACATTTAGTAGTTGAATTAAGTCAATTCCTTGTATTTGACTAGGATCGTTATTCAAAGTGTAGGGGACTGAATACTTAGTTATCGATGTCCCAATACATCCCACAGGACTGCCGCCCCCACCAGAAATATTCCCAATATCTTGAGAGATTTGAGCAAGCCGGGTTACTAGGTCTAAATATTCGTTGTGGCGATCGACACTATCTTGATAATGATTTAAGTAAGATATTGGCATGATTTATAGAGGTACAGAATCAAAATCAAAATAATCAGCCACAGCCTTGTCGTAGGGCGGTAATCCCACAGTTGGGTAGTTCATTTGCAGATCCTCTTCATCATCAGTAGAGAGAAGAGCGATCGCATTACTCAGAGCTATATCCTTGTCAACGGGATCCATGGGGCAGCGCAGCACCGCCAAAGCCGACACCAACAGAGCCTTTTTCAATTGCAAACCTTCCATAATTTCTCCTTAAGTAAAAATACTCATATTTACATTTGCCGGGTTGCCACTGGCAGTCATGGCATAAATTTCCCCATCCCACCCTAAATTCTCCTCTAACAGAGAGTTTGGGGGAACGGCATAGGTGTAATTAGTCAGCGACGGCGCACTGCCTAACCCGATTAGGATTGTCTCCAAACTAGGATTTAGTAACTTCACCGCCTCCCTCGTTGCGGCTGGTAACAACAAACCAGCCCCGCCAGTAATAACCGTACCAACGATTGTACTAACAGTATCAAGGATTTTAGCGGTTCCCAGCAAATCTATTTTAGTTTCGATCGCATCCAACTGCGGTTTACTGCAACAGTCAGGAACCACCGCCCAAACCTCAATGGGAATAGCCTCACTACTGTAAATATCCAAGCGCATATTAAACCCAGAGCGATACTCGTAGGGAATCATCGCCGTCGCCACAGTATCCACAATATTAAAATTCTCCAACCGAATCGCCTTTTGTACCCCCGGTGCTGGGAATATTTGCAGATAGCAATCCATCTCATATTCCAACCCCGATGCCCCGGTGTAGAGCATATAGAGAAAAGTTGCATTCTGGAAAAAAACACTCTGGTCAGTAGTTGGTGGATTGGTAATTCCTGAAAAAATTTGAATATTAGCCATAGCGATCGCCTAAATCTTACTAGCCTCTTCCCCGTGGTAATCCGAACAAATCACCCTAGGCACAGCTTCAATTTCCCGCAAGTGTTGAGCCAATCTAACATCGCCGGGTTGGTAGGGAGAATAAGCCTTAAGCTCACTGTAACCCTTCTGGACATTGGGATTAGTGACGTAGCTCATGGCGTGTCTGGCATTTCTAACATTAGGTTCTGGAATCTTGGTATCCAACCCCGTCACCCTGGCCAGAAATAAACCAGTAATCGGTGTAAGTAAATTCCCACTGGGCAAATCCCGATAATCCCGTTGAGATTTGACCTGCTGCAAACCATCATCCCGATCGTACAGAAATTTGTAAGTAGCAAATACCCTTGTTGCCATGATTTTTACTGTATGAAAATCAGTCTTAATAAAGCGGCTATTATTGCAAGAACTACAGAACCTGCAACAACCTTAGCAGCCGCAATAATTACCCCAACTTGATAGGTAAGTAATTCAATTTTTGTTTTCAAAGCCGCATCATCTTCTTTCAAATCGCTCAGATATTTATATACATTATCTTCGAGTTTATCAAGTCTTTGATAAATACCATTATTATTCCTTCTGTCAGGGCGATTATCATCATCCATTACTACTACCCCCTATAAACCATTTTGTATTTATCTGTCTCAAATAACATTTTTCGTAAAGCATCACCGCTGTAGGTAGGGTTATGTGGACTTTTTCATCTATCTGTAATACCCCAGATTTTAGGTAGGGAGCGATTAATAAATCTGCTGAATCAACAGATAAATAATTATCATTTAGAGATTCATAAACTCCAAACCGTCTCAATCCTTTAGGTTTAGCTTGCCAGTGCAAAAGACAATAAACACCCCTAAGATTGAATGCTTTTTGTAGTGGTCTAAAATCAAGATTGATAGTGCTATCTGGTACATTTTCCCAAGTCAGATTAAACTGACTTTCACCAGTTTTAGTAATAATGTGATTATTCATACTTTGGTTAATAAAAGCGGCAGTTTATATCCGGGAATTTTCTCGCCGACGATATCCCAAGATACGATCGCCGGGTTGCCAAGTTCAGTCAGTAGCTGCCCCCATAGAGCGCTCGCAGAGTTGAAGGGAATATCAAAGCGGTATTTAGTCCTATCTGGAAGTTCGATTTCTACAGTTCTAGGGTTAATTCCCTTGGGTAATGGGCAGGTATCCTTCAGGTTAAGAATTTGCCCATTGACCGCAGGGAGGTAAGTAGCCAAAACCACATCTACAGCTTGGTTAGTAATCTCTGGAATCACCACCGTTTGCACCATTGAGTAACCAACAGCATAATAGGTGTAACCAATATCTGTAGTGTAGTTTTGCTGCATTACAGAAGTCTGTGGAAGCGGCTGTTACTCTCACCCTGATAACTCAAGCATTGAGTAGAGGTTGCTGTCGCAATCAGAGTCCCGACTGCGGCAATCTCTGTATCCAATTCTCCCGCTACTGGAATTTGAGCGCTTTGAGAAACGTTCGCTGCGTTTTGAGTTACCAAGGACTGGACTATGTAATGTCGGGGTTTTCTTGGATCAGAGCCGGGGCAGGGAGAAGTTGGCTCTGGTACAACACCCGCAGATGTTAAAAATGCGTCATACTCAGTCGGCGGCTGATTATCAGGCAAATCAGAAGCAATTTTGAAAGGCAGGAAGTAAGTTTGCCCAAAGATAGCATCAGAATTATAAGCAAAAGTTCCAAAGTAGGAATATTGCTTGGTAGCTGGAGCTAGGGGACGACTGCTAACTCCGGGAACTCTGGCCCCAGCATTGGCGGGTGCTAATTCGTCAAAGAGATTAGGGAAATATTCTCCATCCAACTTGACGCAGACTACTGGATTAGCCGCTGTTAGGGCGTTGATAGTGTTCCGCATTGCGGTAGCTTGAGCAATTAAAGTGTTGCGATCGCCCATCGTGAAGCTGATCGAGTTACCATCTTGCCTAATAAAAGTTAGTTTGCGCCCCTTGACACCGGGGTCTGGACAAACGGAGCCTCTAGGATCAGTGGGCAATACTGCAACACCTCCAGCTTGACCTGCTAGACCAATAGCAATCGCTGCGCTCATGTCAGGCGGTACTGCAAACCGGGCGGTGAGTTGACGATCTGTACCTCTGTCGTCAGTGTACGGGTTGGCTACCGTAAATCGATAGGATTGAAAAACCTTAGCCATAAAATACCTTTTCCAATGCAAGAAAATTAGTTAATTCTTATCTTGCTACAATTACGATTAAGTAATAAAAATAGGGAATGGTTGCCATTAGAAGCTGACCATACAGACCCCTGATAAGACAATGGTGAAGTATGGCTAAGAAGGCTGGGAATTTTAAGAGTAGTAAGCATTCCTATCGATTTTGTAAAAAGTGCGGAATTAAGTACATCCCTCTTAGGCAGTGGGCAGTAGCGAATTTCTTTACCGTCAAGGAATGTAGGCGTTTTTTAAGAGATGGTAATCTATACGGAATGAGATATTTAGGAAAGGTGTTTGTGGCTGTAAATCCTGACAATCCTCCCTCCAATGATTGTTAACTAAACTAATAGGAACTAATCAAACTTAGTTTTAAGGTTTTAGACAGATAGTTTCGATTATCTGCGACCCGTTCAATTTGGCAATAATTGCACTAATTGGTACTAGTCTAATTTCTGCTGGTAAGTTTGGATTGCCGCTAGTAGTGATCCGTGGCGGGTCAACAGGTAAACTAGTCAAAGTTGCCACATGAGTAAAATATGCGATGGCTTCAGCTTGATCCTTAAAGTAGCCTCCCATCCATCTTTTAGTACCAGAAACAATCAATTTGCCGTATTCTCGCCCCTTGGTATGGGCTAGAGGTTCGATATCCTGCCAAGTTAACCCATCTCTGGGCTGAACTACTCGCATTCTCCATTTAGAAGTAAGACTGCTGTAGTTATCAGCTTCAGCTTCAGGGATAAAGTAGACAGACATTTGAGAGGTGATTTCTTGAAAATTCCATCTATTATCAGGCTCCAAGGCGATAACTACACAATCATCAGGTTTTGGTGTAGGTTGGATCACTCTTGGTTCACAGAGCTGTAACAGCATACTATTTTGTTGTTCACTCAGAGCCTCGATCGCATTAATGATGCCTGAGAGTCCCTTCCCTTCGTAGGTAAGTCTTACTTTCCCTTCAGCATCTTTGTAGCCCTTAACTGGGGTTGGATCATTGGGTCTAATAATTTGTGGTACATCAGTCAGTGGAGCAGAGAATAAATTTGATCTGGGGATGACATCAAGAAGTTTATCTTTCATGAAGTCTTTCGCCTTGTCTTCAAAAAAAGCTCGGACGATCGCTCGCCATAAAACATCGTCAACTGGTCCAGGTATTATTACCCCAAACAAAGCACTGACTAATTCCCCAACAATAAATTCTACAATTTCATCTATCAACCAATCTATGGGATTTTGGTTATTAGGGTTAGGCTGCCCATGGGGGATACTGGGAGGCGGACATTCCTCAGCTACTAAACTACCCTCAATTTCAATATCTAGCAGACTACAAAGAGCCGCTAAAGATTGAGTGTTGACTTGGTGGATTGAATCGATCGCATCTTTAATACCCAACAATCCACTGCCGTTATAGGGCTGTGAGGCAATATTCCCACAGACAACCGCATCTAGATTGCCAGAAATCGGCACATTCACGGCAGCATCAATGCTACTCAACAGAAATTCAATCTGGGTTAAGTTTGGCGGTGGTGTTGGTGAGATGATGGGGTTAAAGTTGATCGGCGGCGGTGTGTAATTAATCGCCGGGGGGAAATAATTAATGGTTGGTGGGATGCACGGCGGGGGAGTGATGATCGGGTTGAAAACTATCGGCGGGGGATTGCAGACTGGTGGTGAGATGATGGGATTGAAAACTATTGGCGGCGGCGTGTAATTAATCGCTGGTGGGATGTAATTAAAGTTTATTGGGGGTGGAGTGTAATTAATATCTGGGCATTGAGCGCTTCTAGAAATTCGGTCATAGTCAATAGGCTGGCATGGATCCGGGCATCTAAGACTATTGGCAATGCGATCGTAGTCAATCGCTGGTGGGCTAGGACACTGAGGGAATCCCCTAGTAATCCTGTCATAGTCAATGGGAGTACAGGGGTCAGGACAATTGGGGAAACTTCTAGAAATTCTGTCGTAGTCGATCGGGGTACACGGATCCGGGCATTGCTTACCCCGAATCTCGTTGATGATGTCGGCGATACCTTGATTAACCCTGCTGAAAGTAGTAGAAACCTGAGCTAGTAAACTGACAAAATTAGACTCAGCCCGGGAAGCAGAATCTTCACAGCATTCTTTAACTCCAAACAATTCTCCCTCCGTGAAATTTTTTAATGCGGTCAATCTCCCTAGTAAATCGCTTAAGCTGTTGGCTTGCTGAGATAGCCCATTTTCCAAAGCATCAACCCTGCTAGCCAAGATATCTAGTATCTGAAAGGAAATCACTAAATTTGCCAATTGTTGAGCAAACCCAGAAATACTGCCTAATAATGACCCAACAATTTGAGCGGTTGCTCTTGCTAATGCGATCGCCTCTTCCGCAAGTCTCTTTGAATCATTTTGGTCATCACAGCAACGATCGATCTGTGCCTGCATAGCGGCAAACTTAGCATCATTGCTTGCTCTGAGGCTTGCTAAACTACTGTCAATATCGTTGCAGGTAGCCATTATATCAACGCCCTAATTTTGCTATTTAAAGAATCACAAGGTATGCAGCAAAAGCCCCTAGGATCACTCAAATCCTCACATCTAATCTCTGTATCCGCACAATCGTTAACAGGTCTAGTCGTCCAAGTAGGGCAAGGTTGACCATTCACCCCATTAATCCTCAGCTCGTTGCCAAGGCTATCTACCGTTACGATCGCATCACACCTAAAAACCGTAGTGTTTCCGGGCGTGTAATAAGCGGTTCCACAAACTTGACGGGTAAAAGCCCAATAATTACTTATTTGTTGTCCGAATTGATTCCTGCCTGTCCAAGATGTCCAGCATTGAGGCTGCCCTTGCCACACATGGCTGTAGGTTTGAGTGATTACAGGCACTGTCCAAGACAACATGGGGGCTGATTGTCGTTGTATCCAGCCCCCATTAGATTGTATTTCCCAAGCCCAAATAGTGAAATAATTGGGCAGAGCTGGAGGTATTTGGATTGAGACGGTTTCTGTGCGGATGGAAATCCCCTGAACATCCACAGGCGGTTGTCCGGGGACGGCGATCGTGTAGATGTTCATATAGTTTAGGGTGACTGTGCAAAATCTAACGGGTTGTAGGTTGGGAGATTGGTTCGTGGAACATAGCTTTGGATGGTCACATCGAATCGATCGAAAACCGTAACTACACCGTTGATAAATGCCTGCTCTGTGTTGGGACTCGCCGGGATGGTCACTCGGTGGCTAACATCCGGGTTAGCATTTCGCACCTCTGCTGTATAGACTTGAGCCAATTGAGCAATAATTGCCCCAGCTAGAACATCCGCTAGGCTAACTAAATCATTGGTCAGTCCGGGGGTCGCAGAAAAAGCACTATAGGGAATAGTGATACTGGTTGTGCCAATTGTTGCGCCGGGGAATAAATTGGTAGTGGTTTCCAGTTCCATAATAAAAATAAATCCTTGATAATTCTTGTTAGTTAACTAATAACTTAAACCTTTACCTTTATAGTTACAATCTCCATCTTTTATGCAAAAATTGGAGTAGGAGAAAATAGCTCAAAGCCTCATATTAAAAGATTCTCAAGACTTTCAATTAATATCTACTTTTTGGTTTCTCCTCTTAATTAACCTGTTTTTGGGAGTTTGTTGGAGTGGCAAAGCGAGAAATTACTGAGAAAGAATGGGCTAAGTTGAGACTTCACCTTGGGCAAAAGGCAAGGATGGTTTTTGATGTGATGTGGTTTACAGGGGAAAGAATTGGGGCGATCGTTCAACTCCAACAGGCAGATATTTTTGATAGTCGGGGCAAGGTGAAGGAAATTATTACTTTTCGCCGGGGGACTAGGAAGGGGAAAGACCGCTCTAGGTTAGTATCTGTTCATGATTCTCTGAAGGAAGTTTTGCAACGTTACCCCAGAGAAGATTCTGAGTGGATGTTTCCGGGCAATGGTGAGGGGCATCTCCAAAAGGATTCAGCAATGGATGCCTTGGAAAGGGGGAAGGAGGCAGCGGGGTTGGGGATGACTCAAATTACTTCCCACAGCTTTAGACACGCTTTTGCTAATCGTTTACATAGGAAAGGGTACGATACCGTTCTGATTCAGCAAGCTCTGGGTCATGCGGATATCAGGTCTACTAGGACTTATATTAGTGATCGCCCTGATGCCGTTGCCGCTGCCATTCGATCACTTTAGAATCTGTGGGGATTCATGCTACATTATTTTTAGAGAAAAATTGGTTTTGATTATTGGATTGGGAAACCCATAGTCGAAATCCCTCAGTAAAGTAAGTAACTATTGGCTGACAACTGGTATTTAGTCTAAATTTAATTTTATGACGATTTACCCGCCGTTTGCCGAAAATTAGACCAGCAGAGATTTCTGACTGGTTTTTAGTTTTTGCTTTTGTAGTAATGGCGATCGCCTCTGCACGTAAGTGCATTAGATAGAACCAGATTTGGGATAAAAAGCTTTGGCGACTAAAGTCGTAACTACAATAATACTTTCTAGATCGATCAAACACCCATGGGAGCCTGTATATGCTAGAGCCTGTAACTGATCATCCTTGGTGGGTAGACAGATGGATCGATCTGCTTCAATCCTATCGGTTCAAGAAACGGCTGGAACGGGGTTGGAATTATGCCCGTGGTGGTCATGTGCAAAGCATTGAGTTTCAAGGAGCAGAAGTGATTGCCAAGGTCCAAGGCACGGAACCCCAACCCTACCGAGTGACGATCGCCCTAGAGTCTTTCACTGAGGAAGATTGGCAGTACATAGTTACGACCCTCGCTACTAAGGCAAGGTATTCTGCCCAGCTACTTGCCGGAGAAATGCCCCCCGATATTGAGCAGGTCTTTGCGGTGAATGGGTTGAGTTTGTTTCCTTTTCAGTTGGCAGAGGTAAATTCTGCCTGTACCTGCCCTGATCCCCAAAATCCTTGTAAACATATTGCGGCGGTCTATTATCTGCTGGGCGATCGCTTCCGAGAGGATCCTTTTGTGTTGTTTCAACTCCGGGGACAAACTCGCCACCAAATCCTTGCTGCCCTCCGCCACCAATCCCTAGAACCTGCTAATCCTGATCCAGAAACCACTCTCCTCACTTCTCCAGAGCTACTACCCAAACACCTACCAACGGCGGACTTTTGGGGTTATGATGCCGAGTCAGAATTAGGCTCGATCGCACCCCCAATGGCTACAGTTTGGCAGATTTTGCCGCCTTTACCTCTCAATAAACCAGTTGCCGATCAAGTCAAAAATTATTTTCAACAGGTATATCGCCTAGTCCAAACTAAGGTAATTGCCGAAGATGCAGAGGGCAGATCAATCCCAGATTAATTACAAGCATCCTTGAGCTAATTAACTAACGTTAGTATTTTATTCCTGCACTTCTTATCAGTTACGAATTGTAACGATCGCCTAACAAAGGACTACGGCAAATTGCGTATTGCTCCTCAAGCTGAATCTTAAAGTAATTTGTTGGAAGAGGATGTCTGCTTTATAGCTGGTGGTGTAAGCCTTCTCTACAGCAGATTTCATTTTAATAAGCCCAGTATTGGAGATTCAAGTTACTCTCAGACTTACATGGACTAAATGTTAGCTTACACAATCTTTACTTTATTAACTAGATATTAGCGTTCTCTGTAATTACACTGATCGTAATAACACAGGCATAAGCTCCTACCACACCCATGTTCACCTACCACTATTTTGCTAAAGCCTCTCTAGGTTTGAGTCTTGTTTTTGCGCTGATCCATCCCGCTTCATCACAGATCACTCCTAACGGAGCCGGAACTCTTGTTAATCCCCAAGGCAACCAGATTAATATTTCTGGGGGAACCCAAACCGGAGGGAATCTCTTCCATAGTTTTCAGGATTTCAATGTGAATGCTGGTCAAGTTGCCAATTTTTTGAGCAATCCCCAAACTCAGAATATTCTTGGGCGGATTAATGGTGGCAATCCCTCGTTTATTAATGGCTTATTGCAAGTGACGGGGGGAAACTCTAATTTATTTTTGATGAATCCGGCGGGGATAGTTTTTGGGCAAGGGTCAAGTCTGAATGTACCAGCTAGTTTCACGGCGACGACGGCGAATCAAATCGGTTTTGGGAATAATATCTTTAATGCTTTTGGAAATAATAATTTTTCTGCTTTAACAGGGAATCCCGATAGTTTTATTTTCACGACTAATCAAGCTGGAAGTATTGTCAATGCCGGGAATCTATCCGTCACGCCGGGACAAGGGATTAGTTTGCTTGGGGGAAATATTGTTAATACTGGGAATCTAAATGCTGGAAATATTACCCTTGCGGCTGTGCCGGGAACTAATCGAGTCAGGATTTCTCAACCGGGACATTTATTAAGTCTAGAAATTACTCCCACAGCAGATTCTGCGATCGCTCTCCTAGATTTACCAATGTTGCTCACAGGACAAAGCCTACCGGGAATTACTAACAATGGGGAAACGATGGAGGTGAATGGAGTTGGTATTCCTACAGGACAAGGGATAAATATCACTTCTGGGAATCTCAGCACTTTCTCCCAAGGCGGATTTATCAATATTTTGGGCGATCGAGTCACTTTGTTGAACGCTAACCTGAATGCTAATGGAGTTGAGGGCGGTGGCACGATCCGGGTCGGTGGGGAATATCGGGGCGGGGGAACTAATCCTTTTAATTCTAGATTTACCTATGTAGATGCTAATTCGTTTTTGAGTGCGGATGCGTTGAATGCAGGGAATGGGGGCAGAGTCATAATCTGGGGCGATGATACAACCAGATTTTA
>JAIMKT010000068.1:0-22173 GCA_020692245.1 Microcoleus sp. GA_180221_E-2-1-MAG-45_12
CACTCAGCAACGCCAAATAAACTGCCCTAGAAACATGGCTGTAGTTAGACCACCTAGCAATCTTCCCCGGAGATGCTCAGGGGCAGCGACAGAAAGCCACACCGTAAGATTGGGCATCAGCCAACCAAAGCCCAGTCCAGAGATCGCTAACCCGCCTAATACTTGGATATAACTAGAGGCAAAACCAATTAACACATAACCAATTCCCATAGCCCCAAAACCCAAGGGAATAATTGAGATAAAATCTAACCGAGCCTTCAGCTTGCCATAAAAAATTGAGGCGATCGTACTCGCAAAACTTCCTAAAGCGATCGCCAACCCACTCTGACTTCCCCCGGCTTGGAGTAGCTCCTTGAGATAAAAAGGCAGTTGCACTGGCACAAAATAAAAAACGATCTGGGTCAGCACCATGATCCCGTAAATGATCCCCAAGAGTCGGACAGGGGCTTTAGTAGAGATAGGTTTGGGGACTAGGGGTTGATCTGCTAAATTTTGTGGAGGATTTTGTTCAGGGTTTGACGGCAGGGGAGAGGTAGCTGGGGTCGATCGCTCCGGCTCAAAGAGACAAAAGATGATCAAAGGCAGAAAAGCCCAAGCGCTGAGATAGATTAAAAAAGGAAAGCGCCAACTCAAATCCGCTACCCTGCCCCCAATAGAGAGGAACACCACGCCCCCAAAGGACATAAACCCCGACTGCCAGCCCATAAAAGCCGTTCGTGCTTGTCCCACATAATAATCAGCAATCAGGGTCGTCACACTGGTCATAATTCCCCCCACTGCCAACCCTAAAAAGGCTCTGCCAATCAAGATATAGGTGAGGGAATCAAGGAAAAAGCCAGAACTCCCCGCCAGCCCATAGAGGATAGCCGTGATGATCAGGAGGGGTTTTCTGCCGAAGCGATCGACAATCAAGCCAGTGATCGGCGCCCCGATGACAATAAACAAGGCTGGCATGGTCAACACCAATTTCACCCAAAATTCCCCGTTGGGAACCTCAGCAAAATGGGTCAGCATAGTGGGCAGAGCCGGAGCAATAGTCGCCCCAGACATCACCGTTAGGGTACTGGTTAAGAGGAGGGCAGCTTTTACCAGTAACGACTCTGGGTTTTTGGTAGTCATGGGTAATTTAATTTTAAGCAATCATAGAATTAACCAGCTTGCCAGAGACAATATCACCAGCTACTCGGAATAAGCCACACAAGAAATTGGTTAGAATTAACTTATCGTACTATTAAGCAAAATTGAATAATTGAAAAAGTACTACTTTAACAAAAAACTCTAAAGTTTATTTTTTCTAAAGCACTAGTTTAAAAAGAGAGATTAGAGTATGCCTTTATCTGGTGGCGAAACTGACAAAATAGGCAATCGTTATGAAGGTCGGTGGACTGTATTCTGTATGCTGGATGTCATTGATGAGAAAGCCGATTCTATTAGTCTAGAACCACTAGATATAGATGGAATAGAGTTTTTCCTACGTATAAAAGGTAAATTAGAGTATCACCAAGTAAAGCGACAAAGAAGTGGACGTGGACGCTGGACACTAAGTGCCTTACAGGATCAACAAGTTCATGTCTTATCAGACTTTTGGAAAAATCTTAGTAATCCAGACGTTTCTTGTGTCTTTGTTTCTACTCAAGATGCAGATGAATTGGGAGAGTTAGCTAATCGAGCAAGAGATGCTGCATCATGGACAGAGTTTCAGCAAAAGTATCTTAATAAAACACTATCTGGTAACTTTAATAATACGCTTCTTAAGAAATGGGGAAATTGTTCTGAAATAGATGCTTATGAAGCTTTAAAACGAGTGTACGTTGAAACAGTTGGTGAGAAATTTCTCGTTAATGCAGTTGAGAACCGTCTGGCAGCTTTAGTAGATGGCGATCCAAAAACTGTCAGGATTGAGCTAGCTGATTTAGCATTAGACAAGATTCATCATGAATTGACGACTCATGATATCTGGCATTATCTGCTACAAGAAAGAGGTTATCGCCGTTGCGAATGGGGTAAAGACCCTCACGTTTTAGCCGCTGTAGATCAAGCTAATAATCGCTACCTTGCTAGACTAGACAAAGAAGCAATAGCAGGAAAAGTAATACCCCGAAATGAAGTAGATATTATTCTTGATAAACTCACCGCACCAGATGGTAAACGTGGCATATTAGTGACAGGTGAAGCTGGAGTTGGCAAAAGTAGCGTTATTCTCCAAGCTGTGGATGCACTTCGTCAAAAAGGTGTGCCAATAATTGCTTTTCGTCTTGATAATTTATCTCCAACCAACTTACCAAATCAAGTTGGCAAACAGTTGGAATTACCCGGTTCTCCTGCTCAGGTTCTGGCAAACATTGCTCAGAAACGTGATTGTGTTCTGATTATCGATCAACTTGATGCTGTGAGTACGGCTTCTGGTCGTAGCCCCCAATTTTTTGAATGCGTCGAACAAATCATTGACCAAGTTAAAGCATATCCGCAAATGCGATTACTGCTTGCTTGTCGAAAGTTTGACCTAGATTATGATTATAGATTTAAGCGTTTAACGGGTGAGAATGGCATTGCTGAAACCGTAAAAATTAGTCGCCTAACTCATGAGAAAGTTCGAGAGGTTGTTGCTGAACTAGGATTAGACTCAAGTTTACTGAACAATAAGCAATTAGATTTGTTATCCATTCCACTGCACTTAAAATTATTAGCTGAAGTGGCAGAATCTTCACAAACAAATGCACTTAGTTTTAAAACAGCTAAAGACCTATATGATAAATTCTGGGACTATAAGAAGGATGTTATCTATTCACAGATGAGATCAGATCAATGGATAGAAGTTTTATATACACTCTGTGATTACATGAGTAAAAACCAGAGGTTGTCTACTCCTAAAACTCGTGTAGATAAATATGGAAAGATGCCTGAATTGATGGTATCTGAACATATATTAATTTTAGATGGACAAAAGTATTCATTTTTTCATGAAGGTTTTTTTGACTATGTTTTTGCTCGTTACTTTGCAGGTAAGGACGAGGAGTTATTGAACTTTCTGGGGAGTAAGGAACAGCAACATTTGTTTAGACGCACTCAAGTTCGGCAAATCTTGCTTTATGAGCGGGATGCAGAACATGATCGTTATCACACTGATCTTCAAGTCTTACTAACTAACTCAAATATCCGGTTTCATTTAAAAGAAGTTGTACTCGCTACCCTTACTATAATAGATAATCCAACACAAGATGAATGGAAAATAATTGCTCCTTGTATAAATAAAAAAGATGATCCTCTTACCCCCAAAATTTGGCAAGTTTTGCGTAGTTCTGTTCATTGGTTTCAACTATTAGATTCTCTAGGAATAATAGAGGAATGGCTAAATCATAGAAACGATGAGCGTGTCGATCAAACTCTACAATTATTATTGTCTATGCAGAGCCAAATACCACATCGAGTAGCTGAGTTGGTAAAGCCTTTTATTGGTGTATCAGAATTATGGCACAATCGGCTTAACTACCTAGTGCAAGGGGCAGACCTTGCTACGACTGATCGTTGTTTTTTTGAATTGTTTCTAAGACTTATTCGTGAAGGGATTCTTGCTAAACCACAAGGAATAACTGATTATAATTGCGACTTCTGGATGCAAATTTATTCTCTACCTCAAAAGTATCCAGATTGGGCTTGTGAAGCTATTAGTTATTATCTTAATTATTATTTAGAAGTAAGTATTGCTGATAAAAAACCAAATCTATTTCATAGAAATAATAGCATATTGCCTAATAGTCAGTTTGATGAGCAAGTAATTTTAGAAAGCTCTCGTAGGGATCCAGAAGCATTTATTAAATACTTACTTCCTTTTATGACGTGCGTAATGGAAATAACAGCATTAAAAGATAAAAATATGCCTTGGTTAGATGAAGTATGGCAATACCGCACTTTTAAGGGATGTTATAAAATTAGTGACGCTTTATTGAATGGAATGGAAGAAGCCTTATCAAATTTAGCAAGGGATCAACCTAATAATTTTTCTCATTTAGTGGTGGAAGAAAGACTACAACAATCAAACTTTGAAACTGTTCAATATTTATTGATTCGTGCTTATGCTGCTAATGGAGAAATATTTGCCAATGAAGCTATTGACTATCTATGCCAAAAACCATCACGACTCAAAACAGGATATGCAACTTGTAGCAGTAGTGAAGGAGCTTCTTTTTGGGCAACTTATCAACTTTTAGAGGCAATTACTCCACACTGTTCTAATGAGCATTTAGTAATGCTTGAGATGACGATCCTAAACTATTTTCCTGAGTGGGAAAAATCACCTAGCAATATGCGCTATTTCTATGGTCACTCACAGTTTGTTTTGCTACAAGGTATCAATCCCTTACGGCTCTCACAGACTGCTATTCGTCGGTTACAAGAATGGCAGCGAAAGTTTGGAAAACAGTCAGTAGACCCACCAAAGCCACTAACGGCAGGGTTTATTGGTTCTCCCATACCAGAATTAGCAACCCAAAAAATGAGCGATGAACAGTGGCTAGAAGCTATTAAGCATTATGACCAACATGGATTGGACTTAAATAAAGATTTATCTTGTGCAGGTGGGGTACGCGAATTATCACGTCTTCTAGAGAGGCAAGTAAAACTTGAACCTCAACGTTTTGCTACATTAGTTAACCAATTTCCAGATGATGCAAATCCAAGTTATTTTGATGCAGTTTTGCAAGGAATTGCTAATGTTGAATTGAATGTACAAATTATAATAGCCGTGTGTCAACGCTGCCATCAATTACCTCAACGCCCTTGTGGTCGATGGATAAGTTGGTTGATTGAGAAATTAGCTGAACTTCCTTGGACTCAAGAGGTTTTTGATATTATCATTTGGTATGCGTTGAACGACCCTGATCCAAAACGAGAGCCACAAAATAGTAGCAGTAACAGCCATGATATTTTTCATGATGGAATTAATTCTACAAGAGGTAGTGCCGTAAGTGCGATCGCAAAACTAATCTTTGCTGACAAAAATCGTGCTTCTTATTTCCAGCAACCTCTCCAAAAGATAGTTCAAGATTCCTCAATCATTGTTAGATCATGTGCAGCAAAGGCACTAACAGCAATGTTGAATTATGATCGAGATTTAGCAGTAAATTTATTCCATCAACTTTGTAACGCAGAAGATGTAATCTTAGGAACACAAACAGTCGAATATTTCTTGTATTATGCTCTGCCAACTCATTTTCAAGAACTAGTATCAATTGTCGAGCGGATGATTATGTGTGAGTTACCAGAAGTAGTAAAGATTGGGACAAGACAAGCCTGTTTAGCATCTCTAAGTATTGAAGAAGCTGTTTGGCTAGCAGAACTTTGCTTATCTAGTACTGAAATTCATCAAATTGCTGCTACAGAAATATTTGTTGCTAACTTTCGTCAAGCACACCTTCATGAGTTTTGTGAAAATGTATTAATTAGACTTTTTAATGATTCGAGTAGACAAGTTCGTTCTCAAGCAGCTAGATGTTTCTTATATTTTGAAGGAGATGAATTAGGTAATTACCCGCGTTTACTAGAAATATTTATTGATAGTCTAGCTTTTTCTGATAATAGCGACAAATTAATTCAGGCATTGGAAAAAACAACAGCTAAACTTCCTGATGATATTACTTATAAAGTGTGTGATCGCTTTCTCGAAAGTTTGAAATCAGAGAATAATAATGTTCGTCAGTATGGAATAAAAGGAGACAAAGTTAGTAAATTAATCTTAAAACTGTATAGTCAAAATAACGACCCAGAGTTAAAATCTCTTTGTCTTGATCTGATAGATTCTATGATTCAGATGGGAGTTTATGGATTAGCAGAGGAGCTAAGACAATATGAGAGATAAATTTCAATATAATTTCCCTCACTCCCATTTGAACCTAGGAATACTTTAATTTTAGGAGATCACAAAATTAACTAGCTTTCCCGGCACCACAATCACTTTTTTAATAATTTTATCACCAATATGACGCTGGGCAATATCTGAAGCTTTGGCATAGGTTTCTAGCTCCTCCTTGGTGGAGTCTGCCGGAACTACGATCGTCCCCCTAGTTTTTCCTAGTACCTGAATTACCAAATTAATCTCATCCGCCACCAAAGCAGTTTCATCCCAAGTTAACCAAGGTTGCAGATGTACAGAACCAGATTTGCCAATACTCTGCCATAATTCCTCGGTGATGTGGGGAGCAAAGGGAGCAAGTAAGAGGATCAAAGTTTCAATACTCTCGGCATAGGTCGCCGTAGCTTTCATCCCCGCCTGATTTCCAGCTTCAGCGATCGCATTACTCAGCTTCATCAATTCTGAAATCGCCGTATTAAATTGATAATCCCCCTCCAAATCCAAGGAAATCTCCTTAATTGCCGTGTGAATCGCCGCCCGCAATTTCTTCTCCTCCTTCGTCTTCTCTGCTCCTGTACCTCCCTGTACCTCCCTATACCTCCCTATACCTCCTTCTTCTACAAAATCCCCCACCAACCGCCAGACCCGATGCAAAAACCGAAACTGTCCTTCCACATCCGCATCATCCCACTCCAAATCCTTCTCTGGGGGAGCCTTGAACAATACAAACATCCGGGCAGTATCCGCCCCATATTTAGCCAACACATCCTCTGGAGCCACACCGTTACCCTTAGATTTGGACATGGTAGCGTAGAGGCGTTGGAGGGGTTCGCCAGTTTTTGGGTCTACAGGATTGGCCGAATCCACAAGGTGGGAAGGAATCCAGCGGTCTTTGTCCGTCCGGTTGGGGTTGAGGTAAGTTAAACCCTGTACCATACCTTGGGTGAGGAGGCGTTGGAAAGGTTCATCAAAATTGAGCAAACCTCGATCGCGCAACACCTTGGTAAAAAAGCGACTATACAACAAATGCAAAATAGCGTGTTCAATACCCCCCACGTACTGATCTACTGGCATCCAGTCGTTGGCTTGGGCGGGATCAAAGGCTTGTTGGTGATTCTGGGCATCGGTGAACCGGAGAAAATACCAAGAGGAATCAATAAAGGTATCCATGGTATCTGTCTCTCGCTTGGCTGGAGTCCCACAACTGGGACAAGGTACATTTAACCAACTTTCTAGCTGGGTCAAAGGCGAAGCTCCCCGCCCGGTCAACTCGATATCTTCCGGCAAGGTCACGGGCAAATCTGCATCAGGCACTGGCACAGCCCCGCACTCTGGACAGTGGATAATGGGGATCGGTGCGCCCCAGTAGCGTTGACGAGAAATCAGCCAATCCCGGAGCCGATAGGTGACAGTCCCTTTGCCTTTTTGATTCGCTTCTAACCATTGCACCGCTAAATCTACGCTCTGTCCGGGATTTTTTCCGGCGATCGCTCCATCCAAGGCTGCCGAGTTCACCATCACCCCAGTGCCCGCATAGGCTTCAGTCATTGTCGCCCCATCCAAGGTCTGGTCTGGATTCTGGACTACTACCTTAATTTCTAAACCAAACTTTTTGGCAAATTCAAAATCTCGCTGGTCGTGGGCAGGAACTGCCATAATGGCTCCTGTGCCGTAACCCATGAGGACATAATCGGCAATCCAGATGGGAACCTGCGCTCCATTCACCGGATTTAGGGCATAGCTGCCAGTCCAAACTCCAGTTTTTTCCTTGTCTTCTGCCATGCGATCAACCTCACTTTTGGCGGCGGCAGCGACTCGATAGGCAGAGATTAATGGTGACTGTTCTGGAGTAGTTAAGGATTCCACCAGGGGATGTTCCGGGGCAAGCACCATAAAAGTGGCTCCCCAGAGAGTGTCGGGTCTGGTGGTAAACACAGGTAACTCGGCTCCCGTGGCGGTCGTGAAGACAACTTCGGCTCCCGTAGATTTGCCAATCCAGTTTTCCTGCATGGTTTTGACTCGATCGGGCCATCCAGTTAATTTATCCAAATCTTGCAATAACTGCTCGGCGTAGTCCGTAATTTTCAAAAACCATTGCTTCAGGAGTCTTTTTTCCACCTTGGCTCCCGATCGCCACGATTTCCCCTGAGCATCCACCTGTTCATTTGCTAACACCGTATGATCAATGGGATCCCAGTTCACCGCCGATTCCTTTTGGTACGCCAATCCTGCTTGGAACATTTGCAAGAAAATCCACTGCGTCCATCGGTAATAATCTGGCGCACAGGTAGCGACTTCCCTTTCCCAGTCGAGGGATAAGCCCAATTTTTGTAACTGCGCTTTCATCTGGGCAATATTTTGATAAGTCCACTGGGCGGGGTGAACTCCGCGATCGATCGCCGCATTTTCCGCAGGCAAACCAAAGGCATCCCAACCCATCGGCTGCAAAACCCGATAGCCCTGCATTTTTTTCCACCGGGCAATCACATCAGTAATGGTGTAGTTCCGCACATGCCCCATATGTAGGCTCCCAGAGGGGTAGGGAAACATGGAAAGGGCATAGAATTTGGGTTTCTTTTGATCCGTTGAGGTTTGGTCTAAACCTGCGTCTAGCCAAGTTTGTTGCCATTTTGCTTCAACGGTTGCGGGGTCGTAGGGATGGGCCACGGGAATGAACTCCTAGATGATGCGATCGATTGAACTGATCCTATTAATATTTCTGTTTTTTATCCTACCGTAATTCTGGTTGAGCTAGTAAACTGCCTACTCTGCGGGATGTCGTGGTTAACTTAATTTTGCTTAACTTTTACCAACTTTCCCCAACTTTATAAACCTCCAACTCTTTAATAATTTCACCTGCTTTTTGAGGGGTGACACCCTTCTAGGTGACAATGATAACTCTTAGTAAAATTACCTACTAGCAAGATGTTTGATTTTTCTAGAATTCCCTCTTGTAAACTTCAACAAGTTTTAATAATTAAACAATTAATTGAATTTCAGTAATCAAGTATCCTTATTTGAAAAAATTACAATAATTAAACTACTTAAATTACCAAGGCAAATCTTTCAACTATGACTAGCCCAGAACAGCCTTCTTCTCCCAAAAGCATTGACAGCCGTCATTCCGTGAGTCCTTGGTCTTGGATCGCCCTAGGGTCTAGTTCTACTATATTGTTGTTATTAAGTGGTGTTGGAGCTTGGACTATTACCTCTAAATCATTCACTCTAGAGAAAAACTCTATTCAAAATCAATCTAATTTGGCTGCCATCAAATCCTTAGATTCAGACTCGAATATATCTTCATTAAATAGCCCTTCTCCTGATTTATACACGCCAGAAAAACTTCCTACAAAAGGAGTTTCTACGACTAATCTAGATATATACTTATCTGGTCTTGCTCAACAATTTGTATCAAGAGATAATCCTGCGGTTACGGGATATTCACGCCTGAGAAATAGAGTTGTGTTGGTTAATGCAGTGGACGATCGCCCAACAAAGACAATCTACCCCCGCCTGCGATCGAAGCAAAAGACCCCAGATAAGCCTGCGGAAGTAGCCAAGCCCACCGAGAATAATTCGACACCAGAGACTACTGAACCGACTTCTAGACAAGGGAGAATAAACCAGAGAAATTCTGCTCCCAGTTCTGCCAACCCTACCGATGAGCCTGTTAACTTGGTGTCTGATGATGCGACGATCGACCTTTCCGGTAAAGAAGGCAATCTCGGTGAAGCGACTATTAACCGTACTACTCTAGAAAACTCTTCCTTTGATTGGGGTTGGAACTTTTCTGAAGGTTTAGCAGAAGTACAGACAGGGGAAAGGTGGGGTTATATCGATCGCTCTGGTCGCATGGTAATTAGACCCAGATTTCAAGAAGCTAGATATTTTAGCGAAGGGCTGGCCAGTGTCAAGATCAATGACCGTTGGGGTTATATCGATCGAACGGGTAAGATGGTGATTCCCGCAAATTTTCAGGAGGCAGGAGAATTTTCCGAAGGTTTGGCAGCCGTGAAGCTCGCCGGAAGCTGGGGCTACATTGACAAGGCTGGAAATTTTGTTGTCCAACCCCAGTACGAAGAAGCGGGAACCTTCCATGAGGGTTTGGCGAGCGTGCAAATAGATTCCCTCTGGGGCTACATTGATCCCTCTGGAGTAACCATTATTTCTCCGAAATTTAACAATACATGGGGCTTCTCTCAAGGCATCGCTCAAGTAAAATTAGGCAATCGGACTGCTTATATCGATCGAGAAGGAAATTTCATCAGTGGTCGCCCCTGAATAACCTGAGTCCCGGTTAGGCAAAATAATGCAAATGGTCTGACCTAGAGGATTCCTGCGTCTTTAGCTGATGGCAACAAGCAATTAACTATTCCAATGGTGTTCAGTCTCCTCATCTGCGGGAAATAAACATTCAATTCTGATATCCTGAAGGGTAATGTTGTAGGGCTTACCAAGGATAGAGATCGTTGAGAAAAATCGCAAATTCAGAAAATTCAGATCATTTTGTTGCAGGTGAATTGTTCAGAGAAGACCTAGGGAATGGGGTGAATTTAGAAATGATCTATATTCCAACCGGGGAATTGATGATGAATTCTCGCCCAGTTGCTGGATATCCTGATAATGAGAAGCCCCCGTATAAAGTTGCCTTTAAGCAAGGATTTTTTATAGGTAAATACCCAATAACTCAAGCCCAACGTCAAGCAATTATGGGTGATAAATGTCATCCTTCTGCGTTTAAAGGAGCAGACCGACCAGTAGAAAGAATCTCTTGGCATCATGCTCAAGAATTTTGTTATTGTTTATCTCGAATAGTAAAAAAAGATTATCGTCTACCTAGTGAAGCTGAATGGGAATATGCCTGCCGTGCTGGAACTAAAACACAATACTACTTTGGAGATGATGAAAATAAATTAGGTGAATATGCTTGGTATCGTGAAAATTCGATGCGTGAACAAGGACACTGGAAAATTAAAACTAATGAAACTAGTCCGGTAGGCTTAAAAAAGCCGAATCCTTGGGGGCTATATGATATGTATGGAAATGTTTGGGAGTGGTGTGAAGATGATGATGTTGATGAGGAACGGAATAATGACTATGAAGGAATACTAGATGGAAGTGCACGGGTAAACATAGAAATGAATATTTCTAACTATGGAAACGTAGCTAAGGTAATCCGTGGTGGCTGTTGGCGTAGTGAGGCTAAATACTGTTGTTCTTCTAGTCGCTTTTCAGAGATTTCTATTAATGATGAAAATAATATAGGCTTTCGTGTTGTTTACAGTCCCTCTTTAACAAAATTAGCAATTTATTAATTATGAATGTAGATGTCACATTGTCGGAAGATCGGGCAAATATATTTAGTGATCTGCGGGCGATCGCCAATCAGTGTTTATCAACAAATAAGTATAGAAGAATTTTTTTTAACTTATTGTATGAAATCTGGGAAATTGTTAGTCTAGATTTGTGGACTTGCTGTTATTTTAACGATTACTATCGATGTGGAAGTATCGTTCTAAAAGTTGCTACAGATTTAGAAGAGATTGAAATTCAAGCCCAGCTGATGGGGGAGTTGGGTTATGCCTGTTTAGAAAAAGGTGATGTTGTTGCTGCTCAAGGATACTTCCAAGAATCACTACAGACCTATCAACTACTTCAGAATTTTCCCCAAGAATTTAAATTGCTCCGCTACCTAGGAAATTTGAAGGTACAACAAGGACAAAGTGAAGTTGCTCTAGATTATTATTATCAAGCTAGAAAGGTTTTAGAAACTAACCAGAACCACATACTTTTTGATGCCAAATTGGCTTACCAAGAAGCAGAATTACAAAATGTCATGGGTTGTGTTTATTTGGATTTACAAAAATTTCCAGAGAGCTACGAACAATTGCATCTATCTCTAGAAAATCATCAAAAATTAATTGCCAATTATCCCCAAGCAGACACTTACTATACAAACTATCGATACTATCTAGCAGACACACTCCTAAACCTAGGGCGATGGCATTTTTTGTCTGGAGATTATCTCCAAGCTCGAAGTTACTATCAACAAAGTCTTTCACTCTGCCAAGAAATTAACCGCCTATACCCAAAAGTTAATCGTACGGATACGATATCCAAAGTTTTGCTCACTTTAGCTGAGTTGGCAGAAGCAGAAGGTAATTTAGAGGCGGCGATCGCCCACGCTACAGAAGCGGAACAGGTTGCTGGTACAGAAATTAGCACTCTTCGCGATCGAGCAGCTTGTTACAAGGAAAACTTACAAGCCAAACTTTCTTTGTAATTATTTTGGTAATAATTATTTTGGTAATTAAGAGATATTCGTGCCTAGGCTCGTTGGAGATCAATGGGGCTACAAAGCCACTTGTTCCGCAGCTTGGGCAAGGTGGGCAGCGACCTGTTTCATGTAGGGCTGAATTAGCCACCACAACAAGGGAGAGAGCCAGCCCCGGAGATTGACAGAATAGGAAATATAACTGCCCCAAATGGTAGACTCAACTCGATAGGTAACTCGGTTTTCGACACCGGGAATCGTAATCATCCGCACACTGAGTAATTCCATCGGCGTAACTCGCTCCACAAAAATGCGGACAGGAATGGGCAGGATGCGGGTCACAACTTGGTAGATCAAGCCGGGTTTGGGGACTAATCCTTGGGGGGCGTTGGTACTAGTCAGAAAAGGATGCCAAGAGACATCAGCAAGATTAATTAATTTCTGCCACAAAACATCCACGGAGGCAGCGCTAACTACTCGGTAGGTTTCGTCGTAGGCAAACTGGAGTGCCAATCCTTCTCGACGGATAATAAATTTGAATGAGAAATTAAGAATCAATGTCTGCCCTCCTGTCCAACCTTTAATTTTAACTACATCTTCTTGATAACTACATAGTTTCTACAGGATAATTTGCAATTGCAGGTTTAATTGTTTAATCTATCAATTTATCATTGTTATCTGGGCTGATCGATCGACCTTGAGCCACTAAAAAAATTGGCTTTCTCGAAATCACCCCCTAGAAACTATTTTTCAGAAAAATTTAGAAAATCTAGAAAACCCGAAAACTATAGTATTTATGTATTAATAAGGAGAACTATGACTACTGTAACTAGTGTACCTACTGAACAAAATGAGACCAATCCCGCAATTGCTGAGGCAAATATCCCTCCGGCAGATTCTCGGACAAGAGTTAAGGCTTTTATGCAAACTCTCCAAGATGAAATTTGTACCAAACTAGAAGAAGTAGATGGCAAGGGGAAATTTCAAGAGGATGCTTGGCAGCGCTCAGAAGGTGGCGGTGGTCGATCGAGAGTCCTCAAGGATGGGGGCGTATTCGAGCAGGGGGGTGTAGGCTTTTCCGAAGTTTGGGGCGAAAATCTCCCTCCTTCTATCTTAGCTCAACGTCCAGAAGCTGCCGGACACGGTTTCTACGCCACGGGAACTTCCATGGTGCTGCATCCCCGCAATCCCTTTGCACCGACGGTACATCTTAATTATCGATATTTTGAAGCCGGGCCAGTGTGGTGGTTTGGGGGCGGGGCAGATCTAACTCCCTACTATCCTTTCCAAGAAGATGCCCAACATTTTCACCAAACTCTCAAAGATGCCTGCGATCGCCACCACCAAGAATACTATCCCGTGTTCAAGCGCTGGTGTGATGAATACTTTTATCTCAAGCACCGTCAAGAAACCAGAGGCATCGGCGGTTTATTTTTTGACTACCAAGATGGACAGGGGCAACTCTACCGGGGTCATGACCAAGGGGAAGCTGCCCGCTACAGCCAAAATCTCGGAGAAATTCCTGCCCGGAACTGGGAAGATTTATTTAGCTTTGTGAATGATTGTGGTCGAGCCTTTTTGCCAGCCTACGTGCCAATTGTGGAGAAACGCTCCCAAATGGAATACACAGAACATCAACGCCAGTTCCAACTCTACCGCCGGGGACGCTATGTAGAATTTAACCTCGTGTACGATCGAGGCACTATCTTTGGCTTACAAACCAATGGCAGAACCGAGTCTATTCTCATGTCTCTGCCGCCTTTGGTACGCTGGGAATACGGCTATCAACCAGAACCCAATAGCCCAGAAGCAGAACTGTACAGTCACTTCCTCAAACCCCAAGATTGGTTAGCCTAGAAAACCCCCTTTCTCAGCCTTAATTCAACTTCCCAAAATTGGTCAACCCTTAGGGGATTAATATCCGATGAAAAGTAAGATGAAAGTACAGAGCGGATTGTGATATTATCGCAGTGGTCATAATAAAAAGCGATTGCTAAAATTTATTATGATTATGCCGTTCGGATAACAGCCACAGGCGAGGAACGATCGGCATCAAGACGCAGAGACCACCACTAAGTGGGTCTGAGAAGCGTAACTCCCGTAATCGAAGTCTTGTATTAGTACATGTGTTCTATGCTTTGCTTCAGGAGCGGGAATCTTCACAATCCAGAAAGAGAATTTGCCCGAAAAAACTTACCACCTTCTAGGGTGAGATGGTAGGCTAAAATAGCAAATAAATGCTCTTACCTCTGGGTACTCAGGGGAAATTGCCTAAAGGAGATGTATTGGTGATTCATATCGATCAGAGAACCCACACGACACAAGATGGTACGACAGTGATAGTTTTAGCACCCACTGGTCGTCTAGATATCACTACAGCTTGGCAATTTCGTTTGAAGTTGCAAGAATGTATTTCAAAACTCAGCCGCCATGTGGTGGTTAATTTGAGTCAAGTAAATTTTATTGATAGTTCGGGGTTGACCTCCCTCGTGGCAGGAATGCGGGATGCGGACAAAGTAAAAGGCAGTTTTCGCATTTCCAGTGTCCATCCCGAAGCTAAGTTGGTATTTGAGGTAACAATGATGGATTCCGTCTTTGAAATCTTTGATACCGAAGAAGAAGCCCTAGAGGGAGTTCCCCGGAGTATGGCAACCTAAGATATGGCATCCTAAGCCTCAAGCTGGAATTACCTCCTCAAGTTTCTAGGGAGGTGCTTACAAGTTTTCTAGCGCAAATTCTTGGGTTTTCTGAAAGCGATAGGCTCCTAACATTGCCCCCCAGATGGCTTTACCAGTGGCGGGGTCTATTCCTTTGTCATAGCTGAGGAATTTTCCGACACTTGTGGCAAAGCCGAGTTGAACTTGGTAATTTTTATCGTCGTAGCTAAAAGAACATGGTCGATCGCCGATCGGCAGAGCTTCAAAGTAAGTATCCAAATCAGTATCCCCATCTGAATGAGGACTCGATCGAGGAATTGATTGAGAATCTAATTGAGAAATCGATACCCCAAGGACACATCCGGGTAGTAACTCCACCTTTTCTGGAGTAAGTTTTTGTAATAACGAGGGATTAGCCCCAGCCCCCCGAAATTCACCGGGATCAAGAAATTTGTAGTATTGGACTTGAATTTTGAGAGGATTGAGGGAAACTTCCTGTAATTGCAAAAGACGCTGACGATAGGGCTGGTCTAGCTTCAAGATATTTGCTTGTTCGGCAAAAAGAGTAATTCCTTGGGCAAACAGACCAACTACGGGGCGATGCCAAAGGCGTAGATGGACATACCAAGTAGGTTCTGCCAAAGCCTGTTCTTGGTTGCTAAACTCTCCAGTCAGACAATGGGCAAGGGTAAGAAGTTCAGGAGTGTGGGGCATAGGGAAAACTCAAATAATTCTTATAATAATTCTTATAATTCGGAAATAAATCAAAATATAGGCAAAAACAGTTTACGCTGGACTAATTGCAGTGATATAATTATCCTTCTGTGGACAAATTTACTTTTATTTTAACTATCTATGGCACACACCAGATCTTCTAACAAACGGATTGAAATAGCGGAGAGAAACCGTCTTCGTAACCAGTTTTATAAGTCTACTGTCCGGACTCTGAGCAAAAAATCTGTTTTAGCGGCGGAAACCTACGGTAAACAGCCCAGCCCAGAAACTTTGGAGTCGGCTCAACAAAAGCTATCTGAAGCTTACAGCAAGATTGACAAGGCAGTAGTTAAAGGCGTGTTGCATCGGAACACCGGAGCCAGAAAGAAAGCTCGCCTAGCCAAGAATTTCAAGAAATTAGCCCTAGCGACTCAAGCCTCTGCTACCTAAGAAATAGCCCACAATTTTTTCTGAGTCTTCTTTACTGAAAAACTGAGGCTATGAAAAAGCAATTATGCTTATTTTGTCTATTGCTTCTAGGGTTAGTAATATCTGGATGTGAAGGTTTGGGGTTAAGTTCACCACCCCAAATTTTGGTCGGGGGCTTAAATAGTCAGACTCCGGATCAATATCCCAGTTATAGTGCTGATGGTCGGTATTTGGCTTTTGCGTCTGATCGCAACCAACGCCGGGATGTATTTCTCTATGATTTGCAACAAAGGCGGTTAATTGACCTGCCGAACCTCAATAGATTTGACTCTAGCCAAGACCAGCCTGCCCTGAATGGGGACGGGCGTTTTTTGGTGTATGTGTCTAATGAGCGGGGGAAGAGTGATATTTTGGTTTATGATCGTCAAGAGGCTCGATCGCAACTCCTAACTACGGAGAATCGGGGTTCTGTCAGGCATCCAACAATTTCGGGAGATGGGCGCTATGTAGCCTATGAAACTAGTAATTTGGGGCAGTGGCATATTGCGCTGCTCGATCGAGGGGCAAGATTTTCTGAACCTCTTCCCGGAAATCCAAATGTCAGGTAATGAATAATGTAGTGGTAAGACAGGGAACGTAGTTGCTTGTGACTAGTCTTTAAGTTCTGAGTTTTCTATGCTGCGAACCTTTGACCAAACTGGCTTGATTACCTGAGAAATCTTGATAAATTGATCTATCTTAAGACCAAGTTGATAAAAGTTGATAAGTTGATGAGTTAACAAATTGCTAAGTTAATGAATCGATGGATTGACGAATTAATGACTAATGCTAGGACTAATGACGATATGACTAATGCCATGACCACCAAATATCCCTCCCTATTGACCGCCGGATTCTTAGCGATCGCCACCACTGTAATTAATATTGCTGCCCCCGTAGATTTCCTGAGCTTCAATAATCTGCAAAACCTCAGCCCCAACCAAGCTCTAGCCCAAGCAAATAACGACGAACAGGTGAATATCCGGGTTTATCAACAAGCTAGTCCTTCGGTGGTTTCCATCCGGGCGGGGAGTGCTACAGGGAGTGGGGTCGTAGTAAGCAATGATGGCTTGATTATTACTAATGCCCATGTAGTCAGAAATCCCCAAAACTTACGAGTGATCTTGAGCGATCGCCGGGAGTTTCCTGCTCAAATTGTCGGCTATGCCAGTGATGGTTTGGACTTAGCTATGATTAGAATTAATGCACCTAACCTTGCGCCGATTACCTTTGCTCGTCTCAATTCAGTGCAGATTGGGCAGCGAGCCTTTGCCATTGGCAATCCCTTTGGACGATTTGCGGGAACTTTCACCACCGGAATTGTCAGCCGTATAGATCAAGAGCAGGGCTTCATCCAGACCGATGCTGCCATCAACCCCGGTAACTCTGGGGGACCTTTGTTGAATAGCCAAGGAGAATTAATTGGGATCAATACTGCCATCTTTACTGGTGGTCGGGGAGCTGGGTCTGGGAATATTGGGATTGGGTTTGCCATTGATATCGATCGAGTCCAACCGTTTATTACCGCAGCAAGGGAAGGAAGAGTTGCCCAAGCTCCTTCTCAGGGAAGTGGCATTGAAGGAAGTCGTCGTCCCGCTGTACCGATTCCGGCTAATGGTAGCCCTGTAACTGGCAATATTTCCCGTGATAGCAATGTCCTCAGTTCTGATAACAGTTTCTATAATATCCACTCCTTTGAAGGGAGAAGAGGGCAGCAGATTGAAGTAGAAATGAGCAGTCAGCAATTTGTCCCCTACTTGTTTATCGTCAACCCCGATCGTGAGGTATTAGCCCAGACAGATACAACCCCTACCAACAATAGAACTATTCGTCTTAGTGCAACTCTGCCTAGTGACGGAACTTACTTAATCTTGGCAAATACTTCTCAGCAAGGGGAAACTGGGAACTATATCCTCCGGGCTTCCTTGAATGGCAGTGCCGCCAATAATCCATCTCCATCAACTAGGGGCGGCAGAGTTATTTTGCAAGAGCAGGGAGTTCTCGATCGAAGCACCGCTAGCGTACTTGAATCTGATAATAGCTTGTATCGCACCTACGAGTTCCAAGGACAACAGGGACAAACTGTGACGATCGACCTTACCAGTTCTGACTTTGATACTTTCTTGGCTCTCCTCGACTCCGATGGACAGGTAGTAGACAACAATGATGATGTTGATGGCAACAGTACTAATTCTCAGCTAGTCGTCACTCTCCCCAGAACAGGAACCTATCAAGTAATTGTCAATGCCTATGACAGCAGTGGGCAGGGTCGATTTACTCTCACCGTCCGCTAATAAAACAGTGAACAGTGAACAGTGAACAGTGAACAGTGAAAGACCTATTGTTACACTCTTGATAACTGATGATTGATCTTTTAGCTCCGCTCAGTACGAGTAACTGTTAACTGATAACTGGTAACTGATAACTGTTAACTGATTTTTTGCCGTAATTTCTGGGCAGTTCTCAAAATTTGTCCAGCTAGAATTGCGGCTCCAAAACCATTATCAATATTTACCACGCCGATCCCGGCGGCACAGGAGTTGAGCATGGTCAATAAAGGAGCCAAGCCCCCAAAATTTGCCCCGTAGCCTACACTAGTCGGCACTGCAATCACGGGACTATTGGCTAAACCCGCCACCACGCTGGGCAAGGCTCCCTCCATCCCCGCCACTACTATTAAGACATCAGCTCGATCGATCTCCTCTTGATAGCTCAATAAGCGATGGATTCCGGCTACACCCACATCCCAGATGCGAGTCACTTGAAAACCCATGAGTTCGGCGGTAATGGCAGCTTCCTCGGCTACGGGTAAATCCGCAGTTCCGGCACAGAGCAGGGCGATCAATCCCGGTTGGGGCTGAATCTGGTGGGCGATCGCACAAATTCGGGCAGCAGGATAGTAATCTAGACCCCGGACTCGATCGACTAATTGAGCATAAACCTCTGGTAAGATTCTCGTTGCCATCACCACCGGATGATTGTGTTGCATAGCCTTAAAAATTTCCTCTAGCTGTTCGGGAGTTTTTCCCTGCCCAAAAATTACCTCTGGAAAACCCGTGCGCCGTTGGCGGTGGTGATCAATTTTTGCAAAGTTACCCACCGATTGAAAATCACCCTCGATCATAAATTCCTAAAATACTTCTAAAATATTTCTCAAACATTCCTAACGCAGAGACTATACGGGTAGGGTAGGCAATGCCCACCTTACAAATTTCTCAAAAGGCTTGAATAGTAGCTCAAGAAAGCGATAATTCCCCTTGGACATCTAGGCGTTGAATCGTCCCCAGCTTCATAAATTTCTCACCCAAACTTTCGGCAATACTGGGACTAATCCAGCCCAACTGTCGGAGCAAATGAATAGCCACCGCCTGTTTTGCTCGCTTGGAGCCGTCCATACCTTTGATCGCCAAGCCCATGCCTTCCCCAATTCTGCCGATACACTGGATGCCCTCTGAGCCAGACTTACTCACGATTTCTCCATCGGTCAACTGCATCAACTCCGTATCAAATTCCCCGGCTCCAGCCACAAGGTTTGGATGGTGAGTCATCGCCCGAATTACTCTTTCTAAGTCAAGATTTGCTCCCGAAGCCAACTGAGCATAAAGACTTGCCATTTGTCCCAGTTGCATAAAGTAGGTAGGAGCACCACAGTTATCTTGAGCACCAATGATTTCTTCCCCCGGCATCCGCAGGAATTCGCCAACTTTGGTGAGGATCAGCTTTTGGATGGGATGATTTCGGTGAAGATAGTTGTGGAGGGGAAAACGGAGTTGTTGGCACACAGCTAACATGCCAGCGTGTCTGCCGGAGGATTCGTGCTGGAGTTGAATTTTGCTTTCTGGAGAGAGGGTGCACTGGAGAGCATCGGGGTCGAGGTCGCACCGCCAGAGAATCTTAAATACTTGGCGACACTGTTCTGTGGTTCCTTGATGGGTGCTACAAATGATGGCAAGGTCTCGATCGCTCAACCCGTAACGTTCCAGAGTCCCACTGGTGGTGGCGGCGATCGCCTGAAAAGGAGAAAGGGCAGCACCGATAAAAGTGGCAGTTTCTGGATTTCCTGCTGTGGAGAGGACTCGCCCCCGCTCATCAGCGACCACTGCTTGCACATGGTGTACCGATTCGATAATACCTTCCCGCAATAGGCGGACTTCCAACGCTAGGGACTGATTTCTTTTGCCTCTACTCATGAATCCTCATATTAAAACAAACAGCTTAAACTAGCCAGATTAAACTAGCCAAACTAACCCACTTCCTAATAATACAACCCCGAAGACCCCGAAACTATTGATCAGGCGGCGATGAATGGGGGCAATATCAAAACTGACAATTAATCGATCGCGGCTCAACATTTCTGGGGGTTTTTGCCAAGTCTGCCCGTCATACCAACCAGATTCTTCATAAAAAATAGTTTCTTTGCTGAGGCGATCGCCCACATACCACCAAGCAGAATACAGCCGCAGGAGCGTTAACACGGGCAGCAAAGTTGACCCCATGAGCGTAGAAAGCAAAAAATGCCCCAAGTCCCGACTAGGCGGAAAGCTACTCGCTGCCACAGTGGCGGCCAATACCCCACTAGCCAGCCCCACCCAGCCAAGCTTCCCGCAATATTCCCCCCACCCCAAGGTTGCCCAGCCATAGAACCAAGAATCCTGCAATTGCTGATATTCATTCACTGGTTGCTGCTCTAGGGGGACTGGACAAACAAATACTGAAGACTCTTGCCTTAAAGGCTCTGGCATGGCTTTCCTCTATAAATAAGGCTGATTAATCGATAAAACTAATTAGCAAAATTAATTATTAGTAGAATCAAAGGTATTAGTAGAATCAAAGGTAATTTGTTCCCCATGTCCCCAGAAAGCCTCTAGATTATAGAAATCTCGCTCTTCAGGCAGAAAAATATGGGCAATGACATCGCCATAATCTTTGACAATCCAACTGCCCTCTGCCTGTCCCTGAACTCGGAGGGGCAAGCGTTGTAAATCTTCCTCTACTTGAGCATCGATCGCCTGAGAAATCGCCCGCACTTGGACTTTGGAAAACCCGGTGACAATGACAAAATAATCGGCAAGGTAGGAAATCTCGCCCACATGGAGGATCATAATATCTTCAGCTTTGCGATCGTCGGCAGCGGTGGCAATGGATCTTGCTAGATGATAGCTCTGGTTTTCTGGGCTATGGGCATTCCTTGAGACCTGATCTAGATCAAGGTTTGTCCCTGGGTTACTATTAATATTTTCGTTAGTGTCGTCTAAAAAAGTAGAAGCATGACGAGTAGATTTTTCTTGCATTAAGTCTCCAATTAACTCAGGTTGCTGTTATTGTTTATTACTATTTGTATTCATATCTCTTGGCAGACTAGAAAGCTAGGAAATTGAAGCAAGGTTTAAGGCCCAGTTTCTAGTGGCGATCGTCCGGGGGTGAATCAGATTACGGGTATCTAATATATATTTTAGAGCATAGTCACAGCATAGCCACACTGCTTGGTGCAAATGTTCTTCAGAAACTAGGCGTAATTTCTCTAATTCTGGGGTATCGCCCCGTTGGGGTTCGATCGTATCCGCTATAAAAAGAATGCAACTTAGGGTATCCATGCCGGGACTGCCGAGGGTATGATTGGCGATCGCTGTTAATATTTCTGGATCTTCTACCCCAAATTCCTGCCGTGCAACGATGGCGCTGACATCAGCATGAATCAAATGGGGATGGGCTTGACAAATCTCATCAATTTCTAAACCTGCTGCTCTAGCAATTTTCAATAGTTTCTGGGGCTTAAAAAACTTGGCAAGATCGTGCATCAATCCGGCTTGGGCAGCTTTGTGGGGATCAACTCCATAGATCTGGGCTAATTTCGCCGCCGTAGTTTCTACCCCCAAAATATGCCGAACCCGATGGGGGGGAACTTCTTTTTCTAACCATGCCAAGACTCGATCGTGCATTTATTTATCAAACTGTCTCGTTATCAACCCAATTCCATCATAGTTGAATTGCTTCGCTGAGAATCCGATCGCGGTTGCGGTCTTTGAGCATGGCGGGGGTGGCAATATCTACGGGGCGATCGAGGAGGGCTTCGAGGTCTAGTTTGAGTCCGGCGGGAAACCAAGGGGTGATGCGATCGAGATCGTAGTCAATGAGAATATCAATATCGCTGGTGGGGGTGGCTTCTCCACGGGCAACGGAGCCGAAGATGCGGAGATTGTATGCACCGTGGT
>JAIMKT010000068.1:22184-22277 GCA_020692245.1 Microcoleus sp. GA_180221_E-2-1-MAG-45_12
TTAAGGATTTGCAACCTTTTTTCCTGTAGATGTTGGAGGATGGGGGGAGATGCGATCATGGGAAACTATTTTGGGCGTTGCATAATAGAGGTA
>JAIMKT010000069.1:0-12710 GCA_020692245.1 Microcoleus sp. GA_180221_E-2-1-MAG-45_12
AATTTGCAGGAGTCGATCGCCCCATTTGTTTTGATTCACCGCCGCAATAATTCCCAAAGGAATCGCCACCGCCCAAGTAATAATAATGGACGCGATCGCCAACAACAAAGTAGCCGGAACTCTCTCCCACAGCAGGGAAGCCACGGGGCGAAAATAGACAAAACTCGTGCCAAAATCTCCCCTCGTGATGATCCCCCCCAACCAGAGAAAATACTGGACATAGGTGGGCTGATCTAAACCAAACTGTCTACTGAGTTCTTCAATACGCTCTGGGGAAATCTTTGGATCTTGCCGCAAAGTATCCAGATAATTACCCGGCGATAGCTGCATGATCATAAAACTCAACGCTGAAGCTAATAACAACGTCAGCAAGGCTTGAAGAGTCCGCTTGACAATATACAGAAAAGTATCACTAGTGACGATCGCCCTAGCCTTTGCAACCAGAGCCTCAAAACTAAATTTATCTTGATCTGGGGAGCTTTCTATCATAAAACAGTGAGCAGTTATCAGTTAACAGTTATCAGTATATTAGTTACTAGGAGAATCAGTGAAGATTTATTAGTTAGTAGTTAGTTATTCGTCTATTTGCTTGCCTGCCTTGGTAAAGCATTAATAAAATTGTCGGCAGCATCCCGGATAGCTTCTTGTTCTGCGGCTGATTTTTGATCGTAGACATTAACCATTAGAGAGACTCGACCATTTTCGGCAAAGCTATCACGGTGGCGATCGACAAAATGCCAGTATAAATAATTGAAAGGACAAGCATCCTCACCAATTTTGGCTTTGACATCATAGCGGCATTGAGCGCAGCAATTACTCATTTTATTGATGTAGTTACCCCCCGATACGTAGGGCTTAGAAGCGAGAATTCCCCCATCGGCAAAAGTAGACATTCCCAATACATTAGGCAATTCCACCCATTCATAGGCATCGACGTAGGCTAAATAGAACCAATGATTTAGTTGCTGCGGGTCAGTATTAGTTAAATTGCTAAAATTGCTCAACACCATTAAGCGCTGGATATGATGGGAATAACCATGTTTAATTACGTTGCTCACAGCATCATGGAGACAATATAAATCTGTTTGGGCATCCCAATATAATTGAGGCAGGGCTAAATGGAATTGAAAATAATTGGCATAACGAACGGTTGGCATTTGCGCTTCATAATAAATCCGAATATATTCTCGCCACCCTAGAATCTGCCTGATAAAGCCTTCTACGGAGTTCAAGGGGGCAAGATTTTGCTGATAGGCTGCAAGTGCCATTTCACAGAGTTCTTGAGGCAATAGTAAGCCATTATTCAGATAGATTGATAGGACAGAATGAAATAGGAATGGTTCTCCGGTTTTAATAGCATCTTCGTAGGCTCCAAAATTAGCTAGACGATGGGTGATGAAATCCTGTGCTAGGTGCAAAGCGCGATCGCGGGTGACAGCATAATTAAAATGTTGGAGTGTGCCGAAATTTTGGGGTAAGTAAGTATTTACTAAATCTATTACTTCTTGGGTAATTTCATCGGCAGCCATGGCAGGAATAGCAGGAATGCTAACATTTTTAGGTAAAGACTTGCGGTTCTCTTTGTCATAGTTCCATTTCCCACCCAGGGGCTGCTTGCCATCCATCAGGTAGCCAGTCTGCTTACGGAGTTCTCGATAAAAAGTTTCTAGACGATAACCTTTTTTAATTTTGGATTTGAACTGATCTACATCAGCAATAAAAAATTGATTAGCGATCGAGGTAACTCTGTCTGCATAACGTTGGGCTAAATCTGCCATCTGGGAGCGGGTGTCCCATTCCGATGGTTGCATGTAGCTAAGTTGGATATGGGGATGCTGCTGTAAAAAATCCGCCAAGCCTGCCCCATGAGAGTCTGTGGTAAAGAGATTGAGAACGGGAAACCCTTGTTGATGACAGGCGATCGCAAAGTGGCGTTGGGCGCTGAGGATATAAACTAGTTTTTGTTTGTGATGGGGAAGGGCGATCGCATAATCCTGAGATTCCACAAAAATGAGCAAAGGCTTCTGCGCCAGCACCTCTGGGGGAAAAACTGCTAAATTCAGTTGATCATGGAGGATAAACAGAGCATGAATGCTATTTTTGATAATATTTTCTAACTGGGGAGAAATAGGAAAATTATCAATCTGTTGGAGAAATTGACGGGCAGTTTCCAGCATTTAGTTTCACGAGATCAGAGACAAAATTACTATCTAGCTTTGCCTCTCAATTATATTAACGAAAACACTATTTTATTGTTCGCTGTTCACTGATAACTGTTAACTGTACTTAACTAGGCTAATTACGGGAACATCTGGTAGGCGCTTTCTGCCGGGTAAATCTACTAGCTCGATGATAAAGCCAAAACCTGCCAATACAGCCCCGGTTTTTTGGATCAATTCTCCTGTGGCAGCAGCAGTACCGCCTGTGGCGAGGAGGTCATCAATAATTACGGCTCGGCTACCGGGAGGGAGGGCATCTTGGTGAATCTCTAGGCGATCGCTCCCATACTCCAGCGCATATTCCACTGCATAGACCGCCGCCGGGAGTTTCTTCGGTTTCCTAACCAACACGAACCCCAATCCCAACTTATAAGCCAAGGTTGCCCCAAAAATAAAGCCCCTAGATTCTACCCCCACAATATAATCAGGATTTACCTGAGCTTCACTGAGCTTTTCGGCTAGTTGGTCGATCGCCGCAGTCATCCCCTGGGGATCTTTTAGCAGGGTGGTAATATCCTTGAAGCTAATACCGGGAATAGGAAAATCGTCAATTTCACGAATGAGGGGCTTTAAATCCATAGGAATAGGGGAAAATCTAGCGTAAAGAATATGAAAAAAGTTGTTTGCATCCTATCACAGATTAGTTCTGATTTACCTTGCCGAAAATTTCATGGGGTTGCCCTGATTTTTTAAGTAGAAGAAGATAAGCTACATTGAAAAAAAACAATCATTGTAGAAATCTATGGCTATTCTGGCTGCCCATAATCTGACTAAGCAGTTTCCCGGTGTGTTGGCAAACGATCGAGTAAATTTTGACCTAGAGCCGGGGGAAGTTCATGTATTGCTGGGGGAGAATGGCGCAGGCAAGACAACTTTGATGAATATGCTCTACGGCTTGATTTCGCCCACTAGCGGGGAGATTCAGGTAAATGATCAGGCGGTACATTTTACTAGTCCTAATGATGCGATTAAACAGGGCATTGGCATGGTACATCAGCATTTTATGCTCGTTCCCGTGTTTACAGTTACAGAGAATATTGTCTTGGGAGTAGAGCAAACTAAGAAGCGATCGAGCTGGTTCCGGGGGTTGGGAGTTCTCGATCGCACCAGTCCAGAAGCAAAAATTCGAGAATTAGCAGAAAAATTTAGTCTCAAGGTAGACCCACGGGCGTTGGTAGGGGATTTACCCGTGGGCATCCAGCAAAAAGTCGAAATTATTAAAGCTCTCTACCGGGGAGCGCAGGTGCTGATTATGGATGAACCAACGGCAGTGCTTACGCCCCAAGAAGCTACGGAGCTATTTGAAGTCATCCACGCCCTCACTGCTCAAGGCATGGCAGCAATTTTAATTACCCACAAACTTAAGGAAGTCATGGCGATCGCCGATCGCATCTCCGTGATGCACCAAGGCAGAATGGTCGGCACTGTCACCCCAGATGCAACTGATGAATCCCAACTAGCCGAAATGATGGTGGGGCGGAAGGTCATCCTGCAAGTGGAAAAAGCTCTAGCCCAACCGGGGGCAGCCCTGCTCACTATTGAAAACCTCACGGTGATCGACGATCGCCAGCAGCAAGTGGTCTCTGGGGTCAGCCTCACGGTGCAAGCGGGGGAAATCTTGGGGATTGCTGGGGTACAGGGGAACGGACAGACAGAATTAGTGGAGACAATTACGGGATTACGGACTGCTCGGACTGGGACAGTGAGGATGTTAGGTGAGGATTTAACCAATGCTCCACCTCGGAAAATTATTGAAGCAGGAGTAGGACATATCCCCGAAGACCGGGAGAAACACGGCTTAGTTAAAAACTATTTTCTCTCGGATAACATGGCTCTGTGTACCTATTACCAAGAACCTTTTGCTCAGGGAGTCGTGTTACAGCAACCTGCAATTCAAGCCCAAGCTGATCGCCTGATTCCTGCCTTTGATGTCCGTCCTGCCAACCCCACTGCTACGGCGGGGACACTTTCGGGGGGAAATAAACAAAAGGTAATTATTGCCAGAGAAATGTCTAGGGGCGCCAAGCTTTTAATTGCGGCTCAACCAACTAGGGGCGTAGATGTGGGTTCCATTGAATTTATCCATCAACACATTGTCACTGCACGGGAAGCAGGACTGGGGGTCTTGTTGATTTCGGCAGAACTAGATGAGATTTTGGCGTTGAGCGATCGAGTCGCCGTCATGTTCCAAGGCAGTATTATTGCCACGATGCCCATTGAGGAAGCCACCAGAGAAAAGTTGGGGCTATTAATGGCGGGAGTCAAGTAGTTGATTAGAGTTAATCACAAGAATTACCCATCAAGCCCTTATTTTTGTGCTGACTAGAGAGGTATTGACTTATTTATAGATTGACAAATGCTTTTTTTGAGCTTATTTTTGTGATATTCAAGATGCAGGGGAAAGGGTATTTATGGCTAACGATGGGTGGAATATAGGTTATTATCTGACTGCTGGTGATTTGTCAGAGGGGATTCGAGGCAACGTTAGACAGATAGAAAAAGCCTTGCCAACAACCAAAGATACTGAAGTGTTTGTGCTTTGGGATCAGGCGAAAAATGCAGTAGTGGAGAAAAAAACAAGTTTTTCTTATCCTAGTGGTGGGGGTAAACAACCAGCGTGGAATACTACAGGAACTGCCAAGTTGATAGGAGATGCCTCCGGCGAAACCGATGTCCAAACCAGTTTTAATGGGATTGATACCACAGAGAAAAAAAACTCCGGTACATTTCCAGTCTTCACTGAATTTCTTGATCAAAAAATAGCCCAAACAACCCCTAAGAAACAGAACGCTTTATTCTTTGGTAGTCATGGAGGCGGGATTTTAGGGGGATTTAATACAGCTGATGTACGTTTTAGTACGGTGACGGAGGATGCGAACTTAGATATTAGAGGCTTGAAACCTATCTTAGATGCCAAGTCGCCAACGATTAAATATAACATCATTGCCTTTGATGAATGCTTAATGGGAGCGATCGAAGTTGCCTACGAACTGAGGGGACGGACAGATTATGTAGTAGCCTCTCAAGAGGTAGTACCGGGAGACGGGAATGACTATATAAAAGCTTTTAATGGCATCTCTGGCGCTACTACACCCGCGGCTTTTGTAACTCAACTTGTAGCTTCCTATGGAGGTAAATATCCTACAGAGAAAGATAATACCCTATCGGCGATTGATGTAAGCAAGCTATCTGAATTAGCAACGGCCCTGAAAGCCTTCAGTGACCAGTGCGTCAGGATTACTGACTCTAGCCTGTGGAAGAGCATTGGTACTGCTGCGAGAAATAGCACTAACTACCATCTTATATATCTGCATGATCTGGGGCAGTTCCTCAAAAATGTTGCCAAAATTCCTTCTTTGCCTACTGGTGTAATTGAGGCAGCAAATGCGGCGGTGGCTGCTTTGGGAAAATCTGTAGTTGCTAAAAGTACCGGAGCTGCGGACACCAAGGCTGCTAGTAGTGAAGGTTTGACAATTATTTTGCCATCCACAGCCCAAGAGTTGGAAAAGTTATTTGGTGAGGACAATCAAGCTACCTTCCGAGACAAGTATAGGGCTGAAGCACCAGAATTTCTGAGAGATACTAATTGGTATGAATTTCTAGATGTCTTTTTAGACCAAGCAGAGATCAAAAGTTATAATACGCCAACTTCTACCAAGATTACAGAGCCTGATAATGAATCTCGGAGTGCAGGCAGAAGCAGCGTTAGCAATGTTGTAAGTGGAAATAGCGGTGCAGTCTCCTCATTTCTGTCAGTAAATAAGGAATTGATATCCTTGACAGATGATGCTACGGATTTGGGAGTGGAGGAGTATGACCTTCAGGCTCTATCGGGGACTTTATCTGAAAATCTTTCCTTTCAGCTTGATCCGGGTTTTGGTAGTTTAGGCAAGGCTAGTTTGGTGCTGGTGCGGCGGACTGAGGGGAATGGGGATCAAATTCTGGCTAGTGTCAGTGGCGATTCTTCTACCAGCTTAGAGTTAAAGCTTCCGGGGAATATTGCGATCGATGATAATACCATCCTTCAAGTTGTGGCAGAAGATGAACTCATTGACTACAATCTCAAATTCACCCTAGCTTCAGGAATTCCTTTTGTTGCCACCAGTGGCTCAACCCAAAGCACAGCCATTAACATCGACTCAGATATTTTCTCTAGCGGCAACTTTTTAACCAGCCAAACCCCAGAAAAATGGTTTAAGTACACAACTGCGAGGACTGTTTCTGAGACTCCTGAAAATATTGAGCTTTATTCCACTAGCGAAGATGGCAACTTCAGCATAGATATTTATGCCACTGATGCTAATGGCGTTCTAATTGCTGATCCCATAGCTGATTCTTCTGGAACAGAATATGTAGGTGCAACATTCTCGCTTAATAGTGATAGCACTTACTACATAAAAGTGAGTACAAATGCTTCTACTTTGGCGGCTAAAAATCTGGACTTTTCTCTCCTTGCCTCGGAATTTACGAGCGATGGATTGCCCACCATTGCAGGGCTGACTCCAGATGAAAAAGAAGGGATGAATGGTTTGGTGAGTAATACCGATCTGCTATCGACCATATCTGCTTTCATTTCCTTGAAGGATGACAATATTATTGACTATGGTTACTACGATCCTCAGAGTCCTACAACCCTGTATAGCTGGAAAATAGGAGCTTTATCCTCCAGTGCTGTGGGAGCTTTGGATAGTGAGATTGCTTATGAAGGCTTTGATACTGATAATGATCAAGACTTCTATGCTACTTTTGCGACGACAGAAGCTAAGTCCGTTGGTTCTTCTACTGTGGTCAAGGCTGCTGTACCGGGGCTGCAAAGTTTTGGTATCTATGCCACCCAAAAAGATGGGACGGTTTTGCGTAGTCAGGATGAAAATGGTGCTGTAACTGCTACGAGTAACAACACTTTGGCTATCCTAGGGGATACTCTGGAAATTTCCATCAATGGTGGGGTTTTTCAAAGTAATGCTCCTGAAGGTTCTAAGTCAACGATCGATCTGCGAGTTGCTAATGTCGGGGCTTACTCTAAGGAGCTTTTGACCTATCAAGTTGATGCCATAACTGGGGGGTTGGTGGTTAATGGTCGCCTTATTGATCCTACAGACAAGGACTATGCTAGATACGCGGTGGAACGAGCTTTAAGTGGTGGGACAAGTAGTACTATTGTTGGTTCTTTTGCTGCTTCTAGTAATGCTAAATGGGAACTAGAGGGTGAAAAGTTGTATGGGGCAGTAGTTTTGACAAATACAGATGCAAAATCTTTTCTGGCGAATAACCCCTTAAACCAGCAAAATTCGGCTAACCAAAATGCCTGGTTTAGTCTTGGTGCAGCTAACCCAGACGGGATAAGTCACTTTGTTTCTCTTGGCAGTAATACCTACGGATTTGAGGATAATTGGGGAGGTGGAGATAAGGATTTCAATGATCTTGTTTTCACTGTGGCTAGTAGTCAAGTTAAGGTAGTTTAATAACAATCTTACTGGCAATCTTTTTGATGTCCTCCACAGCTACAGTTCTGGTCGAGGTGGTTGTGTTGAACATGATCATGAGGGGAATGGTTATGATTGACTAGTCCGGGAACTGGGTCATAACCGCCGGGATGCCAGGGGTGACACCGGAGAATGCGCTTGAGGGCTAACCAACTGCCCCGCACCACTCCAAATCTTTCGAGGGCTTCCATGGCATAAACTGAGCAGGTAGGATAGAAACGGCAGGCAGGGGGCAGCAGGGGCGATAGCAGAAATTTGTAGCCCTTGAGTAGAGAAATCAATAAAGTTTTCATAGAAATAACTCGATCGCCTAGATTAGAATTAGTTAACGATTTGTGATGATTTAGTAACTTGATAATTCAATAACTACATAGCAATTTAATAGATTCATAGTAATTTAATAACTATCAAGTTTAATTATTGCCTTTTTCCCTTTGAAAACTTAACTACCAGTTTACCTCTCAACTATGGTCGACTCTCCCCCTACCCTTTGGCAACCCATTGCCCTAGTAGCTCTTTACCTCGGTTTGATTTTTTTAACTTCGGAGTCCCTTCATCGATACTTGGCAATTAATGGCGAAATCTCCCGCAAAGTAGTCCACATCGGCACTGGCAATGTAATTTTATTAGCTTGGTGGCTCCATATCCCGGCTTGGGTAGGAATGACAGCCTCAGTTTTAGCAAGTATGCTGGCTTTAATTTCCCACAAATTACCAATCTTGCCGGGGGTAAATAGCATCGGCAGAAATAGCTTAGGCACTTTTTTCTATGCGGTGAGTATGGGTCTGCTTGTTGCCTATTTTTGGGGAGTCCAGCAACCCCAGTACGCAGCGATCGGCATTTTAATTATGAGCTATGGTGATGGTATGGCGGCCATAATTGGGCAAAATTGGGGTAAGCATATTTACAAAGTTGGGGGGATGACCAAAAGCTGGGAAGGCTCTCTCACCATGGCAGTGATTAGTTTTATTGTGTGCAATTTAATCTTGGTTTTAACCATTGGTAATACTTGGCAAATTTGGTGTGTGTCTCTGATCGTGGCGATCGTGGCGACTGGCTTGGAGTCTTTTTCTTGGTGGGGAATGGACAACTTAACGGTTCCCGTGGGTAGTGCAGCGATCGCCTATACGTTGGTAAAGTTCTTGGGTTGAAATCATGGCTTTTGATTATGTTCTCCTTGTGGTTGATCCCCTACCTAAAACCTTCGAGATGGTAGCGAATGTTTGTGGTCAAATGGCGGAGAGAGTACATCTAGAAAAGTTGACAACCCTAGAAAGTTTAGAAAGTTTAGAAAACCTAGAAAACCTAGAAAACCTTGCAACTCATCAAGCCCTGTCTACCTATGCTGGATATCTGGTGGGAGAGGCTTGGCTATCAAGATTTTTGGAGTTTCTGCCCCTGATCCATCCGCCCGTGATTGCCCTAGTGACTGATACTCTCCGGGGACAACAGACGATCGACCAAGGGGCGGCAGATTATCTAGAACTTAATAATTTAATTCCAGAGGTATTGGCTCGATCGCTCCGACTCTGCACTAGAAACTACCAACAACAACTAGCTTATGAAAAACAGATTGAGGCAAGCTATGGTCTAGCGGAACATCTTTTGGCTGAAAGTAGTCATTATTTTTCCCAAGAAATCATCGAAAGACAAGATAGTGAGACTAAGTTCCGGGCTATTTTTCAGCGATCGCCCATGGGAATTGCCCTCATTTCTGTCGATCGGAAAGTTCTCGAAGTTAACGATGCTTTTTGTCAAATTTTGGGCTACGAACAGTCGGAACTGGTAGGGCAGAAAATTAGAGAGTTAACCCATCCTGAAGACTTGGAAGTTAGTGATAGCTATGTCAACTTTCTCCTAACTAGGGAGCTAAACTACTTCACCATCGAAAAACGCTATCGCAGCAAAGACGATTCCTACCGTTGGGTACAAGCAGCAGTGGCGGCGGTGAAGGATGCGGACAAGCTGTTGCAATATATGGTGCTATTAATCACCGATATTCAAGACCAGAAACAAACCGAACTCCAACTCCAGTATCGATTGCACCTAGAGTCGATCGTCACCATTGTCTCCCAACATCTCCTGACCAATGAAGTGATTAATCTGGGCTGGATTATGGAAATCTTGGGTAAAGCCGTGGAGTGCGATCGAGCTTATATCAATCATTTCACCCCAGACCTAACTCACTTCACAGTTTATTATGAATGGTGCCGCCCTGCTTTTGCCAATTTCTACCAAGACTCCAACTTCAATACTGAGAGCAACGATACTGAGAGCGACGATGTAAGCAACCCAAGGGTAACTCCCTATGCCCATCTTTACCAAAATTCCCCCACGGCTTCCTATCCAGAATGGCTGAATACCCTCAAAGGCAACCAAGATATTGTGATTAGCAATCTCCAAGACCTCGCCCCCAGCCCCGAAAAAACTTGGTATGCCCAGCATCAATGCGCTGCCTGTTTGGATGTGCCAGTGTTTAGCTCTAGGGGAGAATTGTGGATTAGTCTCTGCTTTGAATCCACCACCCCCAGGGATTGGTTTCCCGAAGATGCTCAACTGCTGAGATTGGTAGGAGAGATGATCTGCGGACACCATGAACGACTGCAAAATCAACGGGAGCTAAAAGCCTCAGAATTGCTGTATTCCAGTATTTTCAATCACTCTACTGACAATATTTTTCTTGTTCAAGTCCATTACTCCCCAGATACGACCCCCAAGCTCTATGCAGATTTTCAGAAAGATTTGAGTCAGCATCCCCAAGAAATTTACTTTACCTACGAAACTATTAATCCTGCCCAAGAACGGGATATAGGTCTGACTGCTGCCGAGATCAGGGGAAAATCGCCGGAGGATATTTTGTCCTCGGAGTTGGCTGCTTGGATAAATCATCAATACTTAACTTGCGTCTTGAGTGGGAATGTCTTGACCTATGAGGAGTCGGTGGGGATGATTTTTCAAAGTCGCATCTATCAAACTACCTTGATTCCTATCTATGATGAAACGAAAACTAGAGTAGTAAAAATTCAAGGTTCTTCTCGAAATATTACCCAAATTAAAAAGGCGGAGCAGGAAAAAGTTCGCCAATCTCGTTACCAAAATTTGATTACTACCCTGACTCTGAAAATTCGCCATTCCCTAGAATTGCCAGAGATACTAGAAACAACAGTACAGGAACTCCGCAAGACGGTGCAGGTCGATCGAGTGGTTTTGTGGCGACTAGTTTGTGATGTCCCCAGAGGCAGATTTCAGCAACAGGTAGGTAATCTTGTCCATGAGGCAGTGTTACCCGGTTTTCCGAGTATGTCAGACCTAGATTTTCCGGAGGAATTGTTTACAGAAGCAGATTTAGCTCAGTTTTTTCAAGGGCAGGCAGTCCAATTTAGCGATGGCGATCGAAGTCTAGAGAAAGCATTTTTGCAACACTATCAAATCCGGTCAGCCTTGACCCTGCCAATTTTCATCGATCCCAATCCTCACTCCCCAAGCTCCTTCACCCCTGGCTCGATGTTTTGGGGATTACTAACTCTCCATCAGTGCCATAGTTCTAGAGTCTGGGAATCTTGGGAAATAGAACGCCTCCAGCACTTAGTCGATCAGTTGGGGGTCGCCATTCATCAAGCCCAACTCCTAGAGCAAGAACGCCGCAATACCAAGGAACTAGCCGCCTATAATGCCGAACTAGAAGAATTTACTTACATGGCCTCCCATGATTTGCAAGTTCCCCTAGGGACAATTTCTAACTACGCTCAACTGCTGCAAATGCGCTATGGTCAACAACTAGATGCGGCGGGCTTGAAGTTTTTACAATATATTGCCAACGGAGCGCACCGAATTCAGGCTCTAATTGAAGATTTATTACTTTACACCCATATTAGTCGCAATCAAGAATACTTCGCCCCGACAGATTGTAATCTTGTCTTTGCAGAAGCCTGTGCTAATCTGGAGCTTGAGATTAATCAAAATGAAACGGTGATTAACTATGGCTCTCTACCTCTAGTTTGGGGTAATTATTCTCAATTGGTACTGGTATTTCAGCATCTCTTGAGTAATAGCCTCAAATATCGGGGCAAATCTGCCCTGAGAATGAGTATTAATACTTTGTTCCAAGACGGGAAGTGGTTATTTAGCTTTCGGGACAATGGGATTGGTTTTGATCCTCAACAGAGCGATCGCATCTTTCAAATCTTTCAACGTCTCCATCCTCAACAAGACTATGCAGGGACTGGGGTAGGTTTGGCAGTTTGTAAAAAAGTAATCGAGTTTCACGGCGGGAAAATCTGGGGAGAATCGCAGCCTGATGTTGGGGCGGTCTTTTATTTCACTCTTAATCCTGTCATCCCTCCATAATCCAGACCAATTTATATATAATAAGCCATGAATCAATTCGATCGAACCGAGGCGGTTTTATCTCAAAGTCCTCGCAAAATCCTGATTGCTGAGGATGAAGAAGCCCATCTTTTTTTAACTCAGGAAGCCTTGAAAATTAACGAACTCCCCCATAAACTCTACGCTGTCACCAATGGGGAAGAGTTGATGGACTATCTTTACCACCGGGTGAACTACAGCAATCGAGAAATTTATCCAGACCCCGACTTGATTCTTCTGGATATTAATATGCCAAGGAAAAATGGTTTTGAAGCCCTTGCTGAGATCAAAGCCGATCCAAACCTTGCCTCTATTCCGGTAGTAATTCTCTCTACTTCCAAGCGCCAAGCAGACCGGATCAAAGCCGAGAATCTCAAGGCAGATTTATTTATTGTGAAGCCTTTAACCTTTGATGTTTGGGTAGATGCCATTAAAGCTGTTTCTATCTACTGGCAGCAATAATCCCACCGTAAAAAATAATAGGGGCAGACTCGAAAGTTTACCCCTGAAATTAATTAGATTAAATCAATGCGTAGTAATCCTAATTGAGTTGAGCAATCATTGAGGATTACCAATAGATGGATTGAGGCAGAAAGATTACATCATGCCGCCCATGCCACCCATGCCGCCCATGCCGCCC
>JAIMKT010000069.1:12729-22102 GCA_020692245.1 Microcoleus sp. GA_180221_E-2-1-MAG-45_12
TGCCACCCATGTCTGGAGCAGCGCTAGCTTTTTCGGGTTTTTCCACAACGAGAGCTTCAGTGGTTAAGACCATACCAGCGATCGAGGCAGCATTTTGGATAGCCGATCGAACTACTTTAGCAGGGTCAATAATTCCAGCAACAATCAGGTCTTCGTAGGTATCAGTAGCCGCATTGTAACCAATGGCAAAATCGGTTTCCCGGACTTTTTCCACCACCACAGCCCCTTCGACCCCAGCATTATCAGCCATCTGCCGGAGGGGAGCCTCTAGGGATTTAGCAATGATGGTTGCTCCTAGCTGCTCATCGGCATCCAGTTTGGCTTTGAAGGATTCAATTTGCTTGCTGAGATAAATCAAAGTCGTGCCACCACCGGGGATAATGCCCTCTTCTACGGCAGCCTTGGTAGCGTTGAGAGCGTCTTCAATCCGGAGTTTCCGGTCTTTGAGTTCGGTTTCTGTGGCTGCACCAACTTTGATCACCGCCACCCCACCAGCTAGTTTGGCAATACGCTCTTGGAGTTTTTCCTTATCGTAGTCAGAATCCGTGAGTTCTAGGGCTTTCCGAATTTGGACGATACGCTTTTGGACATCACTGCTTTGTTCATCGCTGGAGACAATCACGGTGCTATCTTTGTCGATCGTGATCTTTTTGGCAACGCCCATCATTTCGAGGGTCACAGCATCAAGGGTCAAGCCCACATCTTCGGTAATTAGTTGCCCGCCCGTGAGGACTGCAATATCTTCGAGCATGGCTTTGCGACGTTCCCCAAAACCGGGAGCCTTGATGGCAGCAGCGTTTAGCACTCCTCTGGCTTTGTTAACAACTAGGGTAGCAAGGGCTTCACCTTCGATGTCTTCAGCAATAATTACTAGGGGAGTTCCGGCTCTGGCAACTTTTTCGAGGACGGGGATCAGGTCTTGGATCGAGTTAATTTTTTTATCGGTGATCAACAGGCGAGCATTTTCGTACTCAATGACCATCCGATCGTTATCGGTGACAAAGTAAGGAGACAGATAGCCTCGATCGATCTGCATCCCTTCTACCACATCCAGTTCGGTGTAGAGAGATTTGGATTCTTCCACGGTAATTACGCCATCTTTGGTGACTTTTGCCATGGCTTCGGCGATCATCTTGCCGACTTCCTCATCATTTCCAGCAGACACCGTCGCAACTTGGGCGATCGCACTTCCTTCCACTGGTTTGGCAACCCGGACAATCTCCTCTACCAAGAAATTAACAGTTTTATCAATTCCCCGCCTCAGAGCCACCGGATTTACTCCTGCTGCGACACTCTTTAGGCCTTCTCGGATGATTTCTTGTGCTAACACGGTAGCTGTAGTTGTGCCATCTCCCGCCGTGTCCTTAGTTCTGGAAGCTACTTCCTGGATTAATCTAGCTCCAGCATTTTCGAGGGGATCTTCTAGCTCAATTTCCTTTGCCACCGTAATGCCATCATTAACGATCTGGGGTGCGCCGAATTTCTTTTCTAGCAACACGTTCCGTCCCTTGGGACCTAGGGTGATCTTCACTGCGTCGGCTAGGGCGTTGATGCCTTTTTCTAGCGATCGACGAGATTCTTCTTTAAAGGAGATAATTTTTGACATAGTTATGATTAGCTTAAATACGACCATCCCTAATTTAGCACTTAATCTCGCACTATTTAGCACTCTCTGGCTTTGAGTGCCAATTTTCTCCATGCTATATTCTAAAGATAAGTATCCTCGGAAGTCTTGATGACGAAAGAAGTTTGGTGATGCTCAGTTGAGCTGTAGAAGTTGTTTTTGTAGTTGCGACTTTAGTCGCCATAAACTTTTCAAATTAGTAATGGCTGTATAAAAATGAATCCGATCGAGCTACCTGTACCTAGAGATAACCATACTCCCCAACGCCTAGATGCCTACCTTGCCCAAGGGCTGCATGAATTGAATGAGCTAACTGAGCCAACTGAGCTAAATGACTTAACTAAGACCGTAAATTTATCTCGATCGAGGTTACAAAAACTGATTGAAGCGGGGCAGGTAATGGTGAATGAGCAGGTGTGCCGGGAGAAAAAAACCATGGTGCAGGCGGGCGATCGACTCTCGGTGATCATTCCCCCAGATATTCCCTTGAACCTGCAACCAGAAGCCATTCCCCTAGATATTCTCTACGAAGACGAGTATTTAATTATTCTCAATAAACCCGCAGGCTTAGTTGTCCATCCAGCTCCCGGTCATAGTCACGGCACTTTGGTGAATGCGCTGCTGGCTCATTGTCCCTTGGCTGCCATTGGCGGCGTGTTGCGTCCGGGCATTGTCCATCGTCTAGACAAAGATACCACCGGGGCGATCGCCGTCGCCAAAACTGATCAAGCCCACCACCATCTCCAGCAACAACTCAAGGAAAAAACTGCCTACCGGGAATACCTAGGAATTGTCTATGGTTGCCCCAAAACCGATTCGGGAATTGTAGATCAGCCCCTCGGTCGTCATCCGGTCGATCGGCAAAAAATGGCAGTGATCCCCCTCGAACAGGGTGGACGCACGGCGGTGACTCGTTGGCAAATCCAAGAAAGATTAGGGAATTACACCCTCCTCAAGTTCCAATTAGAAACGGGGAGAACCCATCAAATCCGTATCCACAGTGCTTTCATGAAACATCCTATTGTCGGTGATCTAGTCTACAGTCACGGCAAAGATGTGGGGGTAAACCTGCCCGGGCAAGCTCTCCATGCATGGAAATTGCGGTTAATTCATCCAGTTTCGGGAGAACTAATTGAGGCGATCGCCCCCCTCCCGGAAACCTTTGTCACCCTCTGGCAGATATTACAGAAAAGACGTTGAGGTTAAGCACACAGCCTATAATCAAGTAGCTATAGCTAGGCTAAGAGCATAATCAGTAAAAGTTGGAAACTATGCAGAACCAGAGACCGATCGCCGTAGATTTATTTGCAGGGGCAGGGGGGATGACCTTGGGCTTTGAGCAAGCTGGGTTTGATGTCCTAGCGGCGGTGGAGATTGATCCGATTCATTGCGCTATCCATGAATATAATTTTCCCCTCTGGACAACTATTTGCCGTAGCGTTACAAGCCTATCTGGGGCTGAAATTCGGCAACAATCTCAAATTGGTCATCAAGAAGTAGATGTCGTGTTTGGGGGTTCCCCTTGTCAAGGTTTTTCTTTAATCGGCAAACGAGTTTTTGATGATCCCCGCAATCAATTGGTATTGGATTTCATGCGCTTAGTGGTTGAGCTAAATCCCAAGTATTTTGTCATGGAAAATGTTAAGGGTTTAACCATTGGTAATCATCGTCAGTTTGTGGCAGAAATCATTAAAAATTTCGAGAACCATGGCTACAAAATTCTCAAGCCCTATCAAGTTCTCAATGCTGCTCATTTTGGTGTGCCACAACACCGGGAGCGACTTTTTCTGATTGGTTGTCGTCAGGATATGAACTTACCTAATTACCCAGCACCGATTACTAAACCCGCCAAAGGTAAACGAATTCCTCAAGAACTTGCAGATTTACCCAACAGCCCGACGGTGCGAGAGGCGATCGCCGACCTGCCAGATATTTCTCAATACCCAGCCCTAAATCATCAAGACTGGTGTGTTGCAACCTATGAAAGACCCCAGAGCTTGTACGGTGCATACCTACGAGGATTAAAGTCAGAACCACAGGATTTCTCCTATCCTCGCCAATTCGATGCTCAGTTACTCACCTCTAGTGTTAATAGTGTGCATACTCCTACCTCGATCGCCCGCTTTCAAGCCACCCCCCAAGGAGAAGTAGAAAAAGTCAGCCGCTTTCTCAAACTCGATCCTGACGGGATTTGTAACACCCTGAGAGCCGGAACTCCCAGCAACCGAGGAGCCTTTACTGCCCCCCGCCCCATCCATCCCGATCGCCCCCGATGTATCACCGTCCGTGAAGCTGCAAGGCTACATTCCTACCCCGATTGGTTTCGTTTTCACAGTACAAAATGGCACGGGTTTCGTCAAATTGGCAACTCAGTCCCGCCCCTTTTAGCTAGAGCAGTTGCCCAACAATTACGAGATGCTATGGGAATAAGTTTGCAAAAGCCTAAGCAAGTAATTTCTCTGCTTAATGACGGGGAACTATTGCAGCTAAAAATGACAGAAGCCGCAGCTAGATACGGAGTTGATCCTCGTGTCATAGAGCCGAGAATTAGACTAGAGAATCAGCTTTTATCTCTAAAAAGTCCTTCAAAAAGATCAACCTTGAGTTGCGTAGTCTAGTTGCCTAGAATCCCATGAAAATCTAGCGTTTAATGAGAACTCCTTGGCTGGGACTGAAGAGAAAAGCAAGGATAAAGAAAGTTGAGATGACGAGGACGATCGCTGCCCCAGAGGGTAAGTTTTGATAGTAGCTGAGATACATGCCAGAAATGGTGGCGATCACTCCTACTAATGCCCCGACCATCATCATTAAATGTAATTGTTTCACCAACAGATAGGCGATCGCTCCCGGAGCAATTAATAGAGATAAAACTAACAACACACCAACGGTTTGCATACTCGCAATTACTGTCAGGGTAATCACCGCAATAAAACCAAAATAGAGTAGATTCACAGGTAAACCACTAGCCTGCGCTCCTAGGGGATCAAAGGTATAAAAAAGTAATTCCTTATAAAAGAATTTCACCATTAATAACACCAGAAAAGTAATTATTCCAGTTCTAATCACATCGGCAAAACTCACACTGAGAATATCTCCAAACAGGAAAGCAAATAAATCAAATCTACTCCGCAGAGTGGTGATTAAAGTTACACCCAAGGCAAGGAATCCAGAGAGAACTAGAGAAATAGCTGTATCGGCTTTAATTTTTGATTTCGATTCTACTGCTGCCACCATCCAAGCACTAATGATCCCAGCTATAAAAGCCCCTAGGGATAAATCTATTTTTAAGAAAAAAGCGATCGATAAACCCGGTAATACTGAGTGAGCGATCGCATGAGCCATCATTCCCAACTGCCGGACTATTAAATAAGTTCCTACCACTGCACAAAGAATCCCCAAGAGAATTCCTACTCCTAGGGCATTTCGCATAAATTCATACTGCAAGGGTTCAAGGAGCCAATTAATCATAATCTTCCTGTTCTTGATAGCGATTTTGGTGATGAAAATCTTGGAGAGATTGCTGTTGTTTGCGGCGAGAAACTTGACGATATTTTTTCATTTCTAGTTTGGGTTCTTCTCCCTGTTTACCTTTTTTTGATTTAGATTTTGTACTAGATTCCTGATGGCGTTGATGATGGATTTGGTCTGCATAAATATTAGCTTCCTCAAGGAATTGAACATAGTGGGCATAGCGTTCCCAATCCCCCCGGACAATACAGTTCGGCTCATGACAATGGGAGCAATCACTAAATTGACATTCTCCCTGTAATAATCTCTCCCTCGCTTCGGGAAAATAGGTAATTAAATCCCGTGGTAAACAATCCACATCAGCCTGATTAAATCCCGGCGTATCCGCAAGTAATCCTCCTTGAGGAAGATCAAATAGTTCCACATGGCGAGTAGTATGGCGACCCTTTTGGAGTTTGCCACTCACGGCAGCAACCCGAAGATTTGTATCAGGAATTAGGTAATTAATTAAACTTGATTTTCCCACCCCCGACAATCCTGCCAGAACGGTAATCCGATCGCTCAACTCTTTATTTAATTCTTCTAAGCCTGTATTTTTTAAGACACTCAAAAATTTGGGTTGATAGCCCCAGCCCTGCAATCTTTCCCGCCATGTTTCGATCGCCGAGGGACTGACAAGATCGCTTTTATTTAGGCAAATATTTACTTTTAACCCCGTGGATTCTGCCTTGACAAGGAAACGACTAAGCTGGTAGGCATCGAGGCTAGGATCCTCTAGAGCAAAGACAATTAATACTTGGTCTACATTGGCAATCGGGGGACGATCGAGAAAGCTCCGCCGGGGTAATACTGCGGCAATTGCTCCCCTACCTCCTTGCCAGTCTGGTTCTGCCACCACGACTCGATCGCCCACCATCACCTGCTGTCCCATTTTCTTCAACCGAGAACGGCGGGTACACAACAAAAATTGTGAATTATCTAGGGGCTTATTTGCAGAGTTATTTGAAGAATTATTGGCAAGATTATTTATAGAACTATTTGGGAAATCATCTGCCAAACTATCTGGATTATCCTTAAGCTCTAGTTTGACTTGATAAAAATTTGCCTGCACTGCCACCACTGTCCCTAGGAGGGCATCGGGGATTTGTAACTCTGGAGTTAACGCTGGGGTCATCTCTGGGGTTAAGGGCATTGGACTTGGAGGGCAAAAAATTCTTGACGATCGATAATCTCGCAAATAATGTAACCTTCCATTTTCAGGCTGTCGGGAACCTGTTCGATCGGCTCGCCCCCATCTAACCACACTTCCAAAATCTCCCCAGTTTTCATTCGTTCTAGGCGTAGTTTCGATCGGACAAAATTAATCGGGCAGGGAGTCCCCCGCAGATCCAGCAATTCGTTAGCAGTAGTTACTTGTTCAGTCACAATTTCCATCAAAATTAAGTTTTAGATAATTAAATAAACTCTAGCAAAAAAGCAGGATGTATGTTGGTTTCCCTTGTACACCCCGCCTTAAATCTCTTGAATTTCCTAGTTGCCTTCTAGTTTTAGCCTCCAGACTAGCAATCTAAATCTAAAATCTAGAATTAACTGAGAAATCTAGCCTTGGGTTTTCATCCCCATTTCTTGACCCCGGAATCTGGGTTTGCTGCCCCCACGACCGAATTGTTCAGATTTGCCTTCTCGATCGAACCGATCCTTGCGGTCATAGTTCCGGTCATTGCGATCATTGCGATCGTTGTATTGACCTTGACGCTTCAGCATAGGCTTGGGAGAATCAACGGCAATATCTAAATCATCGCTATTACCCCAGCTAGGTTGGGTTTGGTCGTAGAACATTTGCAGAGCTGCTGCTGCGATCGCGTGGGCATCGTACTCCTCGCTCAACTCCCGGACTACAGGCAGGAAGGAAGCCATTCTTTCGCCAGTTAGAGCTTCCTTGAGTTGGGATTGGAGATTTTCTAGGCGTTTTGCCTCAATCTGCGATCGACTAGGAATTTTAACAACTTCAATACCTTGACGTACCCGGCGTTCGATTAATTGCAACTTGCGGCGCTCCATCGAACCAATTAGGGAGATAGCCATCCCAGTTTTTCCGGCTCTACCAGTTCTACCAATCCGGTGAATATAGGTTTCCACACTATCGGGCAGGTCGTAGTTAATGACATGGGTGAGGTGATCCACATCCAAACCACGAGCCGCAATATCTGTAGCAACTACCCAGCGGACTTGGTGCTGGCGGAATCTGTGGAGGAGGCGTTCCCGTTGTCCTTGGCTGAGATCCCCATGGTACTCATCGGCACTGTGTCCCGCCGCTTGCAGTTGACTGGTGAGTTCCGCCGCCGCCGCCCGTGTCCGCACGAAGATAATTGCTGCTTCTGGATCTTCTAGTTCCAAAATGGGTTGCAAAGCTCTGCTCTTAGTCCAGCCTCTGGGGATCATGTATACCCGTTGCTCAATTTTGGTAGGAGCTGCCTTGGGTTGATCGACGGTGACAGTGGCGGGAGATTTCAGGAATCTATTTACTAGGTCACGGATTTGGCGGGGCATGGTGGCGCTGAAGCAGGCAGTTTGCCGACTGGAGGGAGAGCTTTCGAGGATTTTTTGAACATCATCAATAAAGCCCATACTCAGCATTTCATCAGCTTCATCCAAGACTACAAACCGGACGTTATCTAGTTTGAGATTGCCTCGATCGAGCAGATCAATTACCCGTCCCGGAGTCCCTACAACGATTTGGACACCCTTTTGTAGGGGGCGAGTTTGCCGCTCCATAGATTGCCCACCACAAACTGTGAGGATCTGTAAACGTCGGAAATCTTTACTAGGGCGATCGCTGATGCCGCTAAAGTCCTTCATAGCTTGAGTCACCTGTTGAGCCAACTCCCTAGTCGGAGTCAGGATCAGGGCTTGGACATCTTTGCTATCCATATCAATTTGTTCTAGGATCGGCAAAGAAAAAGCCGCAGTTTTGCCTGTGCCAGTCTGGGATTGTCCGACTACATCTCGTCCAGAGAGTAATTGGGGAATAGCTTGGGATTGAATGTGGGTCGGTGTAGAGAAACCAAGAGCTTCTACTTGTTGAACAAGCGCATCAGATAGCCCAAGGCTGGAAAATGAAAGGGTCATAATTTATTTGGTTTAGTTTTGTGAAATTGATTAACCTGTGAACTGCTCACGGTTTACTCGTGGGGAACTGTCTGACCGTAGAGATCATAGACATCAGCATCAGTAATTTTTACCCTAGTGATTGTGCCTAGGTGAGCTTCCCCTTGCACATAAACTAACCCATCTACCTCTGGAGAAAAATTAGGCGATCGCCCGATCAATTCTCCGGTGTCTGGATTTTCCTGCTCAATTAGCACATCCACTACCCTACCCACATAATTCTGATTTTTTTGGAAAGAGATCGGCTGTTGAGCCGCCATCAGGGTATCACGCCTGTGTTCCATTACTTCCTGAGGAATTTGGTTGGGCAGATTGTAGGCGGGGGTTCCTTCTTCACGGGAAAAAGTAAACACGCCTGCATGGTCAAATTCATGACGCTTTACGAATTGTAACAAATGTTGGAAGTGTTCATCCATTTCTCCGGGAAATCCCACAATAAATGTGGTACGCATCACCGCTTCAGGAATAGCCTCTTTAATTTGCTCAATTACTCTATCGTTGACTCTCCCATGCCAAGGACGATTCATCGCCCGGAGCATATCAGGATGGGAGTGTTGCAAGGGTAAGTCTAGATAGGGGAGGATATTGGGAGTTTCTCGAATGGCGGTAATTACCGAGGGAGTCAAACCCGTAGGGTAGGCGTAGTGCATTCTAATCCACGGAATATCCACACTGCCTAAAGCCCTAATTAGTTCGGCTAACTTAGGCTCCCCATACAAGTCTAGTCCATAATTGGTTGTAATTTGAGAAATTAAAATAATTTCTTGGACACCTTGGGCGGCTAATTGTTGGGCTTCCGTGACAATTGACTCGATCGTTCTCGATCGCTGGTTGCCCCGCAGATGGGGAATAATACAAAAAGCACACCGATAATCACAGCCCTCGGCAATGCGGAGGTAAGCCACACCCTCAGAAGTTGTCCGGTAGCGGGGGAGGGTTTCATCGGCAATATATGTTGGTTCTTGGGTAATTTGCATGACTCGTCGATCGCCCCGCTCCACCCGTTCGATCACTTCCACTATTTTTTGATAATCTCCCGTACCTACCACTGCCACCGCTTCGGGAATTTCATCTAATAACTGCTCTTGGAAATGTTGCGCCATACAGCCCGTG
>JAIMKT010000070.1 GCA_020692245.1 Microcoleus sp. GA_180221_E-2-1-MAG-45_12
TGAAAAGTGCTGTATCACAACCCTCATCCGACACAACGATATGCCTTGGACATCACAAAACTAAACGTTCTGGGAACTAGAGCAAATGGGCTTTACCCACGATCGCTAACCGATTATACCATTTTTGGAGAGACTCTCTACAGCCCTTGCGATGGGACGATCGCCAATCTAGTCAACGATTTGCCTAATCTCGTTCCGGGTGAAAGCGACCAAGAAAATCCTGCTGGAAATCACATTCTACTGAAATGTAAAGGTGCTGATATCTTAATGGCTCATCTTCTGAAAGGTAGCATCACTAGCCAAGTCGGATCGCTAGTCAAATCAGGAGATGCGATCGCTAAAATTGGCAATTCAGGAAACACCAGCGAACCACATCTCCATATCCATGCCCGAAAAGCAAACACAGGAAAATCGATTTTAGATGGAGAAGGACTGCCAATCACATTCGACGGTAAGTTTTTGGTTAGAAACAGTTTGCGTTTTCAGAATGAATCAATTTAAAAATCTGGACGATAATCGCCAAACACATCACGGCAGCGGATCGCAAACATTGAGGGCAAACCTCTAGCAATCTGCTGCCAATCGGGTGATTTAATTATTCATGGCGCAACCCATCTCGAAATACACGCATTGCTTCTAGTCGGGAAGGCATCTGGACACAGCGCACCAGTAGGGCAAGATCAAGTTCTGGCAACAGTTGACTGCGATCGACCTCTTGATACGTTTCATTAGCTAAAGCATAAATAGTCAGTTGGGCGTTTTCCCAGAGCCACACTTCAGGAATCTGAAAACGGCGATATTTTTCTAGTTTCTGCAAATTGCCACTGGTTAAAATTACCTCAATGGCAAGGTCTGGGTGGGCTTTTTGTTCACCAAGATAATAGGACTCGTCTGGCTCAAAGGAAACTCCCTTTGCTTCACTACGCCGGGTAGCATTACCTGCGGGGATAAACTCGATCCCCATTTCGATAAAATAAGCCTCTAAAAACATCCCTAGTAAAGATTTAATCAATTCATGGGGTTCACCTACAGTCATTAGCTCGATCGCTCCATCTAGATAAGTAATCCGCACACCCGGAGAGTCCGCCAGTAATGCCTCCAGAGCTTCAAATTGTTGCCAGTTATAGGTTCCCGGCATAATTAAACGCTGCTCTTGCTCCGTGTCCGATCGCACTAATAAACTAATTGCCATCGTCTAACCTCCCCAAATCCCTATGAATTAACTATCCTAACCTCCAATCCCCAATCTGCCTGCCAATCCCGGAGTGAGGGGAATCATGGTGGCAATCATCAGGAATAGGGCTAATAATCCCAAGGCAGCACGGGCATCATCCGGCTCACTAATTTCGTTGAGAGTAGGTCTTTCTAGTCCCCGTTGCAGGAAGGCGATAATTACTAGCCAGTAGAGAATTACGGGGTTGGCTGGGTTAATAAAAGAGACGATGCCCAACAAGATCAGGGTTGCGATCGTGGTTCTCTGGGCGGTTTTTCGGCCGTAGATGGCTTGGACAATTCTGCCCCCGTCTAGCTGTCCAGCAGGCATGAGGTTTAACGCTGTCAATACTAAACCCAACCAACCGACAATGACTAAGGGATGAACATCCACAATTTTTTCTTGTAAAGCACTACCAAGAACGACTTTTGCTAGGGTTCCCACGAGGATCGAGCCTTGGAAAAACTCTGTGGGCATCTGGAAAGCACTACCTGCATGGGAAAGGAGTAAACCCGTAATTAACAAAATCACCGAAGTAATCCCTCCGGCGGCGGGGCCAGCGATCGCCACATCAAACAAGGTACTCCGACTGGGTAACAAAGACTGAAAACGGTTAATCGCCCCAAAGGTGGCAATCTGTAAACTAGGGATAAAAAACGGCAGACTAAATTTCACGCCTCGCTGTTTCGCCATCACCTGATGGGCAATTTCATGGGCACCCAAAATTAGCCAAATCCCGATACTCACGGGCAGAATCTGCTGGAATCGATCGACCTCGGAGAATAAATCAAATCCAAAGAACAAGCCCACGGTTTCCCCGGTAGTTGCCAAAGTTGCCAAAAATAGGAGGCTGGCAAGAATTTTCTGCCCCGTGGTCAAAGGCTGGGGATCTGCACTGGCAGGTAAAACGATAACTACAGGCTTTCCGTCTGGATTTTCTACCAAAAATAACCGATATCGATCGGCTAATCTTTCTTTTAAGGTGGCGGACAATTTCTCATGGACGGCTCCCGGTTCCCCCCGGAGATTGCCTTGGAAAATTGCCCCTTGATCGTAGGGAATGGTTTTCGTCGCAAAAAATGTATCTATCCCAAAAATCCCCTGTACCGCCTTCAGGTCTTCTTCGGGAATTGCCAAGTCCTCTGCCTCCATGACCAGAGCTACGGGGTTATCGGCATTATCAGGGTTAGCCGGATTTTCGGGATTTTCGGCTGCCATTCTTGCCTGTAACAATTTCGCTGCCCGTTCTCGCAACAAAGCATCCTGCCCCGCCGCCCGCAACTCTCGCCCTAGCCAGATATAGAACCCGGTAGACACAACTAATAAGCCCAAAATTCCCACTAAGTTGAGATAAATACCCATCCCAATTAAGCCGAAAAATACTAACCAAGGCACAATTAAAGCTACGGATTGTAACCACGAAAGAATCCCCAATTTGCCGTAGGGTCTTGCTCGATTAAAGCCCCAACCCAAGACTCCGAGGGCAATGATCACAATAAAAATGACTGTAGTTGTTTCTGAAGGAGTAAACATAAGAATTGAAGTTTTAAGATTTTAGATTTTAGTAAGGCTGAAACGAAATAAAGTTTTATTTACTAACCTATTCCCGATCGTATAAGGTGGTCAATGCCCCACCCTACTATTGAAAAATTATTATTTAAGATTGCTTATTCTACTATTTAAGACTATTTAAGGTATTTCTTAGATTACCATTATGGTCTGCCAATAGCGTTAACCCAGTGGCAGCATCGACCTTGCCCCAGTGCATGAGGAGAGCTAATTTAACCTTGCGATCGCTCTTTTCTAGAAGTTCCCTTGCCTCCTCTCGGTTGAGATCAGTCAGGGCTTGGATAATCCCTAAGGCTCGATCGAGCAACTTGCTATTGGTGACAGCCACATCTACCATGCGATTACCGTAGACCTTGCCGAGGCGCACCATGACCCCCGTGGAAATAATATTCAGCGCCATTTTTGTCACCGTTCCCGCCTTCAATCTGGTGGAACCTGCTAAGATTTCTGCTCCTACCAAGAGCCGGATATCAATATCAACTTTTTCTACTGGGACTTGCTCTCTGGGGACACAGGCGATAAAAACTGTTGTAGCTCCCCGTTGTTTGGCAGCAACTAAGGCTCCGTGGACGTAGGGAGTTGTCCCCCCGGCGGTAATCCCAATCACCACATCTAGCTCATGAATCTGGCGATGGGCGATCGCTTCTGCCCCGTCCTCTGGCTTATCTTCTAAATCCTCGGAACTGCGAACCAAGGCTCCGGCTCCTCCGGCAATAATTCCTTGGACTAATTCGGGTGGTGTACAAAAAGTGGGGGGACATTCGGCGGCATCCAACACTCCCAAGCGCCCACTGGTTCCGGCTCCAATATAAAATAATCTCCCGCCCCGGCTCAGGGACTGGGCTGCTCGATCGATCACCTGCGCCAATTCAGATTTTGCCCCGGCAATGGCTGCAAGGGTCTGGGCATCTTCTTGATTAAATAACTCAACTAATTCTAGGGAACTAAGCTGATCAAGGTTTTGGCTTTGGGGATTTGCCTGTTCGGTGAGTAAATGTCCCCGGGATGCGGTGTTGCTCACAATAATCCTTCTAGCTGGCGACGAATGCGATCGAGGTCAGAAATCTCTGGGCTAGATTCTGGGCTGGGAGAATTAGCTCCCTCTGGCTGCCAATCGGTAGATTCCAAATTACCTTCTGGGGGTAAAACTAACATGCCTTCCTCCAATACTTCGTAATCAAAGCCTTGGCTGTTGCAAAACTCAATCACTTCATCTTCGGGCATTTCTTCCACCACTGGCACAGGGAAATCCTGCGCTTCCAGCATCAAGGCGTAACGAGTCGCATCATCCTCAGATTTAAACATGAAGATTTTATCTCGATCGCCCACCCGCACGGAGTGAATCCCTTCATTTTCAGTTCTTGGATTAAACAATAGGACGTAAACTCGCATGGGTGCTAGCATAGGCAAATTTCTGATTTTTAGAGAGTTTAGTAAATTCGTAAATTAAAAAAAACAAAGCTGCATAAACTAACCTTAACAAAAATCGCTGGCTTTATCTTAATCTTTACTCAGATTAATTTCTGGAGCTATGCCCAAGTTAGCGGGAAGCCATGGAGATTTTGTTCGTTTAGTTACGACTTTAGTCACCTTTAGTTGCCTCTAGCCGCCTTTAGTCACAAAAATTTTTTAGAGATATTCTATCCTCCAAAACAGCTAAAATCCCTAGAACTAGACAGAAAATTGTAGATTTCCTAAACCTAAAACTTAACGTAACTGGAAACCTACACCGCCTTGAACCGAAACTGCCGTCCCGCCGCCGTTGCGATAGGCATCAAAGGCAATTACTGCATTCCCAAAAATTACTGTATTACTGCCGGGAATCGCATAATCTACGCCGGGTTGGATAGCTAAACCAACTTTATCGCCCACGGGAGAATTATTACCAGTGGGAATGCTCACTCCAGCGCCCACATAAGCTTCAGTCTGCCAGTTGAGGGGAATATCGTAGGAAACCGTAGGAATAATCGCCGCTCCACCACCGCCGATAATGGTTTGCGCCCGTAGAGATACAGGAGCTTCGAGGATGCGATACCGACCAGTGATCACTACGCCCCCCGACCGATCGCCCCGCCCCGACAAACCTAAACCGCCCCCGACCCCGACATAACTACCGTAGGCAGCTTGGGCAAATCCCGGTTGTGCAATCCCCAAACTTCCCGCCAGCCCGACTAAGATCAAGGCACTCGATCGAACCACTTTCCCAAAAATCCGCATACTCCACCACCAAAAGATTAGGTAAAATCACTAGAATTCAGCTAACTTATACTAACCCAAAAAGTTATTTAGAGCGACATTTAGAAATATTTCCCCGGATATCTAGACTCCATGGGATTTTCGGCGGCGACAGCGATCGGAGCAGTACTTAACTTCATCCCAACAATCTGCCCATTTCTTCCGCCACGAGAAAGATAAACCACAGACGGGACAAATTTTGCTAGGAAAATCAGATTTTAGACGTTGACGGGGCATAGTTACTTACCTTCTCTACCTTCTTTACCTCCCCTTACCTTCCTTTACCTCCCTCTACCTCCCCTTACCTCCCTCTACCTCCTTCTCTTTCTCCCCAAACCCATAAACATCCCGCACAAAATACAAAGGTCTACCCTTGACTTCCTGATAAATCCTGCCTAGGTATTCCCCAATCACTCCAAGGCTGATTAGCTGAATGCCGCCAAAAAAGAGGATGGCTACCATCAAAGAAGCGTAACCGGGGACATCAATACCAAGGATCATCGTGCGGAGGATGAGATAACTGGCGTAGAAAAAGGCGGGGATGGCGATCGCCAATCCTAGATAACTCCAAATCTTCAGGGGCATAAAACTAAAAGAAGTGAACCCTTCTAGGGCAAAATTCCAGAGTTTCCAATAGTTCCAGCTACTACTGCCTCGATGCCGGGGGGGACGATCGAACACCACCGCCGTTTGTTTATAGCCCACCCACGAAAACAACCCTTTCATAAACCGATTCCGTTCCGGGATTTGCCGTAGAGCCTCTACTACCCGGCGATCAAGTAACCGAAAATCTCCCGTATTGTGAGGAATCACCACATCACTAATCAGGTTTAAAACTTGATAAAAGCCAAAGGCTGTGGAGCGTTTCAGCCAAGATTCTCCCGCCCTCGATCGTCTGGTGGCATAAACCACATCGTAACCTTCCCGCCACTTGGGTAATAGTTCATGAATCAATTCCGGCGGATCCTGCAAGTCAGCATCAATAATAATCACTGCTGCTCCGTTGGTATAGTCCAACCCCGCACTCAGAGCGATTTCCTTGCCAAAGTTTCGGGAAAGATTGACGATCTTAATCGCTGGGTATTGGCAGTGATAATCTAACAAGCGTTTTAGGGTGTCATCCTTGCTGCCATCATTAATACAAATCACTTCGTAGGGCGTAGCAATCTGATCCAACACTGCTAACAGCCGTTGAAATAAGTAATCTAAATTATCCTGTTCGTTATAAACCGGAACAATCACAGAAAGTTCGATCGGAAGTTCCCCATCAGGCTCAATAGTAGGGTTGTTGGCGTAAACCTCGTGGAGTGATTTCGACGGCATAGGTTCTCCAGATACATTTCCCAAGACTCCCAAAACTACATAACTCCCGGTAATACTACCCCTACTTGGTTATTAAAAATTTCCATATCTTTCTGGTCTTTTTCATCAAAACTAGCTTGGAAAAAGTCTGGGACATTGGGCCAATCAGACGGATCGTATTCTGTATGGTTGCCAAGTTTCCGTTTATTCACAAGCTGCGTCACGCCGAGGAGTTCCCCATCCGCACTCAACACAGGCATACAGAGCAAGCTACAGGTGCGGTAGTGGGATTCTTGGTCGATCTTCCGAGCCATGTGGGAACTGGGATGTTTGTAGAGGTCAAAGGGAATATTCAGGGGCTGCCCAGTTTTGGCAACCATACCTACAAAGCCCTCGCCAATGGGAACCCGTGCTTCCATGAGGGAGCCGTCTGCTTGGGGAATCTGCGTCCAGAGGATACCTCGGTGTTGGTCGATCAGCCACAGGGTACTGCGATCGGCATTGGTGAGTTTTTTCGCTGCCTGCATGACTTTTTGTAGCATTTCCTGCTGGTTGCCACTGCTCTGACTGACGACACTGATGGCTTGGTAGAGGGGGTCAATGGCTTGGCGCTGTTCCTCGATCGTCCGAATTTCTCGATGGAAGGACTGGAAAGCTTGCATAATCGGCAGAAAAGCATTAGCTCTTTCCTTGAGGCGATCGGCATCTTCCTGAGAAAACCCTTCCGGATCCACCTGATCCACCAACTCCATATCCCGAGGCGGGTTGGGCTTGAGTCGATTCAAGAGCCGAATAATTCCCACCAAGGACCCCTGTTGACTAATCACGGGGAATAACAACAGACTATGGATCATGTAGCCCCCGGCTTGGTCAATACCCGTCTGAATCAGGGGATCATTAAAGTTGCGGGGTTTATTTGTTGCCTTCACTGTTTTGGAAAGCATAATGGTTCCGGCAATCCCTTGATTTGTAGGAATGCGCACCTCCGTCGGCGTGTTGTCAGCACCGGGCAGCAATGACCAGAGTTCTCGTTCCGCTTCACTGAGAATAAAAATATGGGATTTATCGGCTCCGAATAGCTTGGTCATGGAGCTACTAAAAAAGTGCAACATATTGTGCAAGCTGCTGTAGAGAGCCTCATCACCATTTCGATCGAGGGCAGTGCTTAAAACGGCAAGGGATTTATGAATAGCTTCCCGTGGTTCAATCTGGGCAAGTTGCTTCAGGGTTTCGTGGGTTTTCACAAACTGGAGAATTACCCCCACCCGTTCGTTAAATACCTGCATAGATTGGCGATCGTTCTTATCAAAACTTGCCTTGAAATACTCCGGGACGTGGGGCCAGTCGTCTTTGCTGTATTCTGGATAATCCCCAATTTTGCGTTTATTAACTAGTTGCGTCACCCCCAAAAGTTCCCCTTCCGGGCTGAGGATCGGCATACACAACAGGCTACAAGTCCGGTACTTAGTTTGTTCATCGATCTTTTTGGCGTTCTCAGCTTCGGGATGATCGTAGAGGTCAAAGGGAATAATCATCGGTTCACGGGTTTTTGCCACATGCCCCACAAAGCCGACTCCAATTTGCGCCCGAATTTCTCCCCGCCCTGGTAGTTCTGTCCACAGGTCGCCCCGGTCATTGTCTGCCAGCCAGAGGGTACTGCGATCGGCGTTCATCAGCTTCTTGGCAGTGTTCATCACCCGTTGCAAAATTGCCTTGGTGTCGAGATTGATCTGGTCGAGAGATCGAGTAGCTTCTGCCAGTGCCGCTGTCGCCCGAAGTTTCTTGGTTGCCTTGTAGCAAGATTGCAAACTTTCTAATACCCGACGGATGGGAACTACACATTTTGCCAACCGTTCCAAATCTAAACGGGTAAATCCCCTCGGTTTAATGACTAGCTTGCCATCATCGGGGGAGGGTTGCATTTTATTCAAAAGTTGGATCACTGCCACCACTTCCTTCTCTTCATCGAGGATCGGGAAGGCCAGCATATTTTCCGTGTGATAGTTGTAGCGGCGATCGGTCTCCTTCACCCGTTCTGAGCGTGGGTCTTCGTAGACATTATCGGGGATATTAATCACCTTCCTAGTCAGAGCCACCTGTCCAGCAATCCCTTCCCCAATGCGGACTTGAATATCCAAAAATTCCCCAGCTTCATTTTGGGCAACCAAAGACCAAAGTTCGGTTTTGTCATCGTTGAGGAGAAAAATTGTGGTGCGATCGGCGCTCAAGAGTTTACCAATCTTCGCCGTGACATCCCGTAATACTTCATAGACCGACTGAGCCGAACTTTGATCTTCAGAATCATTATCGTTCTGGGAAAGCAAATCTACCTGAGAAACGAGGAGTTTACGCTCCAACTCGGCAAGGGTTTTTAAGAAATCTGAATCATTAGGCTCCAAGCGAGTCTGGACTCTGGCGATCGCTCCTTGAATCCAATTTAAGTTAAAAATCGCCTCATAGATGCGGTTATGAACTTTCAGCTTACCCTGCTGCCTGGTGACTAAGCCTAAGAGTTCCAATTCCCCTTGCTCTGGAGTGTTATTGATCAGGACTCCATCCTGCTGCAAAATTTGTTGGTAAATCCGTAAAAGTTGGAGGCTGCGCTGCTGGTTCTGGCAGAGTCGATCGCCCATCTGCCGAATTTCCTTAAGATCACTGCGCCGTTCCCAGTTGTTAATAATCTGGCTCTGCACCAAATTTTCTACCCAAGCTGCTTCTCCCCCTACGTTCGGCGAGTCCGGTGCATCAATCAATACTTTGCATAACTTTTGAGTCAAAAATGGTTGCCCTCCAGTCCACTGCAAGACCAGAGCCAAGAGCTTTTTGTAGTTGGGAGATTTTTCCTTTAAGCCTCTAGCAATCAGGACTCCACTATTGGCGGCATCGGTTTGGATGAGCGGTTCTGAGACATTTGAAAACATATATGCAACCTGAAGTGTCTAGGTAGGGATACACAGCATCTTTCAATTTTATAGCTAGAATGAAAAAGAGAGAAAAAAATGTGGTTATTTTATAAAAATTGTTGTAAAGCCGATTGTTTCTAGTTTGAAGACGGGAGAAATTATCAAGATGGTTAGGTATTTTTGCCCAGTTCCAGATTCTAGTTATTTTTGGTTAATAAACTTTAGCTCAAAATTCAGTCCGAAACTCAAGATGAAATTCATCAAAACCTAATTAGACAGAGCCTAACCCACTCTCTCAATCAGACTGGAATATGCTAATCTACCTATAGCTAAATCTCCACTAACACTCCCCTAACTAAAGATAAACTCTCCATCATTCAAAATTGTAGTTTTAATTGTAGTTTTCATTGAAAATACATACTCAGATAGGCTACAACCCTTTTACTGGTTCTTAAGCCTTGGCAATTAGGTTTATCTGAATGTGGGTAAATGTGCATGAATTTCTCTGTTGACTGGGTTTCAGCATCTAAGCAAACTTATGTTTAAGTCACGCCCTATTTCTTTTCGGCGAATTCTCCTCTCGAGGATATTACTTTTATTGGTGCCAGTTTTGCTCTCAGGGGTCTATGTTACCTATCGCAAAGCCCGCTCTAGTTTGCTGGACAATGCTCGCCAAAATGTCATCGAGAGTGCCATTCGAGAAGGAGAAAGGTTAACAGATAGTATCAAGGCCCTAGAGGCAAATTTAATCACGGCTAGTACAGCTACGGTGTGGCAGGATCGATCGCCCCAAACCTCCCAAGAATTTCTTCTTCAGCTCCAACAAAAACTGCCCACGGATATCCAGTGTATTCAACTTACCAACTTTTCTCGCCAGTCTAGTCAAGGAGTCCTAGGGAGTACCTGCGGAAATCAAGCCTTAGTAAATATTCCTGATGGTTTTTGGTCTTTGCAACAGGAAGCTATCTTTCTCCAAGATCAGAAAATCCATGTCACCCTCCCGGATCAAGCCGCTATCAATCAATCTCAGGTTAACTCCCGCAGTAATTCCAAGAATATTCCTGAAGGTCGGCAGCAGTCTTCAGCTATCTCAAAAAATTCTCAACCAAATTCTCAACCAAATTCTCAAGTAAGTCCCCAGCCTATTCCGGCTCCAATTTCTAAGCTGCACCTGATATTTAGTGTGCCAATTTATGATCGATCGGGCAATCTGAGCCAAGTTCTCCATGTAGAAACCTCTCTATTGAAAGAAGATACTCCCAGTACGGTGATTATTAACGAAGACGGCTTAATTTTAGCCCATCCCCTGCCCAATCTGATCGGCGCCAAGATTCAAGACCAACCCGATGTCGATCGCCTCAAAAATGCCATGAGAAACGCTCTCCGGGGCAGACAAAACTTCCTCCACCTATTTTCCTTTCAAGCGCCGGGGCAGGAACTCCTGTCTGGTTACAATGCCATTCCTAGTCCAGTTACTACTCCTAACCAACAACCGCAACAACAGTTAATTATTCTCTCCCTCAAACCCTTAGATCAGGCTCTGGCTGGACTTTCGGATATTCAACAAATTCTGTTGGTTTTTACCCTAGCTCTGCTGATGGCGGGGATTCTGGCAGCCATGTATATCTCCAGAGCTTTGGCTCGTCCCATTGAGCAAATTCGTGACTATGCCCTCCACTGCCATCCCCAAGCTAAACAGCCAACCCAAAATTTCCAAGGTTTTCAGATTCGGGAATTTGTGCAGTTATCCCAAGCTCTCCAAAATATGGTGACTCGCCTAGCTACTTGGGCAGGAGAACTAGAGATGGCTTGGCAAGAAGCTACCGCCGCTAATCGTCTCAAAAGTGAATTTCTGGCTACGACTTCCCACGAGTTGCGGACTCCCCTCAATGCCATTATCGGCTGTCTGCGCCTAGTCCAGGATGGTTTTTGTGACGATCGAGAAGAAGAGTTAGATATGCTCCAAAAAGCTGACCAAGCTGCCGTCCGCTTACTAGAAATCATTGATGATCTCCTTGCTTTTGCCAAAATTGAATCTGGCAGCCTTGCCGTGCAAATTGCGCCCCTGAACCTTACCCAACTGCTCAAGGACGTGATCCAACTGCAAATTCCTAGTCTCGAATCCAAAGGCTTAACGCTTGCTTGGCAAAATCTCGACCAGCAAATCAATATCCGGGGCGATGAAGATAAAGTCCAACAGGTATTTTTAAATATTCTCAGTAATGCCATCAAGTTCACTGACCAAGGGGGAATCACTATTTCTCTTTTTCTAGAATCTTCTCGATCGCCAAACTCACCAAACTCGCCAAACTTACCGAACTCCCTCGATCGCTACCCCTCTAGTTCTTTTTCCCAGTCCCCAGAACCAGAAGACCGCAATAGTTTCCATCAAAGTATTTCTACCCAAGACCTCAATCAAGACATCCCTAATCAAGATATGGTGGTAGTAGAATTTAAGGATACCGGAGTTGGGATACCTCCCCATGACCAGAGTAAATTGTTTCATCCCTTTGTGATGGCAGACGGCAGTAACACCAGAAGATTTGGGGGTACGGGGCTAGGATTAGCCATATCTCGCAACTTGGTAGAAATGATGGGAGGCAATATCCGTCTATTTAGTGCCGGAGAAGGTCGGGGAACTACCGTCCAGATAGTTTTGCCTACCCACCAGCCCCCCTCGCCTAAGATCAATACCCCGATCGAACTGGGCAAGTCTTAGATGATTTAGAAAAATAGTTTAGGAGCGGTTATCCGTAGCAAAATCAACTGCTGAATCGGTGAAATTGCACAAATATACCCCAAAATAGAAAATATATAGATAGTGAACATGAAATTTGAGGATAAACTATGACATCCTATGCTGCTGCTTCTGCTAGAGCCGAGATGGGAGAACTGCGCCGCCTAAAAACTCTCCTTCCCCCAGAACTGCAAAGCTGGGTACTCGTGGAAGGGACTACAGAAGTTAACCCCGTGTTGATTCGCTCGGAAGAAGTGGGTAAAGATGAGGTGGAAATTCAAATTGACCTCGTGAAATGGGATCAACTTGCCCTAGATCAACGCAATCTTTTGTTTTGGCACGAAGTTGCCCGGATTCAAAATGATACTGTGCCGAAGGAAGGCTGGGAAATGGCGGCTTTGGCGATCGGGCTGGGCGGAGCCGTAGGCGAGTTGTGGGTACAAGACGGTTTATTGTTATTGCTAGCAGTGGGATTATGCGGATTTTCTGGTTTTCGGATGTATCAAAAAAATAACGGTGATAAAGTAACGCGGGAAGCGACGGAAGCTGATGATAAAGCGATCGCCCTAGCAACTCGATTTGGTTATACTCTCCCCAATGCCTACAAAAGTCTGGCTAGTGCCCTCAAAACCCTAATTGAGATGACTCCTAGTAAAGGACAGCGCCAAAGATACGAAGCTCGTCTCCAAGCCTTAAAGCGCAGTGCTGCCAAAGCCAAAGCCAAAACCCAAGGCAGTAGAGAAATGATGGAGTAGTTTTGCTAGTAATTTTGCTAGTAATTTTGCCAATAGTTTTGTAAAGTATCGCCGTTTAATTTATAGTTTTTGTGAAATTCTCGAATCTAGCTGAGGAATAGCATAAAATTAAGCAAACTAGGCAAAGAAATACTCCAGTTAGTGAACAATTACCTACTTAACCTATGGTAGAGCCAACTCCCGACAGTGACTTTTCCATCAAAATGACCAGTAGCGGGGCTGTCATTCAATTGCCCCCCAAGCTCACAGTTTTGGAAGCCGTCACTTTCAAATTAACCTGTCAAAAGATCGTCCAAGCTATTCCCCCTCCTGAACACATCACCCTAGATTGGAGTAAAACCACTTTTATTGATAGTAGCGGGATTGGCTCCCTAGTCGCTAATGTCAAAAATACTAAAGAAAAACAGGTATCCCTCAGTAGCCGGAATATCCATCCCCAAGTTATGGCCGTATTTTCAATGACTGGATTAGATCGAGTTCTTGATATTGAAAAATCCACCGACCTGACTGCTCCCAAAAATTCTCGCCATGCAGAAATTCAACCACCAGCGACGCACCCTTCTATTCATTCTTGGGTGAAACGATTGATTGATATTGTGGGAGGAATTGTGGGGATCATAATTACCGGATTACTCCTCCTGCCGATCGCCATCGCTATTAAATTAGATAGCCCTGGCCCAATTTTCTTTGGACAGGTGCGGTGTGGTTGGATGGGACAAAAGTTTACCATGTGGAAGTTTCGTTCCATGTACATTGATGCGGAAGCCCGAAAATCCGAAGTGCCGAATCAAGCCTCTGGGGCCTTTTTTAAGAATGATAATGACCCTAGGGTGACTAAGGTTGGGCAGTTTCTCCGCAAAACGAGTTTGGATGAGTTACCCCAGTTCTGGAATGTTATTAAAGGTGAAATGAGTTTGGTAGGGACTAGACCACCAACCTTTTATGAAGTAGACTACTACGAAGTCCCAGAATGGCAACGTTTGGATATTAAACCGGGGATGACTGGAGAATGGCAAGTCTATGGTCGATCGAAGATTCGCAACTTTGAAGATGTGATTGAACTAGACCTGCGTTACCAGAAAAACTGGAGTTTGATGTACGATATCAAATTAATTATCAAAACTGTTTTAGTCTTATTTAACAAGGATAATGGTGCTGTCTAATCTACACCTAATTTTACCAAGAAATTGGGTCTAAAGCCCCGTTCCTTCAGGACGGCCTTGATTATTAATATACTCTTTTGGTGTCTCAATGGTTGTACTACTATTCTTTTAGAGCGACTTTTGCTAGAATTATGCTGGTTGGAAATCCCATGATGGTGGCTTGTTAAGACTCCTTGAATCAGAAAGTAGAATCTATATCTGCAAAATATTGGGTAGCGAAAACCAAGAAAAACCTAGCTAGGGGAAATAAGTAAGTACCCAAAAACAACAAAAACAATAATCTAAAATTAACAGTACCTAAGGGCATTAGGAATCTGCCTCAACCGAGGGAAAGCATGGGGAGAAGACTGCCTCTACTATAAAGGGTAAGCCTGATATAGCAAGCCGACTTCTGTGAACCATGAATTAGAATCCTCGTACCTTCAGGTCGGGGAGTATGTCAATTTTGATGCTAGAGCCTAAGCCCATCAAAGAATCCTGTCTCCGGGTAACTACAGATTTACAAGCCCTGACAGAGGTACTGCAATGGTTTGACCAATTTGAACTGCCGCCCCTCACGGCAGAATTTTTGTGGCAGTGTCGAGTAGTGCTAACCGAGGGCTTTACCAATGCTGTGCGCCATGCCCATTCTCATCTACCCATGAGTACTGTCATTGATTTAGAGATGAAGCTATTTCCTGAATACTTGGAAATCAAAGTTTGGGATCAGGGAGAACCCTTTGACTGGTGGGGGAAGTTGATTACTATTTCCCAAGAAGACTGCGATCCCCTCGAAAAAGAAGGCGGCAGGGGTTTAATGTTTATTAAAGAACTCACTGATGAGGTTGCCTACAACCGTTTTGCCGATCGACGCAACTGTCTCATCGTCAGAAAAAAGATTCCCTAGGGTTTTTGAGGGTACGTTTGAGTAAATTGTGACAACAAAGCATGGCAAAATTGTCTAGCTGTTTTGGTGTCAATCTTGAAGAGAATTTAGGGAGATATTTTTTGTGACGGAAGGAAAGAAATCGGGGAAATCCTTTGCTGGGATTGCCGGGATTGTGGCAGTGGCAACGATTATTAGTAAGATTTTTGGGTTGTTCCGCCAACAGGCGATCGCCGCTGCCTTTGGGGTGGGGATAGTTGCCAACTCCTACGGTTATGCCTACGTGATTCCCGGCTTTTTATTAATTCTCCTCGGTGGCATTAATGGGCCATTTCACAGTGCCTTAGTTAGCATTCTTTCCAAACGCAGCCAAGAAGAAGCCGCTCCAGTAGTCGAAACCGTCAGTACCCTTGTCACCGCTGCCCTATTTGTCGTGAGTATCTTGCTAGTAATTTTTGCTAGCCCTCTCATTGACCTCGTGGCTCCCGGTTTAGGAAACACTCCAGCAGGACTAATCGAACGCAATCTTGCCATCCAACAACTGCAAATCATGGCTCCCATGGCAATTTTAGCGGGCTTGATCGGTATCGGCTTTGGCAGTCTCAATGCGGCCGATCAATACTGGCTCCCGGCGGTGAGTCCCTTATTTTCTAGTACAGCGGTGATTATTGGCTTGGGCTGGATGGCTTGGCAGTTGGGAGATAAGGTCAGCACTCCAGAGTATGCCCAACTGGGCGGCATGATTTTGGCAGGGACGACCCTGGCGGGGGCAGTATTGCAATGGTTGGCTCAACTGTGGGCACAGTGGCGTAGTGGACTGGGAAAACTCCGGTTACGGTTTGATTGGCGAATTCCGGGGGTCAAGGAAGCGATCGCCATCATGCTCCCCGCCACTTTTTCCTCTGGGATGCTACAAATCAACGTCTACACTGACCTCTTTTTTGCCTCTTTTATTCCCTACGCTGCCGCTGTCTTGGGCTACGCTGGCTTATTGGTTAATACACCCCTCGGGTTAGTCTCCAACATTATTCTTGTCCCCCTGATGCCTGTATTTTCCAAACTCGCTGCTCCTGAAAATTGGTCAGAACTCAAACAACGCATCCGCCAAGGCTTACTCCTCACCGCCCTCACCATGCTGCCCATTAGTGCCTTGATGATTACCCTTGCTTTTCCAGTAGTCCGGGTAGTCTACGAGCGCCAAGCCTTTGACCAGCAAGCCTCTGCCCTAGTTGCCCCAGTCTTAGTTGCCTACGGGATTGGCATGTTTGCCTACTTGGGACGAGATGTCTTAGTCCGAGTTTTCTATGCCCTCGAAGATGGCGATACCCCATTTAAGATTAGTGTCCTCAATATTTTTCTCAATGCTCTCCTAGATTTTATCTTCGTGCAAATTTGGGGAACTGTAGGTATTGTCCTTGCTACAGTATTAGTTAATGTCATTTCCATGATTATGTTTCTCTACCTCCTCGATCGGAAACTTCAGGGCTTACCGCTGCGATCGTGGAGCTTACCTTTATTGGGGATCACTGCTGCCAGTGTTGTTTGTGGCTTGGTGAGTTGGGGGGTGAATCAAGGAATGCAGCAACTTTGGGGCAGTGAAGGCTTAGGACTCCAGCTATTAGAAATTACCTGCGCTAGTCTAGGGGGGCTATTAGCTTTTACTTTCTTGATTACCAAGCTGAATCTTCCAGAAGTAGATGTATTAGGGGGAAGGCTCCGAGAAAAGCTCCCTTGGTAATATTTTCTCCAATGATTTAGGATAGGACTAGCTGCTACTCTAATCCATAGTTTCAATGAGAGGATAAAGGTATATTAATAAAATAGTAGAGAACAATATCTATGAAAACAAAACATATTCCTCAAGGAAGCCTTGTAGAAATTCAACCAATGACTGTCAATATTCAAGTAATATCTGTTAACAATAAGCAGATGACACAATCAGTATTTAAACAGCTACCTGAAAAGAGATGTTTTAATGACCAAGAGGATTTTCTAGGTAATTGGTGGGGAAGGGTAAATTATCAATTTGGAGATTATAAAGAAGGATTTTGGATGGTGTTTGAATTAGATGGAGTTTTATATAAAGATTGGTTTTCTACACTTAGGCTTAAGAAAGAAAAAGCTCAGAAACAACTTGGGAAAGCTGTAATGGTAGTAATAGCCTTAACTCATCCTATTTCATATACAAGACCAGATATTCTCCACAGTTTCTATTTTCCAGTTGAATCAATGAAGATTTCTCTTGATTTAGCAAAACTTTATTTTGACATAACCGTGGAAGAGATTTCCTCTCCCAAACTCCAATTTAGTATTCACTCAGATAATAATTTAGAGCTATATGTAGGAACGTTAAATCTACGTTCTTCATTTATTTCTGATAAATCTTGTGAGAGCGAGTTTGATTACATATCTCATTTCTCTCGCCTCGATAAAAAATCTTTTTATATTCGTCTTTATCCTAGTTCTCTCAACCAATTTGAAATCACTCTGATGCGAAAAGTAGATGATCGTATTAATACTGAGGTAATTGTAGATGATATAAGATATTTGACTGAATTAATTCATAAAGAAGACTCAAGATATAATCACGCCCTATCCCTGCCTCAATTATTCATAGCAGTCTAAAATAGTGACATTAGAATTAGTTAGTTGCGACAAAATTATTAAAAAATGTAAAGATTACCGTGAATCAAAATATTCCCAAGTTAATTCAGTTAAAACTGCCGAGCCTAATGCCTTGGCTGATCCTGCTGGGCGTGTTGCTGCTATCAGGAACTTCGGGCTTTAAATGGTTGGCAGATAGTTTTTTGATTTTATTCGCACTGGTGCTGCTGTTGCCAGTAGTGGCTTGGTTTGGACTCCAGTGGTGGTTAAAAAAGAATCTAGTTGAGGCTCCCTGTCCGGTGTGCAACTATGAATTTACCGGGTTTACAGGTACTAACTGCGCCTGCCCCAATTGTGGAGAACCCCTGCAAGTAGTCCAGGGACAATTCCAGCGCTTTACTCCCGCCGGGACGATCGATGTGGAGGCAGTGGAAGTAGAGGGTAAAATTCTTGAGGATTGAGCTGAGAAGTAGATGACGAGAAGTAGATTATGATAGGTTTTGGTGCCGATTTTTCTGACCCCACCAAGGAGAAAACAACTTGATATGAGTGACATTTCTGAACCATTGCTTTCCCCCTCGGAAGAATTACAAGCTCTCCGCCAAGAAGTTGCCTCCTTGAGGAGAATCAAGCTCGCCTTTGATACCCAAAATCAATTAGTGAAGGCGATGATTTCCGTTGCCCAAGCTTCTACGGGGAGGCTGATGTTGCGATCGATCCTCTTGGAAACTATCACCATTACCTCGGCCCTTGTGGAAGCCCAAGATACCAGTCTCTTTCTCTTAGATGACTATGGAGTGGTGGTTGAAAGTATTCTGGCGCGGGGGGCGGCGATTAGGGAAGTAAAAGAAAGTTTGATTGGGCAAGTTTTGGACAAGGGGCTGGCGGGCTGGGTAATTGAAAAGCGACAGGTAGGTCTAATTCAGGATACAAGGGAGGACAATCGCTGGCTGACTCTGCCCAACCAACCCTACACCGTCGGTTCTGCCCTCTGTGTTCCCATTCTCCACGCCAAAAACCTGATTGGCATCCTTACCCTTACCCATCCAGAGACCCATAAGTTTAATCAAGAAACTGCCGATCTGATGGAAATGACTGCGATCCAGATGGCTCTAGCTCTAGATAATGCCCGGATGCACCACCGAGAAGAACCTAGAGGGACACAACCTGCCCCCACGCCCTCCAAATCCATAACTCCGGACTTATCGAAACTGGGAGTTTTTATTATTGGCATGGAAGGCAAGTTTCTCTACATTGCCAGCCAGATTGGCGAACTCTTTGGGTACACCATTCAGGAGATTTTAGAGATGAAATCTGTACTTTCCCTAGTGGCTACTAATAGTCGCAAGGAATTTACTGAGGAGTTTCAACCCTGCTTCCAAGGGCAGACGATCGCTGTTAATTGTCAGTTTCACGGTAAAAGTAAAGACGGCGGACTAGTCCGGCTCCAACTCTCAGGAACTAGGACTAAGTTCTACGGCAAGTTTGTCATTATTGGGGTCTTGGGAGCGATCGCGTGAAGATTGCCTTCCTTGACAATATTGAATGGGATTACCATGTGGATAGTGTCCAAAAGATTCCCTTGGGCGGCTCTCAGTCATCCCTGTGTTACTTAGCCGTGGAGTTGGCTAGTCTTGGGCATCAAGTATTTTTATTCAATAGTTGCTCTGCACCTCGATCGAGCATGGGCGTTGAAGGACAACCTTGGGCAAAACTATTTACACCGGGATTTTTGCCGGAACTTGATTTAGATTTTTTAATTATTCTTAATTACGCTGGTTGGGGACAAAAGCTCCGGCAGTTATTACCTTCTCAAACAAAACTCCTGCTCTGGACACAGCACGCCATTGACCAAGGAGCGATCGACCCTCTCCGAGACTCCAAGGAAGCCCAGAGTTATAACCATGTGATTTTTGTCAGCGAGTGGCAACGGCGTACCTACCTAGAATCCTTGCCTATCAAACCCCAGCAAACCCATATCTTTCGCAACTGCATTGCCCCGCCCTTTCAAAACCTATTTCCTGCCGAAATTCGCTCCGTCAAAACCCAGCCCCCGGTGCTTGCCTACACCAGTACTCCCTTCCGGGGATTAGAGCTGCTGTTGAATATTTTCCCCGCCCTCCAGCAAGCCCTGCCTGATATCACCCTCAAGGTTTTTTCTAGTTTGCAGGTTTATCAACTCTCGGATCAAGCAGACCCCTACCAGTGGCTCTACGACCAGTGCCGCCAAACTCCGGGGGTAGAATATATTGGTTCCCTGCCCCAAGCCCAACTAGCTCAAGCCCTGCGATCGACCACCCTCTTGATCTATCCCAATCACTTTGCGGAAACTTCCTGTATTTCGGTCTTGGAAGCGATGGCGAGCGGTTGCTTAGTTGTCACCAGTGACCTAGGAGCCTTGCCAGAAACCACCGAGGGCTTTGGCAGATTAATTCCCGTCAGCGAAGATTGGGCAACCTACCAGCAGCAATTTATTCAGGGGACGATCGACCTGTTGCAGAACTTAAACTCCCAAGATTCCAACCCAGCATCTTCCTTCGAGCCTTTGCGCTGGCAAGTTAACTATGTTAATAAATATTACAATTGGCAGCGTCGAGCCAGAGAGTGGTCTGATTGGTTCCAAAAAAACTTATAACTACAATTTTCGTTATCGACATAGAGATCGATCGAAGAAGGCTAGATTCCTGATTCTGTCGTTTAGCAACTTAGACAAATCAACCTTTTTAGCAGATATTTTTAGTACCTAAGACTCAAGATGAAAGTTACTGAAACCATCCTGAAGAACTGGGTCTTAAATCCATTTTCTTGATAGACTTTAAGGTGCATTTACTAGGAAAAAATATTTATGAATCATGGGTTTAAAAATAGCTAGAGGTAAATCACGTATGCAAAAGGTTTTAATAGGTTGGAGAGCAATGGCGATCGTCCCTCTTCTTGTGGGAAGTAATTTAGTTTCTGGTTGCGGCTTGGGTGGAAATTCTTGCCAAGACCTTGCCAAAAAAGCCTCATCGATGCTGGTTCGAGTTGGTGGGATAGACGAAATCACATCTACAACGGATATTGCAGCCCAAGTATTAACAAAAACTAGATTGGAAGGAGACCCCCAAGGAGAGTCTGGGGTGGTGATTCCGACCATGGCAACGGCTATTCAGGAAATTGAAGCCCTGTCAATTAGTGATGCTGACCTAAAAACCAAGCAACAAAATTATGTCAGTAAGCTCAAAACCCTGCAAACAGCTATGACAGACTGGCAAGACCCCAGTAAACAAGCCGCAGCTCGGAAAGTGATCTCAGAAACCGCTCCTGAAGTGAACAAACTGTCTCAAGAGTTAGCAACAGGTTGTACTCCCTAGTTTAGTTACGCTAAGGGAAATATAAACTAAGGCAAACTAAGGCAAGTTAGATAGTTGTAAATGTTGTAAGTATAGTTGCAAGCAAGGTATTGTTTCCTGTGAGATGGAGCTTTATCTAAATCGGGGTGCATTTACCAACATTAACTCTTGGTCTTTTTAGTGCCAATTAAGACCCAATAAAGGCTAAATTAGTATCAAATTAGCGCAAAATTAGTACAGAACTAGGGCTAAATTAGTACAAAAATGACTCGACAACAAAATAATAGAACGAAGGTGTATAGATCACAAGTTAATAGACAATAGATTAATAAACAGTATCAATAGGCGGTAGCCCTACCATTAATTATAAATTTTATGAGTAATCTAGATACGATCGCCCCCCACGGCGGCAAATTAGTAAACCGATTAGTAAACCCGATCCAGAAGCAGGAATTTCTCAGCAAAGCCGGACACTTACCCAGAGTCCAACTAGATGAACGGGCAGCTTCAGATTTGGTGATGATTGCCATTGGTGCTTTTAGTCCCCTGACGGGATTTATGGGGCAGGCAGATTACGATCGCACCGTGAGGGAAATGCGTTTGGCAAACGGACTACCTTGGTCAATCCCTATTACCCTATCAGTAACGAAAGAAGTGGCGGATCCTTTGTCTATTGGCAACTTGGTGCGATTGGACGATCCCTCTGGTAATTTCATGGGGGTGTTGGAACTGAATGATAAATACACCTACGACAAAATCCACGAAGCTACTAATGTCTATCGCACCAATGATGAGAAACATCCCGGTGTCAAAGTGGTTTATGAGCAAGGCGGCGTTAATTTAGCTGGAGATATCTGGCTCCTCGATCGCCATCCCCACCCCGAATTTCCGACCTATCAAATCGACCCGATCGACTCCCGGGCCATGTTCCAAGCAAAGGGCTGGAAAACTGTAGTCGGCTTCCAAACCCGCAACCCCATTCACCGGGCCCACGAATACATCCAAAAATGTGCCATGGAAACCGTCGATGGTTTATTCCTCCATCCCCTAGTCGGAGCCACCAAGGAAGATGATATTCCGGCTCAAGTCAGAATGCGTTGCTACGAAATCATTCTGGAACATTACTATCCCCACGAACGGGTGATCCTTGCTATCAACCCCGCTGCTATGCGCTACGCTGGGCCCCGGGAAGCCATTTTCCATGCCCTGATTCGCAAAAATTACGGCTGTACCCATTTCATCGTCGGGCGAGATCATGCTGGAGTTGGGGATTATTATGGAACCTACGATGCTCAATACATTTTCTCGGAATTTGCGCCGGGGGAACTAGGCATTACGCCGATGATGTTTGAACATGCGTTTTATTGCAAACTAACCCAAGGCATGGCAACAACCAAAACTAGCCCCAGTAAACCCGAAGACCGAGTGCATTTATCTGGCACCAAAGTCCGGGAAATGCTCCGCAAGGGCATCCAGCCACCTCCAGAATTTTCTCGCCCCGAAGTTGCTGCCGAATTAATCCGAGCCATGCAAGAAATCCAAGAATCTCTCTACGAAATTTAGATTTT
>JAIMKT010000071.1:0-5711 GCA_020692245.1 Microcoleus sp. GA_180221_E-2-1-MAG-45_12
GCCGCCGAGAAACAACGCCTTCATCAGCAAGTTCTCAAAATTTCTCAACAAGGAGTATCCCATCCTTTATGGAAATGGATTAACTGATCTGGTTCCGAAAATTAATTAAAAATTAACTAAACTTCAGGAGGTAAAAATAGTCCGTGAATATAGGAGAAATTATCGATAAAGGTGGTGTAGCCATTTACCCACTGCTGTTACTTTCCATCCTCGCCCTAGGCACAATTATTGAGCGAATTTGGTTTTGGAGCCGAGTATTACTCCAAGAAAAGGAAACTGTCCGCCGGATCCTTGATGCCGCTACCCAGAACTGGCAGGCATCTAGAGACATTGCCGAAGATACCAAGAAACAGCCGATCGGCCGCTTTTTCCTTGCTGCCCTACAACTAGTCGACCCAGAACCAGAAATGCTGCGGCTTGCTCTCGAATCTGCTGCCGAAGAAGAATTAGCTACCATGCGCCGGGGAGATAAAATCCTTGAGGCTGTGATTGCCATAGCTCCCCTCTTGGGACTTTTGGGTACGGTTTTAGGTTTGATTGATTCCCTTTTATCAATTCGTGTGGCAGATATTGGCAGTGGTTCAACCGAAGGTGTCACCCTGGGGATCGGGGAAGCATTAATTAGTACGGCGGTGGGTCTAGTGGTTGCCATCATTAGTTTGGCTTTCTATCGACTGTTTCAGGCTTTTCTCTTTGGGCAGGTACGAGTTTTTCGCCGGGCGGGGAGTGCCTTGGAATTAATTTATCGGCAGGAGTTGCTAGATACACCCATGAGTAATACAGCGAAGGATTTTGGTTTAAAGGAAAAGTTTCTTGGGATTAATAGTGAGAGTAATCAAGGAAGCAACTATGGAATTAATTCTGAGGAAAACTCTGACATTGATACCCAAGAAGAGCCAGACAAAATTTGATTTAAAATTTGATCTTAAATCTTGTATTAAATTCTGACATTAAATTCTGAAAATTCTGATACTAAATTCAAAATTAAACCCACCACTATCCAAGATTGAAGCAAATATGCATAGCGAATCTCCTAAAAAATCCTCTATTAATCCGCCTGCGCCTCTACGAATTCGTTTGGATACTCAGACCGAAGAAGTACAGGTGAATATTATTCCTTTGATTGATGTCATATTTTGTATTTTGACCTTTTTTATTTTGGCGGCGGTGGGTTTGTCTCGGCAGCAGGCGATTAATGTGGATTTACCGAGGGCAGAAACAGGAGTGGCTCAGGCTAGGCAGTTACTCGTTGTGAGTTTAGATGGTCAGGGGAATGTGTTTATTGAGCAGCAGCCTGTACGATCGAGAGAAGAATTTCTCCAGAGCTTAGTCCAGTATCTTGAACAAAACCCTAATGGTTTAATGAGTCTCTATGCCTCTCCCAATGCTACCTATGATCAAGTTGTGCAGTTATTAGACCTGTTGCGGAGTGTGGGGGGCGATCGAGTAGCCTTAGCAACCCTACCCAGCAATGCCCCTTTGACTCCTAGCCCCACCATTACCCCTTCTGTTAGTCCGACTCTCCCAACTTCTCCCGGTAATCTAAATCCCCAATTTACGCCCCAAATCCCCGGACAGACTCCGAGCAATCCCAATCTTCCCGGACAAAATTCTGGTCAAACTCCCGGTCAAACTTCAGGACAGACTCCGGGAAATCGCCAATTTACTCCCCAAACAACACCCCAATTTTCACCCCAACTTTCACCCCAATTCTCACCTCAATCAAACCCCTCCCCCGCAAAAACTATCAGTCCGGGTACAATTAATCCCAATAGCGGCTCTGTCAATCCTTAGATATAAAAAATTAGGGAGGGATTCTGTTAGTTAACGCCTATTTCTCAAAAATCCTGCCAAAACCCGCAGATAAGTTGTAATCTTAATATTAAGGAATTATTAAAGCTGTCTCCCAAATTTGGTTAAAACGCAGGGAATTTGTCAAAAGTTGGAAACGTAATTCTATCTAGCAAACTTCTAAAACCTAGCTCATTAATTGAATTTAACCAAGCCATTAACTAACCCACCCAACTCACAGCAATAGAGACCGCCACCATGCGGCATCCATCACTATGATTAAAAACCACAGTCCCGCCCCCCATCAGTCATCGGACATCTTTAGTTCTATGCCTTTAGTTGACACTGCTAAACCAGATAAACCGGAGGAAGCCTGTGGGGTTTTTGGCATTTATGCACCGGGGGAAGATGTTGCCAAGATGACCTACTTTGGTTTGTATGCTCTCCAACATCGGGGACAAGAATCGGCGGGAATTGCTACCTTTGCTGGGGATGATGTGCATTTGTACAAAGACATGGGCTTAGTGTCTCAAGTTTTTAATGAAGGAGTTCTCAGCAAACTAGAGGGAAATATTGCCGTGGGGCATAATCGATACTCTACTACAGGTTCTAGTCGGGCAGTGAATGCTCAACCTGCGGTGGTGCAGACTCGGTTGGGGGCTTTGGCTCTGGCGCATAATGGCAACTTGGTGAATACGGGAGAGCTACGGGAAAATCTATTAGCGAAAAAATGCGAATTTATTACTACCACAGATTCAGAAATGATTGCGGTGGCGATCGCCTACGAGGTAGATAGCGGCAAAGATTGGCTAGAGGCGGCTATTAGTGCTTTTCATCTCTGTCAGGGGGCTTTTAGTTTGGTAATTGGCACTCCTGATGGCTTGATGGGGGCAAGGGATCCTAATGGGATTCGTCCTTTGGTAATTGGCTTGGTGGGCGATCGCTACGTCCTGTCTTCAGAAACCTGTGGCTTAGATATTATCGGGGCGGAATATATCCGGGATGTGGAGCCGGGGGAACTGGTGTGGATCACAGAGGCGGGGTTAGCTTCTTTCCATTGGAGCCAGAAACCAGAGCGGAAACTGTGCATTTTTGAGATGATCTACTTTGCCCGTCCCGATAGCATCATGAATGAGGAGAGTTTGTACAGTTACCGGATGCGTTTGGGGCATCAATTAGCCTTGGAATCAACGGTTCCGGCAGATATTGTCATCGGAGTGCCAGATTCGGGAGTTCCGGCTGCCATTGGCTTTTCCCAGCGATCAGGCATTGCCTACGGGGAAGGCTTGATCAAAAATCGCTACGTCGGCAGAACCTTTATTCAACCTACCCAAACCATGCGGGAATCTGGAATTAAGATGAAGCTCAACCCCCTCAAGGATGTATTGCAAGATAAACGGGTGGTGATGGTGGATGACTCGATCGTCCGGGGGACAACCAGCCGGAAAATTATCCAAGCTCTTCGGGATGCCGGAGCCAGAGAAATTCATCTGCGAGTATCTTCGCCCCCTGTTACTCATCCTTGTTTCTACGGTATTGATACCGATAACCAAGACCAACTCATTGCTGCTACCAAGTCTGTGGCAGAAATTGCTGTGCAAATTGGGGTTGATTCTCTCGCCTATCTAAGCTGGGAAGGAATGCTCCAAGCAACAGGGGAAGATACTAATAGTTTTTGCTCTGCTTGCTTTACAGGAGATTACCCAGTAGTTATTCCCGATGTGGTGAAGCGATCGAAGTTAATCCTCGAAAAAGCTGGAGTGTAGTTGCTCTAGAGATAGTTACGATAACTACTAACTTGATGAACAAGGGGCTTAAGCCCATTGCCTGAACTCACATTATTTTAGGGCTTAGTTTCTAGGGCTTGACTGGCAACTTCTGCTACTTGCTTGGCGGCGGTTTCCTTGCGTTCACTGTAGCGATCGGTCAGATACTCGGTGTGATCTCGGAGCAGGAGGGTAAATTTGTATAATTCTTCCATCACGTCTATTACTCGATCGCGGTAGGCAGAATCCTTCATAGTCCCGTCTTCTTGAAACTCTTGGTATGCCTTTGCCACGGAAGATTGATTGGGAATCGTAAACATCCGCATCCATCTACCCAAAATTCGTAAGGTATTCACCCCGTTAAAGGACTGGGAGCCGCCGCTCACCTGCATCACCGCCAGAGTCCTGCCTTGGGTCGGTCGGACAGCACCAATGCTTAGGGGTATCCAATCGATCTGATTTTTCATGATCCCCGAAATATTACCGTGCAGTTCTGGACTAGACCATACCTGTCCTTCTGACCAGAAACTAAGTTCTCGGAGTTCCTGCACCTTGGGATGAGTATCCGGGACGCTGCCATAGATGGGTAATTCCCGTGGATCAAAAATCCGCACCTCTGCCCCCATGTCTGTAATGATCCGAGCCGCTTCTTCCGCTAACAGGCGACTGTACGATCGCTCCCGCAAGGAACCATACAAAAACAAAATCCGGGGCTTATGACTAGTCGGTGTAACCTGATCCTTCATTACTCTGGATATCTCCTACAACTAATATCTAAATTGATTTTTAATATTGTTTGGACGCAAAGCCTTGCGCCCCTACGAAAATTTCTGTTACTATCATAGGCTTTGGAAAATGGGATGATTGATAACTGTTCACTGTTCACTGATTAATCTCCTTCCCCTGCTTGCCACTCGATCGCTCCTTGAGGTTTGGGGTCTGGTAGCTTGAAAGTGATGATACTAGCAGCTAAGACGAAGGCAGTGGAAACCCAGAGGCAACCAATAAGACCAAAGGACTGGAAAACTAACCCAGAGAGGACTGTCCCTGCCAACCGTCCGCCAGAATTAGCCATGTAATAGAAGCCTACGTTTAACGCCACGTCATCATCTGCTGTGAAGGCTAAGACTAGGTAGGAATGTACCGCCGAATTGAAGGCGAAGACTAAGCCAAAGATAGTTAAGCCAATGACAATTACTTGACTAGGGGGTAGATTTGCTTGGAGGGCGATGGCGATCGCTGCCGGGACTACGACTAATAAGGTTGTCCAAAATTGAATCATCCGGGACTTGGGAGCCTGCCCAGAACCAAAAGCTTTGAGGAGCATGGGCGCAAAAAACTGCACCAATCCATAACCAATTACCCAGCAAGCCATGAATCCCCCCACTTCGGCAAATTTCCAGCCGAGGTTAGCATAGAGAAACACGGGCAAACCTACCACAAACCAGACATCACGGGAGCCAAACAGAAAAAAACGCGCAGCAGACAGGATATTAATTTCTCGACTTTTAGAAAATAATTGCTTAAATTTTACCTTTGCCTTAATTTTGCCCATACCCTTCGGGAGCATGACTCCGGTGAGCAGAATTAAAAAGAGACAGGCTGCCATTGCCAACAGGGAATTTTGAAAACCCAAACTAGCTAAGAGGACGCTACCCACAAAGAATCCAAACCCCTTGAGGGCATTTTTAGACCCCGTGAGGATAGCAACCCACTTAAATAGGGTAGATTCGGCTTCCTTGGGGACAACGAGACGGATGGCACTTTTGGTACTCATTTTCGTGAGATCTTTGGCTACCCCAGAAAAGGCTTGGGCAACCATGATGTAGGCGATCGATAGAGCTTGTCCCCAATCGGGATTAAGAAAAGAAAGCATAATCAAGGATAAAACCTGTAAGCCAATACCACCGTAGAGAGTGAGCTTCAAGCCAAACTGGGAACCAATCCAGCCCCCAAAAAAGTTAGTAATTACCCCAAAGATTTCATAAAACAAAAATAGCAGGGCAATCTCTAGGGGCGTGTAGCCGATCGTGTGGAAATAGAGCAGTACCAGCATTCGCAGGGCGCCATCGGTGATGGTAAAACCCCAGTAGGCAGCGGTGACTAGAATATAGTTACGGAGATTCGCCTGTTGGCTTGGATTTGTGGTCATAG
>JAIMKT010000071.1:5719-6506 GCA_020692245.1 Microcoleus sp. GA_180221_E-2-1-MAG-45_12
ATAATTAGAGCGATCGAGCCACTTTCCGGGCAAGTTCTACCATCCGGTTCGAGTAACCCCATTCGTTGTCATACCAAGCCAGAATTTTTACCTGAGTTTCATCTACGACCATGGTGGACAGGGCATCAATAATGCTCGATCGAGGATCGTCTTTATAGTCAATGGAAACCAAGGGACGCTCTTCATAACCAAGAATTCCTGCCAATTCCCCTGCCGCCGCCTCTTTGAGGAAAGCATTTACTTCTTCCTTGGTGGTGGAACGAGCCACTTCAAACACGCAATCAGTCAAGGAAGCATTCAACAACGCCACCCGTACCGCTAAACCATTGAGCTTGCCCTTCAGTTCGGGATAGATCAACGTAATAGCAGTGGCGGATCCGGTAGAAGTGGGGATCAAAGATAAGCTAGAAGCTCTGGCGCGGCGTAGGTCTTTGTGGGGAGCATCTACCAGCGTTTGGGTGTTGGTACTATCGTGGATCGTGGTGATCACCCCGTGTTTGATGCCAATTTTCTCGTGGATGACTTTGACCACCGGAGCTAGGCAATTGGTCGTACAGGAAGCGGCAGTTAAAAGATGATGAACTTGGCGATCATACAGATGATCATTCACGCCCATAACTATATTCAAAGCTCCCCCATCCTTGACTGGAGCCGCCACAATTACCTTTTTTACACCCCGTTCAAAGTAGGCTTGTAATTTTTCAGAGGTGATAAATTTGCCTGAACACTCCAAAACAATTTCCACCCCCAACTCATCCCAAGGCACTTCTCCCGGAGTTGCCTCCTC
>JAIMKT010000071.1:6603-15777 GCA_020692245.1 Microcoleus sp. GA_180221_E-2-1-MAG-45_12
AACTTGAGGAGGTGAGCCGCAGCGATCGCTCCGCCTTTGACCTCGTTAATATGCACAAAATCTAGTTCTTCCCAGCCCCAAGCTGCCCGTAGATCCAAGCGCCCAATTCTGCCAAAGCCATTAATTCCAACTTTTACTGCCATTATTATTTGCCTCTTGTTTAACTTATTTCCTAGCCCAAAACTAAGTAGACCAAGTAGAGTGGGCTTTGCCCACCTTAACCCTGAGTTCAGTCTTGGTTAATAAATTGCCTGTTTGCGGAGTAATTCTTTAAGGGTGAGATTAATTTGGGCTTTCCCCTCAAAAACTGTGCCGACCTTGGTGTTGTAGAAATGTAACCCAGCAAAGTGATAGCCTTCCTCTGGCAAAGGAATGTAGCCAACGCTATTAACTAATTCCGGGGCTTTGTCAATGTAGAAAGTCACAAACTCTTGCACCGTAGGTTTTTCTTGGGCAGATTTGGCACTGACATAGATAAACAGGGGACGAGAGAGGGGCTGATATTCAGCTTTTTCTACGGTTTGTCGATCGGGAGTTATTGCACCTTGACCACTATCCACGGGCAACAATTTTAATTTATTGGGATTCGCTTCGTAGTAGGCAAAACCAAAGTAACCCAAGGCATTGGGATCATTACTAATTCCTTGGACTAGCTCATTGTCATCTTCACTAGCTTTGTAATCCTTGCGGCTAGATCTAGATTCACCGACGATCGCCTCTGTGAAATAATCAAAAGTTCCCGAATCTCCCCCGGCTCCGTAGAGGTTAATGGGTCGATCGGGCCAGCTAGAGCGGACTTGATTCCACCGGGTAATTTTGCCCTCCGCACCGGGTTCCCAAAGTTTTTTCAGTTCTTCTACGGTAATGTCTGTAGCCCAAGTATTATCTGGGTGAATCGCCACAGTCAGGGCATCAAAGGCGATGGGAATCTCAATGTAGGGTATGCCGTTTTGTTTACACTGAGCCATTTCTTGGGCGTTGATGGGGCGAGAGGCATTATTCAGATCCGTCTCTCCGGCACAGAATTTTTTGAACCCCCCGCTAGTTCCCGAAAATTCTACGGTTACATCCACCTCTCTACCACCTTCACTTGCCTTAAATCCTGCGGCTACAGCGTTAGTAATTGGATAGACTGTACTCGAACCATCAATTTTTACTGATAAAGCCATTGGTCGGCTAGATTGAGAAACTGGGGTGGAATTTTGACAAGAACTAATTAGAGTGGAAAATGTAGTAGCGAGGAGGATCAATCCAAGTCTGAGGTTAATGGTGGTGCTATTGGTAGTCATGGGGTTCCCTAGGCATGAGTAGTATTAAATGATTTGGGTGATTTAACTGATCTGGATAGATTGAATAGTTTGAATAATCTAAATAGCCTGAAATTGCTGAAAATACCTACTTTGATGAGTCAGCTAATTTCCCTTACCTGCCCTAGATTAAATCAATAAAATTTGATATGTCAAGCACTAATCAATATTTCTTGATATATTTTCACCCAAGATACAGCGTTTTTCAGCGACCGAAAGACACGCCTTTCCCCTACAACAAGGAGCTTAAGCCCCTTGCCTATCATCCACAAACCCCAAAAGCCCTGTAACTCTGCCCAGCGAGAACCAACAACAACCTCTAATCAACAAATCCGAGACGGTAACATCTGGCTACAACGGCGAAAATTTGCTAAATACTGCTCGAGGATTACTAATTGGGACAAATTCAAACAGTAATAAATCCATCTTCCTTCCTGATGGCTCAATACTAAACTTGCTTCCTTGAGAGTCTTGAGATGAAAGGAGAGCTTTGATTGTGGCACTTCTAGCTGGGCAGAGAGATCGCACACACACATTTCCTGCTGCTGCAACAATTCCAAAATCCTGATGCGAATTGGATCTGAGAGGGCATGGAATCCGGGTAAAATATGGGGATTAGGGTCTAGGGAATTAATATCTACGGGAGAATTAGGAATGACATGGGAATTGATATTATTTTTCTGGTGAGTATTTACTTTAATCATGACATATCAAGATTTATTGTTAGGTCTATTATGGTTGCATCGGACTAGGGGTAGATGTATTCTAGCAAACATCCCAGAAAACTCTTAACTAAACCTTAAACTTTACCTCGATAGGAACGATCGCCACCGCTATTTTTTCACAAGGCTGACTACAATCTATGACAAACAAAACAACTCTGGCGAATGGAATTTGTGTGATCACGACGGAGAACCCCAGAGCGGATATTATTGCGGGGCGGTTATTTTTTCGATCGGGCAGTTGCCGAGAAACTAGGGAACAGTCGGGGTTAAGCAATCTATTGGCGGCAGTGATGATGAAGGGAACGAAGCATCTCTCAGCTTTAGATATAGCCAATCAGGTAGAATCCGTGGGAGCTAGTCTGGGAACAGAGGCGGCCATGGACTATTTTTTGGTCTATCTCAAGTCGGTGACTAAGGATTTTCTGTCCCTCTTGAAATTGGCAGCAGAGATTATCCGATCGCCCTCCCTGCCCCCAGAGCAGATCGAACTAGAACGCCGTCTCACCCTCCAACGCCTCAAGCAATCCCAAGAACAACCCATGACCGTAGCCTTTGAAGCCCTGCGCCAGTTGCTCTACCAAGAACATCCCTACGCTGCCTCCACCCTCGGCAACCCAGACAGCGTGAGCAATTTACAACGGGAAGATTTGGTGTATTTCCATCAGGCTTATTTTCGCCCCGACAATTTGATTATTAGTGTGGCTGGCAATATCACCCACCAAGAAAATTTGGAATTAATAGAGCAAGTTTTTGGCGATTGGCAGGCTCCCCTCATGCCCATGCCCGAACTGGTGTTACCCCCGGTGATTTCCCATCCCCAAGCTCAGACCATCCACCAAGACACCCAACAGTCGATCGTCATGCTCGGCTACCTAGCTGCTCCCATCCACGATGCTGACTATGCTGCCTTCAAGCTCCTGAGCGCCTACTTGAGCAATGGGCTTTCCAGTCGTTTGTTTGTGGAATTGCGAGAGAAACAGGGTTTAGCCTATGAGGTTTCGACCCTTTACCCCACCCGTGTCCATGCTTCCGCCTTTGTCGCCTACTTGGGAACTGCTCCTGCTAACCAAGAAATCGCTTTAACCGGGCTGGAGGCAGAGATCGATCGCCTCTCCCATGTGCCTCTGAGTCCTAACGAGCTGCAAACCACCAAAAATAAAATTCTCGGACAATATGCCCTAGGCAAACAAACCAATGCTCAACTGGCTCAAACCTCTGGCTTGTACGAAGTTCTGGGTTTAGGCATCGAGTTTGATCAACAATTTACCCAAGGGATCGATCGAGTCACCACAAAGGAAATCCAAGCTACAGCCCAGAATTATCTCCAAAATCCCTACACTGTTATAGTTGGTTCTAGTCCCAATGCTTAGATCCCTGAAGAAAATTCCCCTTTTGCTATCTTAAGCTAGACCAAAGCCATACAATAAAAACAAATACGCTCAACCACAACTCCAGCCACGACTATGGAATTGGTGCAATTTCTTAATCAATACCAAAAAGGAGAACGGGACTTTTCCCATGTTGACCTCGCCGGGGCTAACCTAAGTGGAATGAGTTTTCGGGATATCAACTTGACTGGGGCAAATCTGACTGCCGCTAATCTTAGTTGGACAACTCTCAGCAATGCGATCTTAACGGGGGCTTGTCTCCACCAAGCAGACCTCAGAAGTGTAAACTTGAATCGAGCCAATCTTGATCAAGCAATCTTAAGCCGAGCCAAACTCCATAAAGCTGATCTCCGGCTGGCAACCCTCCAGAGGGGCGACCTGAACTGGGCTGATCTCCAAGAAGCGGATTTGAGCGGAGCCGAACTCCAAGGCAGTAAATTAGAGCAAGTCAACCTGGAACAAGCCAAGCTCAATGGTGTAGACCTGAGCAACTGCGACCTGATGGAAGCAAATCTGCGCCGGAGTAGTTTGATCAATGCCAAGCTCCGGGAGTCGAACCTGCGGGAGAGTAACCTAGAAGAGGCAAATCTCCGGGATGCGGATCTAGAGGGAGCGAGTCTCACCGAAGCCAATCTCCATGGGGTTTATATGCGGGGCTGTAACCTCAAAGATGTGGATTTACACCGAGCTATCCTCACGGGAGCCGACCTCAGTGATGTAATTCTCGACAGTGCCGACCTCAGCCGAGCCAACCTGACGGGGACTTATCTGCTCAAGGCGAGTCTGCGGCGGACTATTTTGCTACGGACGGTATTACAAAGTGTTTACCTGCTGAGGGCAGACCTGACGGAGGCGAATCTCCGGGGGGCAGATTTGCGGGAGGCAGATTTGAGTGGGGCGTATATTTGCGATGCAAGTTTGAGTGAGGCGAATTTAGCCGGAGCCTATTTATTAGAAACTCGAATTGTGCGGACAAAATTTGAGCAGACCCAAATGACAGGGTGCTGTATTCATAACTGGTATCTAGAAGATGTGGATCTGTCCAAGGCTGAGTGTAATTATGTCTTTACTCGCTTTAACTACGCTACGAAAAACCCAACCGATCGATTCCCGGTCGATCGACATTTTCTCCCCGGTGAATTAGGGAAGAGTACTTCAGAAGATTCCACCATTATTGAGGTGAGTTTTACGATCGCCCCCCTGTGGGAAGTCTTGGCTCTAACTATTACCCAAGTGGAACTGGAGTGCAATGATGTTCGACTAGAAGTTAAATCCTTTGAAACTAGGGAGCTAGATTATCTCCTCCGTCTTCAAGGTAGCCGCTTGGTGAATAGTAAGATTCTCGCCCAACGGATTCTCAAACTTTATCCAGAGGTGGCTCAAAAATTCCAAGAACAACGGGCAGCTATCTATAACTTGATGGAGATCAATGTCAATGCAAATATTGCGACCCTCGTAGTAGAGCCGACCTCACCAGTTGCCCAAGAGCCAGTAAAAATCAACCCCCAGCAGTTACAAAAGGACGATCGCCAGCGCATCTACCAAGAGGTGGTCAACCAGATTCAGCATATTATCATGTTCCAAAATCCCGCAAGATTTGTGGAGAGTGTCCAGCGTTTATTGATGTTTCTCCAAGACAAGGGCATTTCCACCGAGGAAGTCCAGAAGACAATTATCGGCAGAATTCTCGTGAAGCGATCGCATCAAGACCCAGAGTTCCAAAACCAGTTGATGGAATGGGAACAAAAGGTTGACGAATCAGCCAGATTTTCCCTAGTTGGGGAATCCATCCGCCTCGCCCTTGCCACTATCTGGGCGCAGGAAAAGTCTGAGAATTCCTGATCCTCACCCTCTTTACTAATCAAACTAATCAAACTATGGGGGTAGCACCGACACCCGCACTGGGATAAAGCAAGCCCCGTTTCGGCCCGTGGATGGGATCCTCGACAATAATGGTTTGATCTCGACTAGCTCCGAGGGAAACTAGGGCGATCGGCACTTCCATTAATTCAGCAAGGAACTTGAGATAATCCAAGGCTTGGGGAGGCAGGTCTGCCAGATTGCGGCAGTCTTCCGTGGATTGTTGCCAACCGGGGAGAGTTTTATACACAGGGCGACAGTTTTGGAAAATCCGGGAGCTACTAGGAAAATGTTGTCTGGGTTCTCCGTCGACTTCGTAGGCAACACAAACTTTAATTTCTGGTAGGGTATCAAGGACATCTAACTTGGTAATTGCTAAACAGTCAATGCCATTGATCCGTACGGCATAGCGCCCAATCACCGCATCAAACCAACCACAGCGACGTTTTCTGCCCGTAGTTGTCCCAAACTCTGCCCCTCGATCGCACAGGAGTTCTCCCATTTCCCCGTCTAGCTCTGTCGGAAAAGGTCCTTCCCCAACTCTAGTGGTATAGGCTTTGGCAACACCAATGACTCGATCGATCATGGTTGGGCCCACCCCCGCTCCGACACAGGCTCCCCCCGCCACCGGGTTAGAGGAAGTCACGTAGGGATAAGTGCCATGGTCTAGGTCAAGCAAAGTTCCCTGAGCGCCTTCAAACAAAATATTCCGGCGTTGTTCAACGGCTTCATAAATTTTCAGAGAACAATCCACCACGTAGGGGCGCAAGCGTTGGGCATACTGTTCGTACTGCGCTGTCACTTCCTCTGGATCCAAGGGCGGCAGTTCGTAAAGACGCTCTAAGATGACGTTTTTGTAATTGATCGTCCAGTGGAGTTTTTTGCGTAGTTCCTTGGGATTCATCAGATCCAACATCCGAATCCCCATTCGTTCCGATTTGTCGGCATAGGTAGGCCCAATGCCCCGCCCGGTTGTGCCAATTTTATGTTCGCCTCTTTTTTCTTCAGAAGCGAGATCAATCAAGCGATGGTAAGGCATGGTGACATGGGCTGTCTCGGAGATCAATAGCCTGTCTGCCGACACTCCTAGGGTATTGAGTTGATCTAGTTCGCCGATGAGAACTTGGGGATCAATCACTGTCCCAGAGCCAATTATACAATCCGTATCGGGGTAGAGAATACCCGAAGGAATCAGGTGCAGCTTAAAAGTTTTTCCCTGCACTACCACTGTGTGTCCAGCGTTGACACCACCTTGATAACGGACAACAATATCGGCAGACTTACTGAGTAAATCTGTAATTTTGCCCTTTCCTTCATCGCCCCACTGAGCGCCAATTACAACTACGTTAGCCAAAGGTTTATTAAAGAATCTTAGAGTTTATAGACAATCTTTGATTATCCCTAGGTAATGTTATTGGTGTCAAGATCAAAATTTTATTAAATTTATTAGTTTTCCTGAATTTAGTTAGTTTTGTTACTACTTTATTCTCCTTGGACTAAATGCACAGGGATGGCTGCTTTGAGATTGACTGGGGGAGCGATCGATCTTGGGGATTGACTCTGGGCTTGACTTTGGGGTTGATGGAGCCGAATTAACTGGGCGAGGATTTTCTTAAGTTGGTTCCGGGGGACGATCGCATCCACAAAGCCATGCTGGAGGAGGTATTCGGAAGTTTGGAAATCATCGGGTAATTTTTCTCTCAGGGTCTGCTCAATAACTCTTCTGCCTGCAAATCCAATGGTCGCCTTGGGTTCAGCAATAATAATATCTCCTAACATCGCAAAACTAGCAGTTACGCCCCCAGTGGTGGGGTGGGTCAAGATTGGTAGATACAAAAGTCGGGCTTCACGGTGGCGTTCTAAGGCTCCAGAAATTTTTGCCATCTGCATCAAGCTCAGCATCCCCTCCTGCATCCGTGCGCCCCCAGAGGCACAGACGATAATTACCGGGAACTGCTGCTCAGTGCCATACTCAATCATCCGAGTCAGTTTTTCTCCCACTACCGAACCCATACTGCCGCCCATGAACCGAAAATCCATCACTCCCAAACCTACAGGTAAGCCATCTAAATGTCCGATCCCCGTTTGCACTGCATCGACAAGGTGAGTTTTTTCTTGGGTTTCCTTAATGCGATCGGCGTAGGATTTGCGATCGCGAAATTTCAGAGCATCAATGGGGCGGAGGTCTTCATCCATCGCCATCCAAGTACCGGGATCAATTAACTGGCGAATCCGTTCATCACTATAAACCCGCAAATGATGTCCACACTCCAGACACACTTGGTCATTAGCCTGTAAATCCTTGGTGTAGGATACCGCCCCACAGGCTTCGCACTTTGTCCACAACCCATCAGCGATTTCTCGTTCTTGGCGAACATCTGTCCCTGATGTAGTTCCTTCGGTTTTGCGACGATTGGCAAACCAGTCAAATAAAGACATAGATTTAAATTCCCGTAAATAATAAATTGTTAATAAGTAGCTTAATAAATAGGCAATAAATATCTTAGGTGATCTCAGGTGAATAGCTTATTGGATACCTAGACAGTTAAACTCTACGGAAAGTACCCCAGAGATTTTCAGATATCCGATCCCCAATTACGGATCCTCTCCTGTAGAATATACAGAAATGTTCATGTTTAAGTAAAAATTAAGTAAAAATCATTGAGTACAAAATCTCTAGGAGGGTGTTATTCCTGAGCAACTAACCCTGACAGTCAGCTTGAGAGGCACTCGTGAAATCAAAGACAATTACCAGTTATTCCGCCTCACTGGTTTGTTAGATGCCTTTTCAGAGCTTATATTTCGGAAATCCATCGGTGAATGCATCGATGAGGGACCAAAGAATATTATTTTGGATCTATCGAAGATTGATTTTGTCGATAGTTCTGGTTTGGGTGCTTTGGTTCAGTTAGTCAAAACAGCGCAAACCAACGGTGGTACACTGCAAGTAGTAACCAATCCAAGGGTGACTCAGACGGTGAAGCTAGTGCGTTTGGAGCAGTTTCTCTCGCTCCAGACTAGTGTTAATGCGGCGATCGAAAAACTTAAATCAACCTAGTTTTCGCCCAATTTCATCTCTGGTATATATTTTGGATGATTCTGACACCCCAATTTCCCCAATTTCCCCAATTTCCCTAGGACGGATTCAGGCTGTAGCTATCCCGAACCACCAGCTACGCCAGCTTTCGCCTACGGTTTTGGCTTACCTAGGGGATGGTGTCTATGAACTCTATGTCAGGTCTGTATATCTCCAGCCCCAGCGCCTCCAAGCCTACCATCAACGGGTAGTAGCCCAAGTCCGGGCAGAGAGCCAAGCTGTTCAATTAACAAAAATATTGCCGCTTTTGACCCCTGATGAGCTAGAAATAGTCCGTCGGGGGCGAAATGCTGTGAAAAAATCCCCCAAACGACTAGCGGTGGATATTTATCAGCAGGCTACGAGCCTCGAAACTTTGATTGGCTATTTGTATTTGCATGACCTCGATCGCCTCATGGACTTGTTGAGTAAGTTTGATTTTGATTAGTTTGATTGTTTTAGTTAATCTCATCGTCAAGAACTGAAAGCTAAAATGAGAAACAAATAGCTAGGAAACCTGAGGGGATTTATCCATGCTCAAAGTACCACACCAAAACCTGCCCAGTAGCAGCGAATTACCAGACTCCGATGATACGCCTGTGGATAATGAAGACCAGAATTTTCTCCCAAATCTTCTCCTGTTTTTACTAGAGCATATCTGGCAAGATCGTGATGATTGGTTCTTTGCGGTGGATATGGGGGTTTATCACACCACTGGTGCTAATCCTCGAATTCCCGTGATTCCTGATGGCTTCCTGAGTTTGGGGGTGGAGCGACGCAAGAGGGGCAAGTCCCGGGGCAGCTATGTTACTTGGGAG
>JAIMKT010000071.1:15795-21406 GCA_020692245.1 Microcoleus sp. GA_180221_E-2-1-MAG-45_12
AGGCTTGTAATTGAGATAGTTTCCCAGACCTACGGCAAGGAGTATGACCAAAAATTAGAGATTTATCAACGTTTAGGAGTTCCTTACTACGTGATCTACAATCCCCATTTCCATCAGCGAGATCGGCATTTACCTCTAGAAATCTATAAACTGACCAATGGAAGTTATGAACTTCAATCTGGAGAGCCATTGTGGATGCCGGAGGTAGGATTGGGGATTGGGCGTTGTGTCCTGCCGACCGATCGATTCCAGCGAGAAGTATTAAGTTGGTTTAATGTAGTAGGCGATCGCTATCTGAGTAGTGAAGAACTGCTCAACCAAGAAAAACAAAAAGCTGAAGCTGCTCAACAAGCCTTGGAGTTACTCAGGGCAAAGGTGCGCTCGATCGGGCTGAATCCTGATGAACTAATTTAGACAAAAAAGTTTAGGTAAAAAAGAATTATTTAATATTTTTGCCAGCATTAAATAATCGCTGGGTAATCAGTAATTTTTTGAAGATTGTTACAACAGTTTTGATCAGTAAGTGCTATACTAGTGGATCGGCTGATATCAAGACAAATCACCCAATCTGGTAGGGGCGATCGCTAGAGTTTGGAACTGAAAACCAAGCTAACTAGGGATTTAGCCACTTTCCTCGCCTGTACAGTGGTTAGTTGCAAAACACAGCAAACAACGTACAAATCTTGAATTTGGGAATAAAAAATGCCAAAAATTCTCGGACACAAAATCGCACCTGCCCCTATGGCAGTAGATGTAAGCGTAGTCGACCTGATTGATAGTTACTTCAGTGCCTACAATTCGGCTCGATTACGGGAAATTTGCCATCTATTGAGCCGTGAGGTATTTCAGGATGGTGTGACTGTGGGGGTAAGTTTGTCGGGGGCAATGACTCCGGCGGGCTTTGGGGTGGGGATTCTCGCTCCCCTGATGCGTCATGGCTTTATTGACTGGATGATTAGTACTGGGGCAAATCTTTACCATGATCTGCATTATGGTTTAGGGTTTGAACTCTTTTCGGGTAATCCTTTCATCGATGACGTAAAACTGCGCCAAGATAGCACGATTCGCATCTACGACATTTTCTTTGATTATGATGTGTTGCTAGAAACCGATGCTTTCTTAAGGCGGATTTTGCAAGCAGAACCTTTCCAGAAACGGATGGGGACTGCTGAGTTTCACCACCTACTAGGAAAATATGTCCGGGAAGTAGAGAAACAATTAGGAATTAAACACTCTTGCCTGTTGGCGACGGCCTACGAGTGCGGTGTCCCGATCTATACTTCTTCACCGGGAGATAGCTCGATCGGGATGAATGTAGCTGCCTTGGCTCTGGAAGGTTCCCAATTAATCATTGATCCTTCCATTGACGTGAACGAAACGGCGGCGATCGCCTACACAGCCCGGCAAAGCGGTACTCCCAATGTCGAAGGCAAAAGTGCAGCCCTAATTATCGGCGGGGGAAGTCCCAAGAATTTCCTCTTACAAACTCAGCCTCAACTCCACGAGGTTTTGGGTTTGGAAGAACGGGGACACGATTACTTTATTCAGATCACCGATGCCAGACCAGATACAGGTGGTTTATCGGGAGCAACGCCTAGTGAAGCAGTAAGTTGGGGCAAAGTAGACCCAGAAGAACTGCCCAACACCGTGGTTTGTTACACCGACAGCACGATCGCCCTGCCCATGATCACTGCCTACACCATGAACAAGTGTGAACCCCGGCAGTTAAAACGGTTGTACGATCGACGGGAAGAAATGGTAGACAAACTCAAAGTAGATTACCTCAAGGCAAAACTCACCAACCAAGAGGCAAGCCAGAATCTCGAACAAGGCTCCCAAAAAGTCTCTGTTCCCGATACCATGCCTGTGCTTACCTATCCCTGTGGTACGCCCAGAAAAAGATAGAGGTTAGTCTCAATTTCAAAATCTCAATGGCAGAGTCTAGAGAGTAAAATCTCAACTTCAAAATAACTTAACTTAATTACAGTTCCTAGAAAATCAATGCACCTAGGGACTGTTTTTTATTTTTGATAGTCTCTGGAAAATCCCAGTTTTTTGTCTAGTAACGGTGCTATACTAGTAAAGCTAAAAAAATCACGCATCTAGTGACTTCGGGTGTTTTCTTCGAGAGATGCTGCTGAGTTTTCCAAAAGCCTGAATAAAACCTAGAAAGGCTCCAGAAAAATCAGAGGAAATCTAAAGAAAATCCACACTGGATGGTAGGTTCAACCCGAATTAAGGAGTAAAAAATATGCCAGTTATTACATTGGCTCAGATGTTGGAATCTGGGGTTCACTTTGGGCATCAAACCCGCCGTTGGAATCCCAAAATGTCTCAGTATATCTATGCGGCTCGCAATGGGGTACATATTATTGACCTCGTGCAGACAGCCCAGCTTATGGAAGATGCCTATAGCTATGTGCGGACTGCTGCTGAGCAAGGCAAGAAATATTTATTTGTAGGTACAAAGCGCCAAGCTGCGGGAATTATTGCCCAAGAAGCCCACCGTTGCGGAGCTTACTACGTGAACCAGCGCTGGCTGGGGGGAATGCTGACTAACTGGACAACGATTAGTACCAGAGTTGATCGCCTCAAAGACCTAGAACGCCGGGAAGAAACCGGAGCCTTGAATCTTCTACCCAAGCAGGAAGCCTCCATGCTCCGCCGGGAACTCTACAAGCTCCAAAAGTATCTAGGCGGCATCAAGACCATGCGGAAAGTGCCTGATATCGTCCTCATTGTTGACCAACTCCGGGAATACAATGCCATTTTGGAATGCCAAAAACTACGGATTCCCATTGTGTCTTTGCTTGATACCAACTGTGATCCTGATGTAGCAGATGTCCCAATTCCGGCTAACGATGATGCGATTCGATCGATCAAGTTAATTGTCGGTAAACTCGCTGATGCAATCTATGAAGGACGGCATGGCTCTCTAGAAGTTGAGGAAGAGTATGAAGACTATGAAGTTTTTGAAGGCGAACTAGAAGATGAGATCGCTGATGAGGAACTAGAAGTATCAGAAGTAGATTCTGAAGAAAGTTCAGATCAAAATTAACTCCACCTCTCATAATTGGTAGTAGATGACTGGTGTTGAAGAGTGCCTGAATCTATTACCATTTTGATATTAAGGGTAGAAATTTTTAGTTAACCACGGGATTAGAATCATGGCAGACATTTCCGCAAAATTAGTGAAAGAACTCCGGGACAAAACCGGGGCTGGGATGATGGATTGCAAAAAAGCTCTCCAAGAAAGTGAAGGTGATGTTACTAAGGCGATCGAGTGGCTCCGTCAAAAAGGGATCACTTCTGCTGAGAAAAAATCTGGCAGAGTTGCCGCCGAAGGTATCGTTGACAGCTACATCCACACCGGGGGACGAGTCGGCGTGTTGGTAGAAATAAACTGTGAAACAGACTTTGTTGCCCGTAGGGACGAATTTAAGGCTCTTGCCAAAAATATTGCCATGCAGGTAGCGGCTTGTCCTCAAGTTGAGTATGTCCGGGAGTCAGAAATTCCCCCAGAGACCGTCGCCAAGGAAAAAGAAATTGAAATGGGTCGGGATGATCTTGGTAACAAGCCCCAGAATATCAAGGAAAAAATTGTCCTCGGACGCATCGAAAAACGCCTCAAGGAAATCTCCCTGCTAGATCAGCCTTATATCCGGGATCAGACAATCACCATTGATGAGCTAGTCAAGCAAGTAGCAGCACAACTGGGGGAGAAAATCGAAGTTCGGCGCTTTGTTCGTTTCGTTCTTGGAGAAGGGATCGAGAAAGACGAAACTAGCTTTGCTGATGAAGTGGCTGCTCAGATGGGTAAAACCACTGATCAACCAAGTGATAAGCCAGCCGAAACTCCTGCGGTAGAAGTTGTCGAGCCTGAGGCTAAATCTTCTGAAGCACCAGAGAAGAAAGCTGAAGAGAAGAAACCTAGCTCTAAGAAATCTGGTGGCAAGAAAAAGAGTTAACTTTGCCTAGCGCAAGGTAGTTAAAACCTAATTAATGAATTGCAAATTGTCGATCGCAGGAATCTAGGTCAAGATATTACCGAAAATTCCTGCGGAGGCAATTTTTTTTACACATTGAGTATCTAAACACTGAGGGGAGCTAGAGTTCGATCGACCGCCGCTTCTACAAAATTTGGGATGAATTTATGGGGAGCCATATACTTTTGATAAACTTCTCGGTTTTCCTGCTGCATTTCCACTAAAGCTCGATCGCTAAAACTCTCAAAATGCTGGATCACAAAATCTCCAATCCGATCTAGAGCGTGGGCTGGGACTTTCACCATATGTACTTTTTCTTCCCAAGGAAATACACAATCCGTATCTAGAACTAAAGGGATTCTGCCAGCAATCAGCGTCATATAAAAACGACTGGTATAATTCCCGTTTGCCCGGACACAAAGATTGTAAAGACAGTCTCCCATATTGTTAACAAACTTCTGCTCTAACAATTGCCGATTAGAGTTAGCAGGGTTGTAGTAATCTCGGAGTTGATTGGTGACATCAAACAGATCGATGATCCGAGGATCTTTTGCCAAAATATCTAAACATTTAGCTCTTAAACTGTGGCTCATGCCTTTTTTAACTCGCATATCAAGGGGCTTGGCAGATTTTCCCTGAGATAGGAGCTTTTTCGAGATCGCTAACGGTAATGCTCGACCAATTTTAAACCATTTCCCTTCAGACCCAGTAGTTCCACAAAAGCCGACTACAGGTTGTTGGGGAGGATGAATGGGGAGAGAAGATAAATCTTGATAGGTATTCTGGGAGAACCAGTAGGGGCGCTCGGTTTCGTAGGGCTTCTGGAGAGTACTGTAGATACCAAAACGCAAGACTTGGGCTGAGGGTAAATCTAGGGGGGCATCAGAGTCTGAGGCGGCATCAACGATGATAGGCTTGTTATAGGCTTTTGCTGTTTGGACTGCGGCAAAACAAAGGTCATTGCGCTGGAGATTCTCTGGATGAAAGGCTTTGTGGGGAAAGATCGCTACATCACAGTCTTGGATTTTCTTGACTTCTTGCCAAGGGGAGCGATCGATAAACTGCTGGAAAAAAGCATCTCGACGCTCAGACCGGAGGGAATATAGTAATTCCACTGGAGTATTGTGGTCTGCATTAAAAGTATAAACCTTCATCTAGGATTTCCTCCGTAATAACACTTAGATGCCCCTATGCTAGCTCACCTCTCTTGGGAACTGTGCTAAAATTTGTGTTAAAGTTTGTGAAGTAATTATTAGAAACTAAGTTAGTAATTAATTCTTGAAACTGACTAGTAGAGATTAATTTAGAGATTAACTAAAAATTTATTAAGGGTAACGCTGAGGGTAGCTCTGGATGCGAGTTGTAATTATTGGGGCGGGTTTAGCAGGTTTAGCCACGGCAGTAGATTTAGTCGATGCTGGCTGTGAAGTAGAAATTTTTGAGTCTCGTCCCTTTGTCGGCGGGAAAGTCGGCAGTTGGGTTGACCCAGAAGGAAATCATGTGGAAATGGGTCTCCATGTATTTTTTGGTTGCTACTACCAATTATTTGACTTGATGAAAAAAGTTGGAGCCTTTGAGGATTTACTCCTCAAGCAACACACCCATTGCTTTTTCTACACTGGAGG
>JAIMKT010000072.1 GCA_020692245.1 Microcoleus sp. GA_180221_E-2-1-MAG-45_12
TCTGATATAGCAAGTGGACTTCTGTGAACTATGAATTAGAATCCCCGTGCCTTTAGGTCGGGGAGTATGTCAAGTTCTCTGATTTATGATCTCTGAATCTCGGCTTTGAATCTTTAGTATCTTGCGATCGAGCTTAGAAACACGACTAAAATAAATACACGAATAAATATACTATTAACCAGCACCATAGCCAAAACCATGCAAACCCCTAAGCTAACTATCTTCACTACCCTGACCACGGCAGCCCTGATGACAGTCACTAGTTGGGGAGCGATCGCCCAAACTACTCCCAGCACAACTAGTCAACTAGAAAACCTTCGGCAACTCCTTGCTAGTCGAGAATGTATGCAGTGTGATCTGCGGGGGGCGGGTTTGATTGTAGCGAATTTGTCTAGAGTAAATTTAGCCGGGGCAAATCTCAGTAGGGCGAATCTTAGCCGAGCCAACTTAGACGGAGCAGACCTGCGGGGGGCGGATTTACGGGGAGCCAACCTGAACGGAGCAAATCTCAGTGGGGCGATCTTGACGGGGGCTCAGGTAGATGGGGCAGACCTGCGGAGTGCAATATTTTTTAGTGCCGATCTCCGGGGGGTAAATTTACAAACAGCTTTTATTCAAGGGGCTTTGGGTATCCCCAACTATGCAGGCTCTCCAGACAACTTCTATGCTTGGGGCGTGGGCGAAGCGGGGCGGGGCAATTACCGGGGGGCGATCGACTTTTATAACCAAGCCTTGGATCTGAATGGTGACTATGCTCCAGCTTACCTAGGGCGGGCAGTATCTCGGTATCGATTGGGAGACGTTCGAGGTGCAGTCCAAGATGCCAACATTGCCCAGACTTTATTCACCAGAGAAAATAGTGCTGATGGGATCGCCGCTTCGGAAATGTTTATCAAAGGCATGGAAGCAGCCGCAAATCCGGGGGGTGGTGGAGAAGGAAATTTCCTCAGTTTCTTGGGGACGATCGGCTCTGCCTTGATCCAGCTTTTGTTCTAAGACCGGGCGATCGACCTAAATACCTAAATAATTAATTTGGGGATTTACGCTAGGAGATTATGCTAAATTCTACAAAACAATAAAATATGGCATGATTTTCTATGGCAACTTCCACCCCCCAACCAGCCTTACTTGTGCTTGCGGATGGCACTACCTATCAGGGTTTCTCCTTTGGTGCCACCGGGACAAGTATCGGTGAAGTCGTATTCAATACAGGGATGACTGGCTACCAAGAGGTCTTAACTGATCCTAGTTATTGTGGGCAAATCGTGACTTTTACCTATCCAGAATTGGGCAATACTGGCGTGAACCCCGGAGATGATGAATCCAGCCAACCCCAAGTCAAGGGAGCGATCGCACGAAATATTACTGCTAAACCCAGCAACTGGCGATCGACCCAATCCCTCCCCGATTATCTTGCTCAACACCATGTAGTCGGCATTTACGGCATTGATACCCGTTCCCTGACCCGTAAGCTCCGCTCCTCTGGGGCTATGAATGGGGGGATTTCCACAGAAGTTACTGACCCCGGAGATCTCTTAAAACTTGTCCAAGCTGCGCCGAGTATGGCAGGGCTTAACCTTGTGAAGGAAGTCACCACCAAAGAAACCTACACTTGGACAGAAGTGACTACCCCAGAGTGGGAATTTCATCCCGAAGCTGTTGCCCAAGGAGAGCCAGAATTTACGGTGGTGGCGATCGACTTTGGTCTCAAAAGAAATATCCTCCGTCGCCTTGCCAGCTATGGTTGTCGGGTAATTGTCGTCCCCGCAGACACCAGCCCGGAAGAAATCCTTGCCCACAATCCTGATGGAATTTTCCTCTCCAATGGTCCCGGTGACCCCTCGGCAGTACAGGACGGGATCACTACTACCCAAACTTTATTAGAGCAAAAACTCCCCACCTTTGGGATTTGCATGGGACATCAAATTTTGGGTTTATCCCTAGGGGCAGAAACCTTTAAGCTTAAGTTTGGACATCGGGGATTGAATCAACCCGCCGGACTGTCTCAGAAAGTAGAGATTACCAGCCAAAATCATGGTTTTGCCGTCACAGAAGAGTCCTTAGGAGCAGAGATAGAAATTACCCATCTCAACCTGAACGATCGTACCGTCGCCGGACTCAAACATAAAACCCTGCCTTTCTTCTCGGTGCAGTACCATCCCGAAGCCAGCCCTGGCCCCCACGATGCGGATTATCTCTTTGAGCAGTTTGTCCAACAGATGCGCCAAAGTAAAAAGTCCTAAAAACACATTTTCCTTACAGAACAGGGACTTACTTCTCTTGTTAGAACGAAGGGCTAGAACAAGGGGCTTAAGCCCCTTGCCTTTTAGTAAATCCATATACTTGCCTGCTACAAACTAGAAAAGCTCTGTTGTATTATGTCCAATTAAGCTAGGAGAGGGTCTAATTTTCCTCTAGCCTCTAGGGTGTGCAGGTCATCACAACCGCCAACGTGTTGGTCATTAATAAAAATTTGAGGTAAACTCCGCCGTCCTTTAGACCTTTCCGCCATTACATCCCGTGCATCTTCATCGCCATCAATGCAGTATTCCTGATAGGTGACACCTTTTTTGTCTAGTAGCCCCTTGGCTCGAATACAGAAGGGACAACGACTCCAAGTGTAAATTTCTACATTAGCTGCCATAGGATTCTCGATACCATTGAATATTTTTGAGTATTTTTACAATTAACCTAAACTTCATTCTAAGACTGTTAAAGATTATTGTTAAGATTTTTATTAATTATTTTCACGGGAATTCAGCAAAATAGTCTGAAATTTATCATTTGCCTACAAAATTTATCTAGAATAGTTATCTAGGATAGTTACTTGGCTCGTTTTCCACAGACTTCCTGTCTAGATATATTAGCTGCCGTCCTTGGGGCAATAATTTGCTCTCCAGAATTCCCTCTCTAGACTGATATGCCGATCGATTCTAGAGTGAGTACAATTTAGGGAAAATCTCCGGTAATATTTAGATAACAGGATACATAGTTTTTGAGTAACATCTAAGTAATGCTTAACTATCCGGTTCGTTGCCAGAAATTACGGATAAAATTAATACAGTTAGGGTTAGTGAATTCTTAGGATAGCCCCGGTCTTGTCGTTATCCAAGAAAGCTAACTCAAGGCAACCTACCTAAATTCTCTCAGCCCGATCGATCGTTCTGAAATCCCAACCCAAAGCAAGCTCATGTCTAATACTCAAAACCTATTTACAATTCACTTCTGGGGCGTACGGGGCAGTATTGCTTGTCCGGGACCAGAAACAGTGAGGTATGGCGGCAACACTCCTTGTATTGAAATGCGGGTCGGCGGGAAGCGGCTGATTTTTGATGGCGGCACGGGGCTGAGGGTTCTGGGGCAATCGTTACTCTCCCAAATGCCTGTGGAAGCGTACATGTTTTTCACCCATTCCCACTGGGATCACATTCAAGGTTTCCCGTTCTTCACTCCAGCGTTTATCAAAGGGAACTGCTTCCATATCCACGGCACCGTCGCTCCCAACAAAGCCACCATCAAGCAGCGTCTCAATGACCAAATGCTTCACCCCAATTTCCCGGTTCCTCTCCAAATTATGGGGGCTGATTTGAAGTTTTATGATATTGCGGTGGGCGAAAAACTAGAAATTGATGATGTAGTAATTGAAAATTCTCGGTTAAACCATCCCGGCGAAGCAGTGGGCTATCGAGTGAGTTGGCGGGGCTGTACTGCTGCTTATATTACGGATACAGAACATTTTGCGGATCATATTGATAAGAGTGTTTTGTATTTAGCAGAGAATGCTGATGTCATGATCTATGACGCTACCTACACTGATGCTGAGTACAATTCCCCCATGAGTCCGAAGGTGGGCTGGGGTCACTCCACTTGGCAAGAAGCAGTGAAAGTTGCGAAGGCAGCGAAGGTGAAAAAGTTGGTGATTTTCCATCATGATCCTCTCCATAACGATGATTTTCTCGATCGAGTCGGCGAAGAAGCAGCCCTCGAATTTCCAGAGACTATCATGGCAAGGGAAGGACTCTCGGTACAACTAGTGCCAGCAATGATTAACGAGAAGCAGCCCAGCTCATAGGTTTGTTTTTACCCAAACTATCTCTTGAATTATTCCCCTAAATTACCGAGTTAGGGGAGGCAGGAATCTCCACTATGACCTTAGTACCGTGGGGTAGGACAGGTTGCAGAGACAAGGAACCGTAATGACCTTGGACAATGATTTGATAGCTTACTGCCATCCCCAGCCCCGTCCCTTTACCCACAGGCTTGGTCGTGAAAAAGGGATCAAATATTCGTTCTTGGAGTTCGGGAGGAATCCCGGCGGCGTTATCGGCGATCGCAATCTGGAGACGATTGTTGGCAGTGAGGGCGGTAGTGATTTCAATTTCTCCTCGCCAATTAGCTTCGGGAGTTGCGGCGGCGTATTCTTCTAGGGCATCGAGGGCATTGGTGAAAATATTCATAAATACCTGACCAATTTGTCCAGCATTACATTTCAGGAGGGGCAGTTTTCCATAGTTTTTCTTGATATTAATTGATTTACTAATTGGGATATTCGTTGCTGCACTGGTTGGTAAATTGATTGATGGTTCAGTTGAGGGATTTATGGATGAATCTAGAGATGAATTTGAAGATGAATTAATTAATTTATTTTCTTGACTATCTTCTTGACTAATTCGATGTTCCAATAACACAAGGGTACTATCAAGGCTCTGATGCAAATCTATGGTTTTTAAGGTAGATTCTCCTAGACGAGAAAAGGTTTTCAGGGATTCGACAATGATCTTGATTCGCTCGGTTCCTTTCTGCATGGAGGCAAAGAGCTTGGGTAAATCTGCTTCGATGAAAGCAATATCAATGTCCTCGATCGATTCCAGAGATTCTGAAGATAATTGGGGATTTTGTCCAAAATTGGCTGGTTGATCTGGGGAAGATTCCTGTTGATAAACCTTGGCTATATGCAGGAGTTGGTTGCTATATTCCTGAGCATAGCGGAGGTTGCCGTGGATAAAATTTACAGGGTTGTTAATTTCGTGGGCGACTCCAGCGACTAACTGCCCCAAGCTCGACATTTTTTCGCTCTGAATTAATTGAAATTGAGTCTGCTTCAGATCATGGATCGCTTGCTGGAGTTCGTTGGTGCGTCCTTCGACCATGCTTTCTAAACCATGAAAATATTCCCGCAGCTGCCCCGCCATTTGGTTAAAAGTCCCCGCTAAATCCTTGAGTTCTGCTACCCCTTGAATATCAATGGTTTGTTCCAGATTTCCCTCGGCGATCGCCTGAGTCCCATCCCGCAACTTGAGAATTAGCCCGACAATCCAGCGATTTGTTAATACTCCCAGCGCGATCGCCACCATGAGGGCAATTAAGCACAAAAAAATAGTTGACTGGGTATTGGCATTAATTTCTTCCATAAAATCTACCCTTGGAATCACCACCACAATCAACCAATCCAGCCCATTATTATTAAAAGGGGTAACGGTAATCAACTCTGGATGTCCATCTAGGGAGAATGCTAGCTGCTGGGGTTGCTGAACTGCCCCTAGTCCTCCGGGTTGGCGATCGAGATAGACGGCAATACCACTAATCCAAGGAGATTGACTATCTTTTGCCAAAACTAATTTTGCATCTTTCCCGCTACCAGTCATGATCGAAGTCTGGGTGGAGTTGGCAATCAGTTCTCCAGTCCTTGTCATGATAAAAGCTGTCCCCGTCTTCCCCAACTGTAAATTGCCCATGAACTCTTGAAACTGTTCGGAAAGCAACAAATCTACCCCGCACACCCCCACCAGACCGCCTGCTGAGTTGTAGATGGGCTGACTAGCAGTGAGTGCCGGAAGTTGGGTATCAAAATCTAGGTACACATCTCCCCAGGTTGGTTGATTCAGCTCCACCGCTTTTTTGTACCAAGGACGCTGGCGGGGGTCATACTTTCCTGCACTCCGGGTAAAGTTGCCCCGTTGATCTTGGGGCGTGACATCAAAGAGGTATAGCTCTTGGTTGGTAGTGCTAGTTACCCAAGACATGCCCAACTTTTCTTCGTTGATGCGATAGGAGCCAAACATTTCTCCTTGACTATTGCCGCAGTAAACGCCGTAGATAAAAGGGGACATTTTTAACTGTTGCACTAAAGAGGGTAAGCCCTGATCACTTTGGTTAAAGTTAAGCTGTCTTTCTCGGAGAGCGATCGTATTCAGAGCATTAAATTGTTCAGGAACTTGCAGATAAGCACCTAGTTCATTTTTGATCCGGGTAGCTAATTCCTGTCGGAGTTGATTAGCAATATTATCAACAGCTTTTTGTCCATTCAGAAAAGATAGATACCCCACTATACCGACTACACTAACTACCTGAAGCACAAATGGAACTATTAAAACTGTCCGCAGAGACAAATTTAGAGGTAATCGCTGGAGATTAATTGGCATTAAATTGGCACTAAATTTATAACTAAGGCATTAATACTCAACTGGTAAAGATTATATCCTATTTCTTTTAGCTATTCTAAGAAAATCGGCGATCGAATCTCTGATCTCGATGATCTTTTTTCCTTTGATTACATTTAGCACAGAGAACTTGGAGATTACTTAGATCATTACTGCCACCCAGAGCCAAGGGAATAATATGATCAGTCTGGAGGCTGGATCGATCGCAACTACCACAGCTTTGGCATTGATATTTATCTCGCTCTAAAACATATTTCCTAACTTCAGCAGGAAGGTTGACTCTTGGAGTTTTTCCCATAGTTATATCTATTAAATTTATAAATTTAGGCTAACTAAAATATATCCTAAATTTAGGGTGACTAAAACAGACAGATGTAACCTATTCTCACTTCTTGAATATTAATCTTGAATGCTCTTAATATTCGTTATAATATTTCAATAATCCCCAACTCCTAACTAAGTATTCAAATATGCTACACATGCTATGGTTACTCAACTCCCTAATAAATCTCTAAAACCAGAAGAACAACTGTTGCAACTCCCCGGCTATCATCCTTGGTCAGAGTTCCAAAAGATGAAACTATTAATGGCAGATATAGCTGGAGTACGAGTTAATTATTTAGATGGTGTAGTCGAAATCATGACCATTGGTGAAAATCACGAACAAATCAAAAGCCTTTTGGCAATATTATTAGCCTTATATTTTTATGAAAAAAAGATTGATTTTATTCCTATAGGCAGTGCTACCCGTGAAGACCCCCGGCAGACTGTTTCCTTTGAACCCGATGAATCCTATTATTTGGGAGAAAGGAAGGATCATCCCGATTTGGCGATCGAAGTTACTATCACCAGTGGCAGTATTCGGAAACTAGAAAAATATCAAAGACTCCAGATCAAGGAAGTTTGGTTTTGGGAGAATAATCAAATTCAAATCTACTATTTAGAAAGTCATTTAGATAATAATCAATATCAACTAATAAATCAAAGTCGTCTAGTCCCAGATTTAGATATAAATTTCTTAGTCTCTTGTGTGCAACTTCCTAATACAGTCCAAGCAATGGCAACATTTATTCAATCTGTTAGGGATTAATATCACATATTACTTGTTTCTAGTTTATCTACATGAGAATTCTGTTAGTAGAAGATGACGATCGCATTGCCCAAGCCCTTGCTGAAGCCCTTACCGACCAACATTATGCTGTAGACATTGCTGCCGATGGTCAAGAAGGTTGGAATTTTGTTGAAGCTGGTAATTATGACCTGATTATTTTAGATTTAATGCTGCCTAAAATTGATGGTATTACTCTCTGCCAAAGACTGCGATCGTCTGGATTACAAACGCCTATTTTAATGTTGACTGCCAGAGATACTAGCACAGATAAAGTACTTGGCTTAGATGTAGGTGCTGATGATTATGTAATTAAGCCCTTTGACTTGCCAGAATTAACCGCTAGAATTAGAGCCTTACTACGCCGGAGTAGCACAACTTTACCACCTATTTTGGAGTGGGAAAATCTATGTTTAAATCCCAACACCCAGCAAGTGACTTATGGAATTAATTTGCTGCATCTCACTCCCAAAGAATACAGTCTGCTAGAATTGTTCTTACGTACAAATGGCAGAGTTTTAACCCGGACTATGATCCTAGATCATCTCTGGGCTTTTGAAGATTTGCCCGGGGAAGAAACCATCAAAGTTCACCTGCGAAGTTTGCGACAAAAACTAAAAACAGCAGGCGCACCAGCTAACTTTATTGAGACTATTTATGGCATGGGTTATCGGCTCAACCAAAACCTCTAATCCTCAATTTCAGACTTTAAAGTCCCGGCTTTTGCTGTCTTATTTGACAGTTATGATTGCGATTTTGGGAACCTCGGCGATCGCAGTATATGAATTATTTGCAAGTAGCCTCTATCAAGAACTAGATCAGCGTTTAGAGACTTTAGCTCAAGCAGCATCTCATAATTTAGTCCCTATTAAAAAACAATATCAAGAAGCTACTGAACAGAAAAAAGATAACCGTGATAGTGATGATAGTAGTGATAGCAAAGAGCACGATCGAGAAGAAGAACATGAAAATGAGGAGAAAGATAGAGAGATAAAAATTGAGAGTAATCGCATCTTAGATAATGATGGAGATTTAGATATTCCTTGGCAAAATCTCCGACAACCAGATCAAGGCGTAGAGTGGTTTGATGCAGAAAAAATAACCCTAGGAAGTGCCGGGAAAACTTTTGTCAATGTACCTCTCCAGCTAGGCTACCAAATGCTCCAAAATGGGGAGGTTCGGACTGTTGTGCTTCCTGTCTATTTTGAAGATGATGGACAGCGACAATTAGAAGGCTATATCCGAACTAATGAATCTACTAAAAAAGTGGAGGAAATCCTTAATGAATTGCGTTGGAAATTAGGTTTTGGTAGTATCGTAGCTTTAGGTTTAACAGCCGTAGGTGGTTTATGGTTAACTAAGCAATCTCTGCAACCGATCGAACAAAGTTTTCAACAATTAAAGCAATTTACCGCCGATGCGTCCCATGAATTAAGAAGTCCATTAACAGCGATTAAAACTTCTGTAGAAGTAATGCAGAGTCACCCCGAAAGAGTTCATGCAGCAGATGTCAAGAAATTAGCCGCAATCAACTCCGCCACCAAACAAATGACCCAGTTAGTAGAAGATTTACTTTTATTAGCCAGAATGGATCGAATAACCCCAACAATTACCCATGAATGGATTAAAATTCCCTTAGATGAAATGCTGGAAGATTTGCTGGATTTATGGGAACTACAAGCTGAAGAAAAAGATATTACACTTAAGGCAAATTTAGAAGGTAATTTATCGATGATGGGAGATGCTGCCCAGCTAACTCGTCTTTTTTCTAATTTGATTGGTAATGCTATCTATTACACTCCTCAAAATGGCATTGTTACAGTTTCTCTGAGTAGCCAAAATAGTTCTGTAGTTGCAGAGATAGAAGATACAGGCATAGGAATTGCTCCAGAAAATATTAAGTTGGTGTTCGATCGCTTTTGGAGAGCAGATCAGGCAAGAAATCGCCGGGAGGGAGGCTTGGGGATGGGGTTAGCGATCGCCCAAGCCATTGCCCAACATCACCGAGGAGAAATTAGTGTTACTAGTCAATTAGGAGTAGGTAGCTGTTTTCAGGTAAGATTCCCCTATATCCCCTAAATAAAAAGATTAAGGGGATATTCCTATCCTGAACTTATGTTAATTAAGACCTGCCACCTCTGCCACCTCCGCCGCTTCTACCGCCTCCGTTACTCCCACCACCTCTATTGCTTCCGCCGCTTTCACCACTTCTACTGCCAGTTCCACTACTTCCAGTGCTGTTACTACTTCCGGTGCTGCCGCTACTTCTGCTACTCCCACCGCTTTCACCGCTTTCACCGCTTTTAGTGTCTGAAAGACTATTATTGGTTTGGGTTTGTTTGTTTCCTATCACACTGTTAGTATCATTTAGAGCTACTGAATTATTTGCTGAGGCGATCGAGCCACCAGCTACCGAAACTAAAATAGAAACACCAACACCAAGCCAAATCTTAGTTGTTATTTTCATCTCAAGAATCCTTTAATTAGTTGATTACAAAGTAGTTACAATAGTCCATGTGCGAATAAATACTAATACACACATGGACTAATTCTTAGTAAGAATTTCAGAATTTCAGAAATAGATACACATTTCATCTATAGTAAGATGATTCCATTATTAAGAGGATTAAATCAGGAAGAAATCTGAATTAAGATTCCCCACTTTCACCGCTCTCACCGCTCTCACCGCTCTCACCCCTTTCTCCTCCTTGCTCATAACGACTAGCAGTCAAAGTTATTGGTTTAACAGTTTTATCATTACTAACGAAGAAACTAGTTGCATTAGTACTACTAGTTAATCCAGATTTAATTAGAGAATTAGACTGGTTTATAGCAGAATTATTTCCAGAAACAATTGCATGACCACCTACAGAAGCTAAGACACACGTACCAATACCTAACCAAATCTTAGTTGTCATTTTCATATTCTAAAATCCTCGAATTGGGCGATTAATTATTGATTAATTAGTACTATCACACAAAAAAGTAAAGAACTAGGAAAGATAAAAAATATAAAGATTTAGGGAAATTACCGTTTACAAGAAAGGAATATTATTGTTACATTGTGCTTGTGATTTAACAAGAGATAAATTAAATTTAGGAGCTTTATCCATGATTATACCTATGGCAAATATTCTCACTGGCGAGGAGTTGGAGTTAATAGTTGATAGTTTGCAAGAAGCTGAATTTGTTGATGGCAAGCTAACCGCAGGCTGGTATGCCCAAAAGGTAAAAAATAATACTCAACTAAAAAATGATGCACATCAGACTCAGGAGCTTAGAGATGTAGTCAGCGCAGCTCTCAAGCGTAGTTCCCTATTCCAAATAGCAGCCCGCCCTAAGGCGATGCGCCCCATTATTTTTAGCCGCTATCAAGAAGGAATGTACTACGGAACCCATGTTGATAATGCAATCATGGGTAAGGAAAAATTGATGCGATCGGACTTATCCTTTACCCTGTTTCTCAGTGATCCTACTACCTACACAGGCGGAGAACTAGTAATCGAGAGTACTCAAGGGGAACAGGCTTTTAAGCTAGAAGCTGGCTCCCTCATCCTTTACCCCTCTACAACTTTGCACCGGGTCGAACCTGTGACAGCAGGAGAGAGGTTAGCAGCAATAAGTTGGATCCAGAGTTTAATTAGAGAGACGGGCGATCGAGAAATCCTATTTGACCTAGATACTGTTTGTAATTCTCTCTCTCAACAATCTAGTACAACAACAGAGTTTGACTTGCTATCCAAGAGTATTGCCAACTTACTGCGTAAATGGGCTGAGGTCTAGATTAAGGGAACCTTGAATATCAGCCGAGAATAAAATAAGATATCATTCCTTTCCGAGTTCCTTACTTTTTTTAGCTACAGTCAGGATATACAAGTTGTGCAAGTTATACAAGTCATATAAAAAACTAGTTTAGCTTGTCACTGACAAAATCTGACAAATGGCAAAGCTATAGGAGACTTAGACAAATGGCTAATATTAACTTTCGGAAATATCATCGCCAAATCGCCCCAATTATTTTTATTCCTCTATTATTAACTGCTCTCACGGGAGTTATCTATCGGGTAACAGAAAGTTGGTTCGGGATAGAAGGTGATGTTGTAGAAATTTTCTTAGATATTCACCAAGGCAACTATTTAGGGAAGCAACTTAGACCATTTTATGTACTTTTTCTGGCTCTTGGGGTAATTGGGCTAATAATTAGTGGGGTAATCATGACTAGATTACTTGCTAACCGACCAGAAAGACCAAATGCAAAACTTGATTTTCGGAAAATCCACCGCCTATCTGCACCAATTATTTTCTTACCCTTAGCAGTTAGCACAATCACGGGTTCAATCTATCGGATTGGGAGAAGTTGGTTTGGTATGTCAAAAGAGGTAGGGAAAGTCTTATTGAGTATTCATCAAGGAGAATTTCTAGGAGAATTTCTAACCCCAGTTTATGTGCTTTTTGTCGGTTTAGGCGCAGTATTATTGCTAATTACAGGAATTAATATGACTGGGATATTTCGGAAAAAACGCCAGCCGAAAGTAGAAGATAATAGCTAGAATTAATCATTTCTGATAGTGCTATGTCTGGTATTATTAAAGTATGTAAAAAATTACTTTTGCGATCTGGTATGGGTGCATTTAACATTTATAGAGATAGGGATAAAAATGCAAGATAATTAGGTATTAATATTAAGTGAAAAAATCATTTTTAGAAAATCTAAAAGTAGAAAAATCAAAAGATATTTTAGAAATTAAGTTAAAAGGTACTCGCCTTAACGCTTTTTTAATTGAATTTTTAGGTAATAGTGGTCACTTTCTAATTCTTAAAATTTTATCAAAATTGATATTGGTTGGTTGGCTACAAGTTGTTGCAGACCCTACAGAATACTTACTGATAATATCAATGCTGGTGCAGAATTGGTATTTGTCTCGATCGAACTCCCATCGGTTTTGGGGAAATTTAATCTGTGTCGGAGTTTACACACTAATTGATGCGCCGATCGACGGACTACATTTTTTTCTCGACCCGACGCATATAGTTTTTTGGTTATTTTCCCTAATGATTGCTACTCTACAAGGATGTCGATTTCATTGGGTGAAGGGGCTTGATAATTGGTTAATCCCCTTAGAAAGTTTAGCAAGGGCTTTAATGGTAGTTGCTTTTTATCTGGTGGTCAATATTAAGTCTAAGGCTTTAGTTGTTGATCAATCACTAATTATCAATTTTACTGAAAATCCCACCCATAAATTCTTGATTTGGAGTATGGTGCTAATCGGATTACTATTGGGTTTACAATCTCTCCAACTGGTGAAACAAAGAAAGCAACTACAAGCAACAGCTAAACTATTAGGAAATATGGCAGAGTGGGGGATGGGTAGCCACGTAGTTACTACAGCTTTAAGTAATCCAGAGGCTCTAGCTTTTCAGAAGTGCGATCGAACTATTTTGTTTATGGATATTCGGAGTTTCACCGCTTGGTGTGAGAGAAATTCGCCTGATTTAGTTGCTGTGGTCTTAAATGAATACTATAAACGAGTGGAACCCGCCGCTACTCAATATCAGCCCTTGAGAATTACGTTTACGGGCGATGAAGTTATGGCAATTTATGCGACTCCTCAACAAGGTATTGCTGCTGCCCAAGCTATCTCCAAAGCAGCCTCAGAAATTCTCAATCCCTATGCATTAGGTGCAGGATGTGGGCTACATTGTGGCAGTGTAATTGAAGGTTTGTTTGGGGGAGAAGATGTACGTACCTATACGGTAATTGGAGATGTGGTTAATACAGCCAAGCGTTTAGAAGGGGCAACCCCAGCCGGAGCAGTTACTATTTCTGATGCAGTTTATCAGGCATTATCCAAACAGTTATTTCAGCAATCATTTCCACAATTACAAGTAGAACTATGTGAACCCATCCATGCCAAAGGTAAAGCCGAAAGTTTAGTTGCTTGGCGGCTGAAATTTTAATTATCTCTCTAGATTTTGTTGCATTTCTGCCCCTATTGCATGAATAACTGGATCTGAACTTTGGAGTAATTTATTGGATACATTTTGTTGATCAACTTCACTCCGATTTTGACTTAGTTTATATTTACCTTCTAGTCGATCGACAATCATTTCAAAACCCACAATGCCCTGCATCATCCCTTCTCGGTAGCCCTGAGATAAACTTTGCCAATGGGATTTATATTCAACTTCATAGGTATCGACCATTTCATTAATCATCTGATCCATCGACTCTGGTGCCTCATGAAATGTAATGGTTTTAGGGAAGCCGTAGGCATGGACAGCAATGTAGTTCCAGGTGGGGACATTTTGATGGTTCTCATAGGAACTAGGGGAAATATAAGCGTGCGCCCCGGTGAAGATAGCTAGGGATTCTGCCGAGGCAAAAGCTTGCCACTGGGGATTTTGTTTGGCTAGATGACCGATTAATTTAACTACATCATTCTTAATTACTACTACTAGGGGAATATGAGAGGCAAAAGGAACCCCGTCTAATATGGACACTAAGGTTGCAAAACTGTTAGCTTGCATAAAAGAGACTAGTTTACTAGTATTATCTTCTTGGAAAGATTTGGGTCTATACATAAAATAAAGACTTAATTAATTAGTGATTAATTGACGATTAACTCGTGATCTGACTAGTGACTAAATTATGTCTACTCAGAAATTATCTCTACCAAATTTACACCATCCACTAAAGGCAATTGGTAGCGATCGATCCGCATTTCCTGAAAACAACTATTAATCGATCGTACTGCATGGTTATAAGCCGTTACCTGAGTCTGGAGTTCTGCCTGTTGACGCTGGGTGGTGGCTAGTTGCCCTTGGGCTTCTTTTTCTAGGGTGGTTTCAAGGTGCGATCGAGCTTGGGAATATTGCTGTAAGATCATCTCTTTATGTTTTGTTGCCACGGATAAAAGCTCAATTTTCAAGATTTGATTAATTGCTTGGCGAAAGGTTTTATGAATTGTATTACTAACTTTCGGCTCAAAATCTAACTTTAACAATTGCCGAATTGCTGGCTCTGCCTCGACCATACTATCACTATCATAACCAGAGGAAGTTTGATTCAGCACTTGACGAAATTGGTAGATCGAAAAAGTTCCTTCATCATAAAATCTGGCACTTTCCCGGAGATATTTATCGCATTCTGTCGTTGCTACCTGTTTAATCGCTAGTTGAATTGCTGTTTCTAAATTATTAACTGTTTCTTCTAGTCCTACGTCATTACCAACTAATCTACATAGCTCTCGATAATAATCTTGGTGAAGAATTCGAGAATTTAAGGCAATAAAAGCATTATGAATAATTTGCTGAATTTCAGTCACCATCGCATCTTCTAGAGCATTAGCTAAATAATAAAAAGCCTCTACTAAAATTGCCAATAAAGGTGCTGTAGAGTTGCGGGGATGGGATTTTACAGCATTGCTATAGGCATCTTCTATGGAAAAAGTATTCAGCAATTCATCCATTTTTGAAACCATTTTCACCTGCATTTTCCGAAAATCTTCTTCAAATTGGGGCGACTTGTTGGTGACAATATCATTAATCTCTTGATTTAGGTGTTGATATAAATCTTCTCCCAAGCGGACTAAATCTCCATTTAACTGCTCCAATCGTTTGGATTTAATGCCAGCAATTTCGTGGGGTTGGCTCATTAACTCTCGGTTTTGTTGAGAATAGAGTTGACACAGAGCTATGGTAATGGGTTGGAGATCATTAGCAAGATTTTCAAAGAGTTGGGGACATTTTTCGGTGGAAAGATAATAGGAAATTGCTTGGCTAAATTCTTTAATTCCACTGTCATTAGTTAACTGATCAATTAAATCTTGTCCACACTCCTGAAGAATCCGGACATAGTTTTCCTGAGGAGTTTCATAATTATGCACAGAAACTCGAAATTTATTGGCAGGTAATTTGCCTGTACAGTAACGGTTAAATTCTTGGACAAATTGAGGCGTATCTTCTTGGATTCCGGTGTTTTTCATACTGTCAGCAAAAACGCTGTCTAAACCGAAGCGATCACTCTCTCCCGTGCCAGAAATTTGACTGCCATAAAAACCCAGCAAGGCGCTAGTTTTAAACACTCTCCTTGTATCCCGAAATTGGGTAGCAATCAAATCCTCAAGGCGTTGATGAAGTTGAGTATTGTACCAAGTTTCATCTACACGATTAAATACATAAAAGACTCGATCGCGAATCCCCGGATTACTCCGCATTCTTTCCATCAGCTCGGTTTCTTCTGTAGTCATATCTCCTTCGGAAGCAGGCTTGAGAACCGCAATCACCGCCGAAGTATCTGGGTCTTCAATTTTACAATAGGTTAATTCTGCATCTCGTTTCACAGGCGCATCAATCCCCGGTGTATCTACCAAAACATTGCCATCTTTTAACAAGTCATGACAACAGTAATACTCAATCTTTTTCAAGACCGCACTATTTACGCCCCGCCGTGCATAACCCGCCGCTTCTTTGAGATTATTAAAATTAAACTGCTCCATGGAATAGACGGCATTTTTGATGGAACTAATTCGCTCTCGGTTGGCAGCAAATCCTGCTAGCAGGAGACTTAGAGCCTTAGCTTCCTTCGCCCGTTGCGATCGACCTTCTCCCCCTTCTTCCGTCAGGATCTGCTCACAAGCCACCGTAATTTTCTCCACCACTGCTCCATCATTGGGATTGCCGAGGGAACCAAGCTGGAGGCGATCGCACAAAATCTGCCCCTCTTCCCGAATTTCCACCTCACTTAAAAAAGTCAGGACAACTCGCTCATCTGGAGCTTCGGCGTAGGCAATATAACATTCTGTCCCGGTGGCGTGACCTTCAGCACTGTAGAGCAATTCCCGTCCCAAAAGAGCATTAATCAGCATAGACTTACCCGCACTAAAAGCCCCCGCAAACACAATCTCAAAGGTGGGAGAAATCACTTTCCGTAGAGAGGCTTGCACCGCCGGAATATCTTGACCCCGCAGGGATGATTGCTGTTTCAAGAGTTCAAGGAGAATGCCCACTTCCGAAGATAGATGTTGGCAGGAGACAGGGATGCTAGAAGTTAGGCTCATGATTTTAGATAAAGGAATACTAGATATAGTCCTAATTATGACATATCTAACCATCTGATCTGCCAGTGATGATACAGATGAGATATTGTCGCTTGTCCGTGGTTTCTACTTAGTTTATATGAACTTATATGTCTTAGCTTGTTACCTGGAATAACCATAGATAATATGGAAATTAGAGCTAATCCATAGCTACAAATAGTCAATGATTTATAGGGAAATATCATGGGTAAATATACAGAGATTAGTTCCATAAACAATAACTGGAATGGTGATAATTTCCCCGTTCAGAATTTTCTATTAAATAGCTGGGAAGATAGTTGGGAATTTTGTGAACTACCCCTCATGAATCAAGCTCAAGACAGATTAGAACTTCGTGATCTACCCGTCATTAGTCAGGTGATTGGCTCTTTAGATAAACAGTTAGGAAATCTAGAATTTAATGAACAAATAAGTAAATTAACAGAACTGACCTATGCTTTAAATCAAACTTCGATCGTGGCGATTACCGATGCAAAAGGGATAATTACCTTTGTCAATGATAAGTTTTGTCAGATATCAAAATATGCACGGGAAGAGCTAATGGGGCAGAACCATCAGATTCTCAATTCTGGCTATCATTCCCCACAATTTTTTGTAGATATGTGGCGATCGATCTCTAGGGGCGAAACTTGGCGAGCTGAGATCAAAAACCGAGCTAAGGATCATACTTTTTATTGGGTTGATACCACGATCGTTCCTTTTTTAGATAGTCAAGGTATCGCTTATCAATATTTAGCAATTCGCACAGATATTACTTCCCGAAAACATACAGAAGAATTATTAACTCAAGTTAATGAAGAATTGGAAGCAAGGGTACAAAAACGGACAGCCGATTTAACTAAAATTAACCAAGAATTAGTAAGTACGATCGACGAATTAAAACGCACTCAAGGGCAGTTAATTCAAGCAGAAAAAATGTCGAGTTTAGGGCAGTTAGTTGCCGGAGTTGCCCACGAAATTAATAATCCCGTCAACTTTATCTATGGCAATTTAACCCATGTCCAGCAATATACTGAAAGTCTCAAGTCTTTGATCTTGCTTTATCAACAACAGTATCCTGATCTAGACCCGATAATCCAAGCCGCCGTGGAGGAGATGGAACTAGATTTCTTGATGGATGATCTGGGCAAAATCATTGAATCTATGAAATTAGGAACTGTACGGATTCGGCATATTGTGTTGTCTTTGCGTAACTTTTCCCGGACAGATGAATCAGGATTTAAGGCTGTGGATATTCACGAGGGTATTGATAGTACGCTGCTGATTTTGCAACATCAGTTTAAGGATAAGCCAGAATGTCCAGCGATTAATGTCGTTCGTAATTATGGCGATCTGCCCCTTGTGGAATGTTACCCCAGTCAAGTTAATCAAGTACTAATGAATATTTTGGCAAATGCCATCGATGCCATTGCAGAAACCCATGTAGGCAAAACCTATCAACAGATCCAAGCCCACCCCAGCCAAATTACGATCACGACTTCTTTGATCCCAAGTTTAATTTCAAGGGATGTATCTCCAGAAAAATTCCTAGCAAAATCTCCAGAGAAACCCCAAGAAAACTTTAACTGGGTCGAGATTGCGATCGCCGACAACGGGGCGGGTATTGCCCCAGAAATCCAGCAACAGATATTTAACCCCTTTTTCACCACCAAACCCATTGGTAAAGGGACAGGGATGGGCATGTCTATTAGTTACCAGATTATTGCCGAAAGACACGGGGGACGGCTGGAATGTGTTTCTACCCCCGGTCAGGGAACTACCTTTTTAATCAAAATTCCCCTGAAGCGTTAATCCTCAAAAGCTGTTGCCAAAACTATTGTCCATAGCAATAAATGTCCATGGCAATCTTCAAAAGTAGTTTTATTTTGCAATTTTATTATGTGAGAATAGTTTTGAGGAGCATCTTCAAGATCAATCCTAGAACGTAATCTGAGTCAGGTGACTGCGGGGATTAGTAGTGCGATTGTCTCGAATTTCTTCGTAGAGTTCTCGTTCTTTGGTCGTCAGTTCTTTGGGGGTGGCGATCGCAATTTTCACCATCTGATCGCTGCGTTCTCCCTTGGCATTGCGCCAGCCTTTGCCCCGGAGCCGGAGAGTTTGCCCGTGGCGGATTCCTGCCGGAATATTCATGGTGACTTTGCCCTCAGTCGTCGGCACCTCGATCGCCGTTCCTAGCACCGCTTCATCGGGGGTAATAGGTACTTCACAGACTAAATTTTCTCCCTCGAACTGAAAGAAACTATGGGGTTTTAGTTCCACCACTAGATATAAATCTCCCCGTTGCTGAGTAGCGGGATTGATCTGTCCCTTGCCCTTAAGCCGTACCTTACTGCCCTGTTTCACCCCGGCGGGAATTTTCACATCCACCGTATCCGAACCGATGGTAAACCGCTTTTCTGTTCCTCGGAAGGCTTCCCCCAAGGTCAAACTCACCGTTGCTTCTCGATCGACACTGGCGGGTTGCTCATAACTATTCCCAAAATCATTGAACCCAAAATCGCTAAAACCACCACCGGGGCGATAGCTATAACTCCGGCTAGAACCGGGACGAGAACTAGTTCCAGAATCCCCCATTCTGCCGAGGAGTTCATTGATAAATTCATCAAAATTTCCGTACTGGCTAAAATCAAAGCCCCCCATATCAACACCGCCAGCTCCGGGCGATCGAGCTTCTCCTGCCTGTTTCCAATATTGTCCATACTGGTCATACTTCTGCCGTTTTTCTGGGTCTCCCAGCACTTCATAGGCTTCACTGACCTGCTTAAACTGCGCCTCAGCCTCTTTATTGTTGGGGTTCATATCGGGGTGATATTTCCGAGCCAGACGGCGGAAACTTTTTTTGATCTCATCAGCCGAGGCAGTCTTAGTCAACCCCAAAATTGAGTAGTAGTCTTTGAAATCTGTGGTTGCCATAGTTATGGAGTTCCTGAATAGTAGCTAGTTATATTTTAAAAATTATTGTTCTAGATTATTTCCCTAGAAATTTGTGGAAGAGTTATCAATTCCCTATTGTCAAGTTCAATTATCTATTAATTTCTAGACCAATTCTCAAGAGTTGCTGGTACGGTTTTTACTATTTCTGCTCTCGAAAAGTCCGGTAAGCCCTAGACAAAGCCCCTGCCCCAGACCGCAGGATTAATTTTTCCCCAACTAAAATATAACGCTGTAGACAGTCTAAACCATCTGCCAAGCTGGGGGGATTTTGCTGGAGGGCTTGGGACATATTTTTAATCACGATTTCGGGAACTTGTCGATCGCGCCCTTGGTTCCGTTGTAAGCAAACTTCCAAGGGGATATCTAGCCAAATACCGATGATTTGCTGAAAGCCCAAGGCTCGACAACAGGCAAGGGTCTGGCGACGATGGCGACACCGGGCATTGGTGGCATCATAGATAGCTAACTTCTCAGATTGGAGAATCCGCCGCAACTCTCGCCCTGCCTGCTGCCAAATTCGCCCCCAACTCCCTTGAATCTGGACATCGCCAAATAATTGCTGCCGGAGGCGATCGGGGGAGATAATCTCACTGTCAAAGTTTTGATGGAGATAACTAGCTTGGGAAGATTTACCACTGCCGGGAATGCCAATTAAGAAAATCAGGGTTTTGGGAGAGAGTTGCCTTGAGGCTCTCTTGGGAGTTTGGGTATAAGTTATCCCCGGAATTTGCCTAAGTAGTGGCGATCGCTGTGTTTCTGGTGTTAAAAGTATAGCGGGAAACATTTTTAAGATTAGATTTAGAACAAATTTGGGTTTTAAGTTAGATTAGAAAAAATTTTTGGTGCAGGTGTAGGCATTTTGGATCCAAAAGTTCCCCTCAGGAGCCTGTAGATTGCGATCGTCAATTTGTGATCCCCATAAAACTGTTAGATGTTGCACATTTAATTATGGCGTTTTGTTGTTAACTAATTTAGCCAAGAAATATCTAAAAAATTATGATGAAAAGAAGAAGATTTTTACCCGCCCTTGCCCTGAGCTTATCTTTGTTAATCAATGCCTGTGGGGGAACTAGTCCTACTGCCAGTGGCGATACACCGACGGCGGCTAGTGGGGCTGAAAAGAAAAAAGTAGGGATTGTCCTCGATCGCTCCGAAAACGACAAATCTTTCAATGAATATAGCCTCAAGGGAGCCAGAGAAGCTGCCCAAGCCGCCGGATTAGATTTTTCCTATGTAGTCGCCGCCTCCACCAGTGATATTGAAAAAAATATTGAAACCCAAGTGAACGAGGGCGCAGGTTTAGTCATTACCGTGGGCTTCTTGATGGCTGATGCGACGGCAGCGATGGCGAAAAAATATCCTGATGTTAAGTTTGCGATCGTCGATGTTGCCTACCCACCGGGAGCCGACGGTGTTGATCCCTACACCAAAGACCTAAAAAACGTCACTAGCCTGATTTTTGCCGAAGATCAAGTAGCTTTTCTGGCCGGAGCTTTGGCTGCCTGTGTGAGTGAAACTGGAAAAATTGCTGTGGTGGCAGGGATGGAAATTCCTCCAGT